>CAYXUS010000138.1:0-5839 GCA_964468415.1 uncultured Caldithrix sp.
TAAAAAAATAGATATTTTTTATTTTTTGTAAATCTTTGTCAGTATTTGTCAGTAATAACAAGAAAAGCCCTTACTAACTTCGAAGTTAACAAGGGCTTACGCTCCGGCGGTAGGACTCGAACCTACAACCTAGTGGTTAACAGCCACCCGCTCTGCCAATTGAGCTACGCCGGAATTCCTTAAATAAAATTGTCAAAAATTTAATTAGCGAACTCGAACCTACATCCCGCCCCGGCGGGATAACAGCCACTCCGTCCCGCCCTTGCGGGACGATACCGGTTTTGAACTTTATCGGGTTCGCCTTCCTTTTGCAGGAAGGCCGAATTCAGTTGTTATCAATGTTCTCATCAACGAGTGCCAAATATAAAAACTCTTTTTACTCGTGTCAATATTTTTCTTCCTAAAATTTTCGATTTCCCGAGAAAAATCTTTTCCGTTTTTACTTCACACAAAGCGATTTTTCTTTACTTGTATTTTAACTACGAAAAATCAAAAATGTTTTACACAATTTTTACAAACCTATGTATCTCCATTTGCGAAATTATAAATTTGTAAAGATAGACGGCAAAACACGGAGCGTTTATGCAGCAACGACATTTAACCCGAATGATCCTTGATCGTGTACAAAAATACGGCCAGAGACCGGCTTTATTCTTCAAAGCCAACGGTCAATGGGAATACCTTACCTGGCAAGAAATGGGAGAACAAATCAAAAGCGTTTCACAGGCTCTTTTGCAGTTCGGTTTAAAAGAACAGGAAAGAGTGGGCATCTATTCTCTGAACAAGCCCCAATGGACAATTAGTGACTATGGCATTATGGGAGTACGCGGCATTACCACGACCATCTACGCCACAAACTCGGTCCGCGAAACGGAATACATCGTTAATGATGCACAAATCCGCCTTTTGTTCGTAGGCGGGCAGGAGCAGTACGATCGGGTCATGCAATTTTTCGACAAAAACGAATATCTGGAGCAGGTGGTTGTTTTCGATCGCTCTGTCAAGCTACACAATGATGAACATAGCCTTTATTTTGACGATTTTCTCCAGTCGGGTAGAAATGCCCCCAACACCGAAGAAGTCGAAAAGCGCTTACAAGCTGCCACCGAGGAAGACATTGCCACCATTATTTACACATCCGGAACGTCGGGTGAACCAAAAGGGGTGATGCTTACACAGGCCAATATTTTCAGTCAGATTACAGCCTTGGATCCTCTGTTCGATATTAGTGAAGATGATATTGAGCTGTGCTTTTTGCCTTTCAGCCATTCCTATCAGAAATCCTCGACCCACTGGACACAATCGCATGGGGTCACGGTATATTACTGTGAAAATCCCAAAGAAATTCTGGAATATTTCAAAGAAGTACGGCCTACTTTCATGGTAGGTGTGCCGCGCTTGTACGAAAAGATGTATGCCACAGTTTACGCCCGACTGGAGGAGGCCTCCGATTTTAAACGCAAACTATTCGATTGGGCCATTGCCATCGGCAAGGCCTATCAATACAAAATTTTTGGTCAGCAAAATATTCCTATGTCTTTGCGTCTCAAGCACGCTCTGGCGAAAGTCTTAATTTTAAATAAAATCCGTGCCATTATGGGAGGGCGTTTAAACTTTTTCTCTGCCGGAGGCGCTCCCCTGTCTCAGGAAATCGAAGAATTCTTTTTTGCAGCCGGAATATTTATTGCGCAAGGATACGGCCTGACCGAAACTTCCCCGGTCGTTACCTGCAATCGCAAAGATCGCTTTAAGTTTGGTACGCCCGGCACTGTAGTGAGTGTGTGCAAAGTAAAAATTGCCGATGACGGTGAAATTCTGGTAAAAGGTCAAAATGTAATGAAGGGCTATTTCCGAAAGCCGGAATTAACCAAAGAAGTTTTTACCGAAGACGGTTGGTTCAAAACCGGTGATGTCGGTTATCTGGATGACGAAGGCTTTTTGCACATTACCGATCGAAAAAAGGACATCATCATCACCGCAGGCGGAAAGAACATTGCTCCCCAGCACATCGAATCGTTGCTCGGGCAAGATTACTACATTGAACAAATCGCGATAATTGGCAACAAACGAAAATATTTGACGGCTTTAATTGTGCCCGCCTTCGACGCTTTAAAAGAATATGCCCAATCGCATGGCATTCCCTTTTCCAGCCCGGAAGATTTGGTAAGCAATAAACAAATCATCGACTTTTACGCCAAACGTCTGGAACAGCTTTCTCACTCACTGGCCAGTTACGAACGCATTAAAAAATTTCGTCTATTGGCCCAGCCTTTTTCTCAGGAGAAAGGTGAGATTACACCTACCCTGAAAATTAAGCGGCGCGTAATCGAGGAAAACTACAAACCGATCATTGAAGAAATGTATGCCGAAACCCCGTAATTTTTTTGCATTTCGTTAAAAAAATTATCAACTTTGCTTCCGTTAAACCAAACGGAACCAAAAAATGCGGGCAAAACGTATTGTCGTTTTCAATCTGATTGCGGTCTTGTTGTTCTTGACGTCGGTTGAAGTACTGGCGCACAACCACCCCCTGTCTCAGGGCGAAAACAATTCGTGCCCGGCCTACATTTTATACAACACGGCAAACCTGGAGCAATCAACACCGCCTATTGAGCCTTTTAACCCGGTTCCGTTTGTCGAAATTCTGCACCTGCAGAACGATTCTTTCCAACCCCTGCTCATTTTTACCTGTTTTTCTCACCGCGCACCTCCGCCCGTTCGCTAACCCGTCCCAAAAATTCCGGAACACTTTTTCAAACCGATTTCATTTTCAATCGACCTTTGTACGCCCGCAAACAGGGTGAGCGTTCAATATTCCGGTTTGAAAATCTAATTTCTTTGAGACGTTGCGCATGAAACGGCGGTAGCCGTCCGTCATGTTGTAGCACGGTATTAACTATGCGGAGGGAAACCATGCGAAAGTTCTTTGTTTTTCTGTTACTTTTCACCTGGCCCATGCTAACATGGGCTCAGTCAAGCGAAAAAGTTCAAACTGCCAAAATAGATTCTTTATTACAAAAAGTCCAGACCTTGCAAAAACGTTTGCAGGCTCTGGAAGAAAAGCAGGCCCAATCGGAGCTGGAGAAATTGCGCGAGCAAGCCATGCAAGCGGCTGCGACTTTAAATCCCGAAAACGAAAAGCCCAAAGTATTTAAAAGCGGACAGCGTTCGCTGCAGGCCATTAATCCTGAAATCAGCGTAACCGGCGACGTATACACGCAGGGCGTCTTAAATAATGCCGGTTATGCGGGGCACCAGCGCACCGGAAGTTACTTTCGAGTTGTCGGCTTGCATTTTCAAAGTAATCTGGACCCGTTCAGCCTGACCAAGATTGCCGTAGGTATCCATCCCGACGGAATCGAGTTAGGTGAAGCCTATGCCACCTGGACGAATTTTCTGCCAAACATTTCCCTGACCATCGGAAAATTTCGCCAGCAATTCGGGGTAATCAATCGCTGGCATGCCCATTCGTTGGATCAATTCGATTTTCCTTTAGCTTTAACGACTATTCTCGGAAGTGGCGGGTTGAACCAAACCGGTTTTTCGCTGGATTGGCTTTTGCCCAAACTCTGGGCCAATGCCAACCTGCTTACCATCCAGTTCACCAACGGGCAAAATGCACATCTTTTTGCCGGGGAGCTCTTTTCGTTCCCCACCGTGCTGGCGCATCTAAAAAACTACTACGATTTAAATGAAAATACCTATCTGGAACTTGGGCTGTCCGGAATGGTCGGACACAACAATCGTCGCGGTTGGCTGGGTGATTCTCTGTTCAGCGAACACAGCCGCCTCACCAAACTTGGCGGTTTGGATTTAACCCTGACCTGGGAGCCCATCAATCGCGCTCATTACCATTCTTTTACCTGGCGTTCGGAGCTATTTTACGCCGACAAAGAGCTTCCATTCAGAAAACATATCAAAGCATTGGGCGCCTATTCTTACGTGCAATATCGTTTTAACGAACGCTGGTATGCCGGCTTGCGTGTCGATTACACACAACCTTTCGCCGAAACTAACAGCGGAAAATATTTGTACCAGCTTGTCCCTTACGTAACGTGGTGGCAAAGCCATTGGGTACGCTTCCGTTTGCAGTACAATTACCTGGACGGCAATGCGGCCGGGCAAAGCAATTCCATTTTACGCCTACAACTCACCTGGGCCGCCGGGCCCCATAAACACGAACGCTACTAATATTGGAAACGGTAAAAAAACGACGATAACATTCGGAGGAAATCATGAAACGCATTACATATATTTTGTTGATTCTTTTAGCGGGCTTATCTGCCACGTGGGCAGGCGAAAAGAAATGGAAAGTGGTCACCACACTTAGCACCTATGCCGACATCGCGCAAAAAATAGGTGGCGACAAAGTCGAAGTGCATTACATTGTCGCCGGAAATCAGGACGCGCACTTCGTGCGCCCCAAGCCAAGTTATGCCGTTCTCTTGCACAATGCCGACCTGTTCGTTTCGACCGGACTGGATCTGGAACTGTGGGCACCGACACTGGTCGATATGTCCAAAAATCCGCGCATCCGATCCGGGCAAATCGGTTACGTTTCTGCCAGTCAGGGCATCCAATTACTGGACAAACCCAGCGTCCTTTCGCGGAGCGAAGGCGGCTTGCACATTTACGGTAATCCGCACATTATTACCGGCCCGTTAAATTTCATTCAAATTGCCCGCAACATCGAAACCGGGCTGGAAAACATCGATCCGGCACATAAAGCTTATTACCAAGAAAATCTGCACAACTTCGAGAGCCAACTGTACAATCGCCTGTTTGGCGCGCAGTTGGTACAACTGATGGGCGGTGCATTGTTACAAAAATTAACATTAAGCGGCCAACTTATTCCTTTCCTGCAAAAAAACTCGTTCAAAGGTAAAAAACTTATCGATTATCTGGGCGGCTGGTTGAAAGAAGGTATGATTTTTCGGGGTAAAAAAATCGTAACGTACCACAAAAACTGGGCCTATTTCCGACAAACTTTCGGGGTGGAAATCGTGGGCTATGTGGAACCCAAGCCGGGCATTCCGCCTTCTCCCCGGCATGTGGAAGAACTGGTACGGGAAATGCGTAAGTATCACGTAAAAGTATTGATGGCAGCCAACTACTTCAGCAAAAAAAAGGTCACCGAAATTTGCGACAAAGTCGGTGCCATTCCCGTCATTGTGCCGATGGGTGTGGGTGGCGCGCCCGGCACCGATGATGTCTTTCAACTGGTGGATTATTGGGTAAGCCACCTGCGCGAGGCCTTTTTGCAAGCAGAAGCCAAATAAATTCAAACAAATGTTAATTAACATTCGATTCCGGGGGATTGCCGAAAGCTGGCGATCCCTCTAAAAAATAAAGAAAAGGGACACACATGAATTTAAGCATCTGGGATATTATGGCGCCGGCGTTCTTTGAATGTTTGATCCTGGTCGGCATTCATTCCTATCTGGGATTGCATGTCATTAAACGCAAGGTGATTTTTGTCGATCTGGCTCTGGCCCAGGTTGCCGCGCTGGGCACAACCGTGGGGTTCCTGTTCGGAATTTTGCCCGGGACAACCGGCGCGTACTGGTTTTCTCTGGGCTTTGCAATGATCGGCGCAGCGGTTTTTTCCCTGTCGCGCTTCCGCAACGAAAAAATTCCGCAGGAAGCCGTTATCGGATTGGTGTACGCCCTGGCGGCGGCCATTGCCATTCTGGTTATCGATAAGGCTCCGCACGGTGCCGAACACATCAAAGAGCTGCTCACCGGAAGCATTCTCTGGATTAAATGGAACACCATTTTGCATGCCGCCATAGTTTACGCGGCAGTGGGGCTTTTCCACTTCATTTTTCGCGATAAGTTT
>CAYXUS010000139.1:0-2609 GCA_964468415.1 uncultured Caldithrix sp.
CAAGGCATGTTGTTTCATTACGTGTACAATCCCGAATCGGCCACCTACTTTGAACAATTTTCTGTAAAACTTCACGGAAATTTGCACATTGCCGCTTTCAAGGAAGCCTGGCAAACGGTGGTTCAGCGCCACAGCGCCCTGCGCACTTCGTTTGTCTGGAAAAAGCTGGATCGCATGCTGCAAGTGGTGCAACGCCGTGTTGACATTCCTTTTGTCGAGCTCGATTGGCGCGGCATGCCCGAAGAAGAGCAAAAGCAACGCCTGCAACAATACGCCGCAGACGACCGCAAAAAAGGCTTTCAACTAAACAAGGCGCCGCTGCTGCGCTTCCATTTGATTCGTCTGGATGATAATCTCTACCAATTCATCTGGTCTTTCCACCATTTGCTGGCCGACGGTTGGTCCATGCCCATCATTTTGAAAGAAGCCTTTTTGCTTTATGAAGCCAAACGTCAGCAAAAGCCGTTACAACTGCCGCCGGTTCGTCCCTACCGCGATTACATCAACTGGTTGCAAAAACAAGATCTTTCCAAAGCCAAAACGTACTGGAAACGCCTGCTTTCCGATTATTCACCGCTTCCTTTGCCCTTTGTGCGCAGCGCTCGAAACGAAGCCCCGGGCGAACGATCCGCCGTTATTTTCGAACTGTCCGAAACGCTTTCGGAACGCTTGCAACAAACCGCCCGCCGTTTTCAGGTTACGGTAAACACCTTTGTGCAAGCGGCCTGGGGATTGCTTCTCTCGCGCTATTTGCGACAAAACGACGTGGTTTTCGGCGCGACTTTTTCCGGGCGACCGCCGCAGCTAAAAGGCGTTGAAAACATGGTAGGCATGTTCATTAACACTTTGCCCGTACGTGTCCGTTTTAATGCCCGGGAAAATGCGGAACATATCTTAAAATCCTTGCAAAAGCAGGCGGCCGAATCCCGCGAGGTGGAATACACGCCTCTGGCCGATATTCAAGGCTGGGCCGATTTACCCCGCGACATCGCGCTGTTCGATACTATCGTTGTCTTCGAAAATTATCCGGTGGATTCTTCCATGCAAAGTTTACCCGGCAGCGTGCGTTTTTCTGAGATTTCCTCTTACGAACGCAGCAATTATCCCCTGTCGCTCATTGCCACCTTCAAAGGCCGTCTGTCGCTCAAACTGGCTTTCGATACCGCCCGAACGGAAGAAGATCAGGTGCGCATCTTAGCCGATCAATTGCAATCGGTGCTGACCTTCATGGTCGAACATCCGGAAGCTCCGGTGGAAAAAATTCCGTTTTCCGACCGGCAGGAACGCGATCTGGTACTCCACCGCTGGAACGATCGCACTTTGCCGTACGAAGAGCACCTTTGTCTTCAGCACAAGTTCGAACAAACCGCGGATGCTTTTCCGCAAAGAACCGCTCTGGTTTTTAAAGACACGGCACTAAACTTCGCCGAGCTGAATCGCCGCGCCAATCACGTCGCGCACTATCTGATCGAAAAAGGCGTAAAGCCGGAAACGCCGGTCGGCCTGTGTCTGGAACGCTCGGCGGAAATGATGATCGGTTTGCTGGCCATTCTCAAAGCAGGCGGAGCTTACGTTCCCATGGATCCCAATTACCCGCGGGAACGCATCGATTTTATCGTGCGCGACACGGGAATGCAACTGGCTTTGACACTCACCGCCAACCGCTCCGTTTTGGACGGAACCGGCATCGAAACCCTTGCTCTGGACGAGTTGCCCTCGGCTTTTTCCTCGGGCGAGACACAAAATCCGCGCGTGGCGATGACCTCCGACAATGCGGCTTACATCATTTACACTTCCGGTTCCACCGGCAAGCCCAAAGGCGTGGTTGTTAGCCACCGCTCGGTCATGAATCTGGCCGCCAATTTGCAGCATTTGATTTACAATCCCCTGGAAAAAGAAGCGGTACGTATTAGCTTGAACGCACCCATCGTGTTCGATGCTTCCATGCAACGCATTGTCATGATGCTGCACGGACACGAATTGCACATCATTCCCGAAGAAATCCGCGGAGACGGCGCCGCTCTGGTACGTTTTTTTCGCCGGAACAAAATCGAAAGCGCCGACGGCGTGCCTTCGCAATTAAAACTCATGCTCGAAGCCGGTTTGCTGGAAAAAGGACAAGCAAAGCCCAAGGTGTTTACCACCGGTGGCGAAGCGCTGGACGAAAATCTTTGGCGCACGCTGTTCGAAGAAAAAGAGATCACCTTTTTTAACATGTACGGTCCCACAGAATGCACGGTGGACGCCTCGATTACCAAGGTGCAAACGGCCGGACCTCGCCCCACTATCGGACGCGCGTTGGCCAATACCCGTTTTTACGTTCTGGACGAAAACCTGCAGCCCGTCCCTTTGGGTGCGCCCGGCGAATTGTGCATAAGCGGCGCTGGACTGGCCCGCGGCTACTTGAATCGCCCGGAATTAACCGCACAGGCCTTTGTTCCCGATCCCTTTTCCGAAGAGCCCGGAAGACGCATGTACCGCAGCGGCGATTTGGTGCGTTGGCGTCCGGACGGCATGCTGGAATTTTTGGGTCGCATCGATCATCAGGTTAAATTACGCGGATTCCGCATCGAGCTGGGCGAAATCGAAAACGCTTTGCGCCTGCATCC
>CAYXUS010000140.1:0-6180 GCA_964468415.1 uncultured Caldithrix sp.
TTTTGTGTTTGTTAACAACAAAGTCGTGCAAAATACTTTGTTGCTAATCTGAATAATAATAATAACACAAAATTTTGCAAAAATCTACTAAATAATTGGATTTTAACATTCAATTTCTCTTTTATTCGATCGGTTTTGATATTATCTTAGGTTAAAATAAAAAAAGTAGATTTAAGGTAGGGTACTCAATGATCAGAGAAGCAGGGTATGGGCCTAAGTTGGTTCGTGAGTATAACGAACTTAATATTTTACGCTTTATCAAAAACGAAGGGCCTATTTCAAGAGCCGAGTTGGCAAAACGTTACAAATTGTCCAAAGCTGCCGTGTCGGAGATTATTGGACTGCTGATCGAGCAAGGATATGTCAAAGAAGTGGGGCAGGGAAGTTCCACCCGTTTTGGAGGGCGACGTCCGATTCTCTTGGAATTTAATCCCAAATCCGGTTTTGCCATCGGGCTGGAAATTAAACGTGACCATGCCCGGGTTGCCATCAGTGATTTGAATGCCAAACTTTCCAAATTGGATTATTTTACGTTTGATCGCGGGACGCCGCTTAAACAGGTGGTGAAAAAAATCTACAGTTACATCGATGCCTATCTGGACATCCCTTGGGTAAAACGTGCCAGACCCATTGGAATTGGCGTGGCCATTCCCGGATTAATCAACTACCGCGACGGAAAAATTCAGGAATCGGATACGTTGTTTAATTGGGTCGGTTTCCCGATGAAAAAGACGCTGGAAAATCGCTACGGAATGCAGGTGATCATTGAAAACGATGTTAAGGCCATGAGTCTGGGCGAATATTACTTCGGGCATGGCAAAAACCACGAAAACATGGTCTACCTCTGGATCGGAGACGGATTGGGGGCCGGTATTATCATTAATGGCGAACTGTACCGGGGGGTCTCGGCCAGTGCCGGTGAAATCGGTTATTATGATGTGGGCTACATGCTTCGGCAAAAAGAAGAGTGTCGTTACCTTTTTGACGGGCACACCAATTTCGGTGGAATTTTGTCGGATCAGGTGCTTGTGGAAGGAGCCAAACGGGCCTTGCAGGACGAAGCGTTTAAAGGCATGCTCGATGTGGAAAAATTAAGCGTGGATTACATTCTGAAAGAAGCCCAAAACAATAATCCCCTGGCGATTGAGTTGATTCGGGAATACGGATTTTTGGTGGGGGTGGTGTGTATTAATCTCATTAATACATTGAATCCGGAATTGATTGTTATCGGGGGCCAGCCTTTGGCGCGCAATTCAATTTTAATCAACTACGTAAAGGAACAGATTAAAAAAGACATTTTGCGTACGCCCAGCCGTGTGGTCAAAATAAAGAAAGCCAAACTGAAAGAAAATGCCGCTCTTTTGGGGGCAGTGGCACTGGTTCTGGAAGACCTTTTTTATCAGCGAAGATTAAACATTCAAAAATACCGGGAAGTTTTTCGCAATAACAATTAACCGTCCTCCATTGCTCAGGCTAATCAGGCGGGTAAACCAATACTTGCCAACATCCGCTTCTGCCCGGCTGCCACACAGAAATATTTGCTCTTTTGCCAATAAATCTGTTAATTTACGCACTCTTAAATTAAACTGAAACGGGGTATGTTTTTTAAATTAGAGCACACAGATAGCCAAAGCAAAGCACGCGCAGGTTTACTGAGCACCGACCACGGAATTATTGAAACACCTATTTTCATGCCTGTGGGTACCCAAGGCACGGTAAAAACCCTTTCCCCAAGAAATTTGCATGAAGTTAACGCCCAGATCATTCTTGGCAATACCTACCATTTGTACATGCGACCGGGCCATCAGCTTATTCGGAAAATGGGAGGCCTGCATTCCTTTATTTCGTGGGATCGGGCCATTTTAACCGATAGCGGGGGCTTTCAGGTATTTAGCCTGAAAGATTTACGTAAAATAGACGAAGAAGGTATTTTGTTCCAATCTCACCTAAATGGTTCCTATCATAAATTTACCCCGGCGCTGGTGCTGGAAATTCAGCAGGCTCTGGGCAGCGACATCATGATGGTGCTGGATGAATGCACGCCTTACCCTGCCGATCGGGATTACGCGGAAAAATCGAACGAACTCACAATTAAATGGGCACGCCAGGCCCGGGAAATTTTTGCCCGTTGGCAGCCTTTGTACGGCCATCGCCAGCAGCTGTTTGCCATTGTGCAGGGAAGCGTGTACAAAGACATTCGGGAAAAAAGCGCCCGGGCGCTCATCGATCTGGACTTTCCGGGTTATGCCATCGGAGGGTTGGCGGTTGGTGAGCCCAAAGAAACCATGTTCGAAATGACCGATTTTTGTACCGATCTTTTGCCGGCGGAAAAACCGCGTTATTTGATGGGCGTAGGAATGCCGGATGATATTTTGAACGCTATCGAACGCGGTGTGGACATGTTCGATTGTGTGATTCCTACGCGAAACGCCCGGAACGGAACTGTTTTTACGACACAGGGTAAAATGGTGCTAAAAGCAGCGCGTTTTAAAGAAGATCCGAAGCCGATTGATGAACATTGTACGTGCTACACGTGTCAAAACTTTTCGAGAGCCTATTTGCGGCATTTGTACAATGCCAACGAAATTTTGGGTCTAAAACTGGCTACTTTGCACAATATTCATTTTTATCTTTGGCTGGTGCGCGAGGCGCGTAAAGCCATTCTCGAAAACCGTTTTAAAGCATGGAAAGATGAAATTCTGGTAAAAATAACCAGTGTAGTTGAAAATTAAACAATTAAAATTAAAGGAGAAGCTATGTTAGACTTTATTCTCTTAATGGCCCCTGCCAATCAGGGACAACAACAGGGTGGCGGTAATGCCTTTATGGCCTTTTTGCCGTTTCTTTTAATCATTGTGATCATGTACTTTCTGATGATCCGTCCTCAGGCCAAACGCCAAAAGGAAAAACAGAAGATGCTGGAAGCACTGAAAAAAGGCGACCATGTGGTTACGATGGGCGGAATTCACGGCAAGGTGGTCGGTTTTACCGATGATAACAAAACGGTTATTCTAAAAGTGGATGACAACGTAAAAATTAACATCGAACGCAGTGCCATCAGTTCGGTTAAACCCGTAGGATCAGGAAAATAATGCGCGTTGTTTTCATGGGGACGCCCGATTTTGCCCGGGTGTCCCTTGAAAAATTGCTCGAATCCAAACACGAGGTTACGGGCGTTGTTACGGTTCCGGACAAGCCGCAGGGCAGAGGCCTGAAGGTAAAGCCCTCTCCCGTCAAGCAGGTGGCTTTGCAGCACGGTTTGCCGGTTCTGCAGCCGGATTCCCTGAAAGATGAATCCTTTTTAGGGGAATTGAAAAAGTGGCCTGCGGATATTTTTGTTGTGGTCGCTTTTCGGATTTTGCCTCCTGTTGTTTTTAATATGCCGCCCAAAGGAACGGTAAATGTACATGCTTCGTTGCTGCCCAAATATCGGGGGGCCGCTCCCATCAATTGGGCTATCATTAACGGGGAGACAGAAACCGGTGTAACCACCATGTTAATCAATGAGCGGGTGGACGAAGGCAACATTCTTTTGCAGGAGAAGGTCGCGATTTCCGAAAACATGACTGCCGGGGAACTGCACGATGTTTTAGCCGAAGTGGGAGCGCAGTTACTTTTACAAACACTGGATGGGCTGGAAAACGACACCCTGCAACCTCAAAAGCAGGATGAGTCTCAGGTGAGTAAAGCACCTAAAATTACCAAGGAGCTTTGCCATCTGCATTTTGACCGCCCCGCACGGGAAGTGCACAATTGGATTCGGGGATTGAGTCCTTATCCCGGGGCCTTTGCCTACTGGCAGGGCAAAACATTAAAAATTTTCCGGTCTCAACCGATCAAAGCCGATTATGATCAGGCGCCCGGAACGATCGTAAAAGTGTTGAAAAATTGTTTTACGGTACAATGTGCCGAGGGGGCCGTCGATATTTTTGAAGTGCAAATACAGGGTAAAAAGCGCATGTCCGTCGAAGCATTTTTAAACGGCTACGACGTGGAAGAAGGGCAACAGTTAGAATGATTAAAAAGGAAACCTATTATCCTCTTTAAGCGTTTTAATAAAAAATCTACAAAGGAGGGTAATATGGTTACCGTTCACGTGGGTACGTATGAGAATTTTGACAAAGCCCTACGTGCCTTTAATCGTAAAGTGCGCAAAGCACAAATTTTAGAGACCTGGCAGAAAAAATCGCACTACATAAGCCCCAGCCAAAAACGCCACAAAGCCAAAATTAAGTGGCGCAAACACAACGCAAATAGCTAATATTCCCGGAATAAAAAAGCCCCTAAAAAGGGGCTTTTAATTTTTTACCATGAACGTGAACGATTGCCACCACCTTGGTAACCACCGCCCCGGTTGAAATTCCGGCCACCGGAATTGTCACGACGAGGACGTGCTTTGTTCACAACCAGGCTACGGCCTTCCAATTCGGTTCCATTTAATGCGTCGATCGCATTTTGCGCTTCTTCGTCAGAAGGCATGGTCACAAAACCAAATCCGCGAAGTTCACCGCTGTAGTGATCTCTTAAAAGTTTAACTTCTGTGATTTCACCGTACTCGGTAAATAGATTACGCACAGTTTCCTCGTCTGTGGTTCGCGGAAGGTTACCTACATAAATATTCAATTTAGGCTCCTATAACTTAGAAATGAAACATAAATTAATTGAAAGAAAAATTTGTCGTATTTACTTGGGGAATGCATGGGATTGTTTTAAAAAATACCTGTCGTTACTTCCTAAAAAATTATTAACACTGAGAAGATAAGTAAAATAATTTCTAAAACCAAATAATATTTGGGCTTTTGAGCCGGCTGCTTAAAAAACAGGTTGGCTTTTTAATGGAATACCCCTAAATTTGTTTACACGTTCAAATTCGGAAGCCCGATTTTTGTGATTCGGTGAGAGGAAAACATCATGAAAAACAGTTCCGGCCGACCCAAAGTGGCCTTGGCCCTGGGAGGCGGCGCCGCCCGCGGCCTGGCCCACATCGGCATTTTAAAAGTACTGGAAAAACACGACATCCCGATTGATATTATCGTAGGAACAAGCATGGGAGCCATGATTGGCGGGGCTTATGCCGCAGGATTAAATGCCAGCCAGCTCGAAGAAATCGCTTGTTCCACCAATTGGAAACGCGTCGTCCAAATTCTCTTTCCGCGAAAAGTGCAGCGCGGTGGTTTGCTGGACGGCATGCGCATTCAAGAATTTTTGATCTCATTGCTCGGCGAGCGGAAAATCGAAGAATTGCCTTTGCGGTTTGCCTGTGTGGCTACCAATTTGTGGAGTGGGGAAGAAATTATTCTGGATTCCGGTTCTTTGGTTAAGGCCATTCGGGCCAGCATCTCATTTCCTTTTCTCTTTCAACCGGCTGAAATCGATGGAACGTATTTGATTGACGGGGGCGTGGTAAATCCTGTGCCGGTTAGTATTGCACGGAGCCTAAATGCCGATATCGTGCTTGCGGTTAAAGTTACGCCTTCGGTGGAGCATCATTCCAAACGGTTAAGTTCGGGCACTCTGGTTACCAAGGAAAGTCTGATCGTGGCGAATTCCTCTTCCTTTTTTCTGCAGCGTCTGTTTGGAAATTTTAGCGAACGTTTTCTGGAATTCGAAAACAAAAAGAGATCGGGAAAAATTGCCCGGCTCAGTTTTCGTAAACAAATGGCTCACGTGGCTACCACAATGGAAAACATGATTTTAACCCTGCGCCTGCGTGAAACCCCACCCGATCTACTAATTGCGCCCGATGTGAATGATTTTCAATTTTTTGACTTTTTGCGTCCGCGGGAAATTATTAAGCAAGGTGAAACAGCGGGGGAACAAGCCCTTCCGTTGATTCAAAAGCTGTTAGCCCAAAACGTAGCCGTAAACGAAGCGCACCGGTAAATGCTTATCGGACAGAGGCCTTTAAGCGGAGCCTTTAATGCGCCGGGCGACGATCCGGCCGCTCAAAACCAAAATGACTAAAAATGTAGAATAGATCAGCAGCCACTTGGTCGTGGTTACCCAGGCACTGAAAAGCGCAATGGCGCTAACTTGCGCCGGAAAACGAAGCAGTAAATAGATTTGCAGCCCGTTTTCCACATAATCGGCAAAGGCGGCGGCAAAGGGCAAAACACACAGCCGGCAGCGCGTTACATCTTTCGTGGAAACCCTGCCTACCAGGAAGGTTAAAACAGAGCT
>CAYXUS010000141.1:0-14320 GCA_964468415.1 uncultured Caldithrix sp.
AGCGCGTAGGTTTGACCGTTCCCGGTGTAAACCTGACGAAAAACTTGTGCCAGGGCATGCGCCCATTCATCCACGCCGTTCCAGAAACGCTTGACCAGCGGTTTTAATACCGGAGCCATGGCACGCTGATACGGAGTAAAAAATTTGTAGGCATAATGGGTTGTTTCCGGACGTTCCGGACGTTCTGCCGCATAAACGATGTTAAACGGCTTAACCTTTTGAGACTTCGGATTGATGAGCACCAAATACAGCAATAGCAGAATAAAAATCACAGCCACAATAAGCATTACCGCCGCACCGTTCCAATACCCCAGCGAGCTGTACACCGTGTATTGATTCCAGTTTAACGTGGAACTAAACACCGGATCGATCATGCGGGAAAGCGGGGCTAACAAATATTTCGGGAAAACGGAAAACACCATAATGATTGCAATTAAAATGTATTGGGGAATAAGCAACCACGCTGGTGCTTCTTTAATCTTTAGCTGATTCGGTTTGGGCATGCCCAGAAAAATGGCATGAATTAACCGGTAGCAATACAAAAAGGCGATGGTGCTGGCAAAAAAGGCGATTCCCGTCTGCAAATACCAGCCTTTCTCGATAAGCGCCTCGTAAAGCAGCCACTTGCCTCCGAATCCGGTTAAAGGCGGGACACCCGAAAGTGCAATAATTCCGATTAATACCGAAACAAACGAAAGGGGCATGCGCTTGATTAAACCACCCATTTCGTACATGTTACGCGTTCCGGTACGGTAAATAACCCCGGCAATGGCCAGGAACAAAAGTCCCTTAAAAAGCAAATGGTTCAAAGTGTGCCACAAAGCAGCGGCCCAACCCAAATGCGACATGGCCGCCAACGCCAATAAAATGTAACCGACCTGCCCCACACTGGAATAGGCCAAAAGCTTTTTGGCATCTTCCTGAAAAACGGCAAACAGCGTGGCGAACAGCGCCGTTAATGCGCCCACCCAGCCCAGTACCGCGCTTAATGATATGCCGGCCAGGTAGGGAGTTCCCATTTGAACAAACAAGACAACAAAACCGAAAATACCCGCCTTCGAAAGAATGCCCGAAATCATCGGCGTAATATCATCTTCGGCTTCGGCATAGGCACCCGGTGCCCAAATGTGCAGGCCCAATGCCGCGATTTTAACCAGAAATCCAATAGCCACAAACAGGTAAATCCACGGAGCGTACGCACTGGCCGCCGAAAGCACACGCAAGCTCATGCTTTCGGGAAAAGCCGCGTATGCAAAGGCAAATCCCGTCAATAAAAAGTAAGCGCCTCCCAAACTAAACACAACATAAGTCAAGGCCGGCCATTGCGCCTTTTTCCCGCGAATAATCAACAAATAAGACGACATGGTCATCAATTCCCAGGCAAAAAAGAACTGTACCAGATCTTTGGCTAAAACCAAATCGGACAGAGCGCCGAGCATGAGCAAAAGTAAAGGATAAACGCCCATGGAGCGCCGGGAACGTACAAGAGTGCCGATAAGCATGACCAATCCGCCCAGTAAAAAGAGCAAATCAAAATAGAACCGAAATCCGCTTAAAGTCGGCAAAATCCAATAGGCGTAACCGCCCACCAGAATAAAGGTCAAAACTCCTTTCAATTTTGCCGGTAACCCGTCCAGCACAAAAAGGACGGCCGCGGCAGCAAGCGGCAAATACAAAACCGCAGCATTCGGCATAACATGGGTAGAAAACAAGTAGCCCACACCCAACGAAAGTAAAGCAAAAGTCCACAGAGTAACGTGTTGTTCACCCTGCACCTTTACACTTGCTTCTTGCGTTTCGCCTTTCAGCGCATAGCCGAACCACCGTAACAAGTAAACCGCTTCGAACAACGAGCCCAGCAAAATAAAACCGATCCACCAAAAATGCTGCTCTTTGGCCAGCGCCATTACCATTGACCACTTTCCCCAAAAACCGGCAAACGGGGGAAAGCCCAGCATTGCCAGCACAAAAACGCCCAGCAAAAATTGCAAAAGCGGTTTTTTGCGCAAAACGCCCCAGTCTTTAATATTGTCCTGTTTTACTAAACCGGCCAACCAATAAAGCCCGGCTTTGGCAAAAAAGTGATTAAAGAAAAGGGCAAGAATAATGTATTTAAAAATTTTAAACTGCGGATCAAGAGCAAACCCCATCGCCAGAGCCATGAGCAACATTCCCATCTGACCTACCGAAGAATAGCCCAGCATTCGCGTAGTCGTGGTTTGCTTTAATCCCATCCAGTTAGAAACCAAAAAGGTCAGCAAGCCCATTCCGGCAACAATCATCAGCCAATGGGCCGGAGCCAAAGGAAGAATTTTGTACAAAGCAAAAAACATGGCGCCAGAGGTTCCTGCCGAAATCATCGCGGCAATACCGGGATTCGCGGCCTGATAAACATCCAATGCCCAACCATTGGCCGGAAACTGCTTCATCTCGATAAAGAAGGACAAAAGCAGCATGAAAATGGCGATGACCACAACCGGCAGCCCCGAATGCAAAATAGGGCTCTCAATCATTCCGTCGATATTTAGCGTACCGCTGTAACTGTAAAGAAAAATAATTCCCAGAAGCAAAAAGGTAGAAGCGATGCTTCCCGCAAGCATGTACTTAAACCCGGCCGAAAGCGATTTCACATCCCGATCCATGCCAACCAGAGCATAACTGGCGATCGAAGTAATTTCCACGAAAACAAAAAGGTTAAAAATATCGCGCGTCATCACCAGGCCGTTCATGCCCAATGTAAGCAGCAAAAACAGTACCTGTGTACGCACTCCGATGGTGTTGAAATGGCGCAACAAATACAAACCACCCAATAAGGCCAGCAAATTCAGGCCGGTCAAAAAGACCGCTTCCTGCAGGCTCATTTGCAAATTAATAGAAAGAGGCGGCTTTAACCCGGCAGTAAAAATTTGCACCGGTTGAACACCCTGAAAGAGAAAGCCGTACAACCACTGACCGGAAATAAAGACAAAAGCCGTTAGCGCAAGTAAAAATATTACATTAAGTGTCGTTTTGCCCAAACGCTCAAAAACCGGAAGCAAAAAAGCCACACCGAGCGCAATTGCGATAATGTAAATTGGTTCTACCATTTCATATCCCTGTAGTCACTAATGTCCAAAGATTTTTTCTTTTGATACAAATTAATCACAAAAGCCAGCATCAAAGCATTAACAGCCACACCAATAACGATGGCCGTAAGTACCAGAGCTTGCGGTACCGGATCGACCACCTTGTGCACTGCCTGCGCAATGCCCACAGCCGAATCCAGAATAGGTGCCGTTCGTCCTTTGATGTAGCCGATGGAGATCATCCCGATTTCCAACCCCGTGTCCACAATGGAGAGACTAATGACCATTTTGATCATATTGCGACGGGTCAATAATCCCCAGAACCCGATGGCCATCAAAACAAAAGCAAATCCCAAAATTAGTATCATCGTTTTACCTTACATTTTTCCGTTAGAAAAACTTTCTATTCTTCTTTTAGATTTTCCAAAATACCCGAAAGCTCGGTTCCCACCTTCAAACCGATAAAAGTGTAAATGACTGGAATGGCTCCGGCACTCAACAAGGCTCCATACTGCCCCAGGGGCAAAAAGCGGTTGTCCAGAAATCCGGCAGCCAGAACCAACCCCAGAATACCCACAACCACGTAGCTGGCCCCGGCCAGGGATTCCAGCCAGTTCATCAAGGCATGGTTCAAACTAAAGCGCGGGAAGACCAGCAGCGAAAGTAAAATTCCCGAAGCCACCACGGCCCCGCCCTGAAAGCCTCCGCCCGGGGAGAGATGCCCGTTCAAAAAGATGTAGGCCCCGAACATCACGATAAACGGAATTAACAAATTGGTACCCGTATTTAAAAACTCACTGGCCGGACGTCTTTTCATTCCCTTTTCCTTCTTCTCCCGACGGCGCAAAAGCAAAGCAACACCTGTGGCAGCCAAAAACAACACACTCACCTCACCCAGGGTATCCAGCCCACGATAGGTAACCACAATGGCGGTAACCACGTTTACGGCTCCCAGTTGATTGGGCTCTTTGGCCACATATTCTCGCGCCACTCCGGACAAGTCGGTATGGGGTTGCCACAGCATCAACATCTTAAAGAAAATAACCAGCAGGAGAGCCACCACCACAAAAGCAAAAGCGCGTTTAATCATTCTCCACCTCCTGTTCCCGCGTCTTCTTAATGGCATACAGGAAAATAGCCGTCGAAAGTCCCGCACCAATCGCGGCCTCGGTCATTGCCACATCCGGTGCGGCTAACACCAAATAAACCACACTGGCAAACAAGCTGACAATTCCGCCTGCCACCGCCGCAGCTACCAAATTTTTAAAGTAAATCGCCGCAATGGCCGCAACCACCATTCCAATGCCCAACAAAATGATCAGCACTTCATTCATGGTCTGCCCCCTTCTCTGTATCCGCTTTCTCTTGTGCTTCGTCTTCGGCCAGACGATCCAACACCGTTTTCTTGGTCAAGGGAATGCCCGCAAAATGTGCTGCGCGGGCCAAGGCATGGGAAGAAAGAGGGTTGGTTGTGACAAGAAACGCCACCAAAATAAACGTTTGCAGAAACCAATCCGGATGGTACATTCCAATACCCAGCAATGTCAGAATACTTCCCAGAGTAGTGGACTTGGTTCCGGCCTGCATGCGGTTGTACAAATCGGGCATGCGCAAAATACCCAATGCACCTAAAAACAAAAAGAGCGAGCCGATCAAGGCGACAATCGCTCCGAACAAACGAAGAGCTTCCATTACAGCCCCCCTTCCAGATAACGGGCAATGGCAATTACCCCGATAAAACTAAGTATTCCGTAAACCAATGCCACGTCCAGATAAATTACCCGGCCGGTGTACAATGCGATAAAAACAATCAGGGACGTAGAAATAATGGTCAATGTATCGAGAGCAACCGTTCGGTCGGCCACAGAAGGCCCCAAAACAAATCGCGCACCGGCAACCAAAACAGCTACCATAGCAATAATGGTAGCAACATGCATCAAAGTTTCAGCCAAAGATCACCTCCAGATATTTTTCAAAACCGGCAACAATTTTTTCCGAAGCTCCTTTTACATCCTTGTCCGTCACATCAATCCAGTGAATGTAATAGTAATCGCCTTTTACCTCTACCGAAAGCGTTCCCGGAGTAAGCGTAATGGAATTGGCCAGAATCATGCGCCCCACCGGCGACTTTAATTTGGTTTGCACCTTAACAATACCCGGATTGATGGGGATGCGCGGTTGAACAACCCGCCGAGCCACGTCAAAATTCGATTTCACGATTTCAATAAACAAATAAAAAAGATAAATTATCGAATAAATGATTTTCTTAGGCGTCACGACAAACAGTTTTTCTCCTTTGACGAAGGCCAAAGAAACAATAAACGCCGTGATAAAAATTACCACCCAATTCCCTATCAGGGTAACATGCGTCCACGCGATGTAAAAAATCAACAACACCAAAGCGACAATGAAGGCATTTACAATTTTTAAAACAGGACTACGCGATGTGTTCTCCATGGGCTTTACTCTCTCAATTAACTGTTTATTTAATTTTTTACGATTCTTCCAATTCCTGACCGTGCTCTTTGAGCCACAAATCCAATGCGTTGAGCAGTTGCTGAATGGCTTTAACCACTTCGTCTCTGGAATCGGCATCGATCCGTTTGAATATTTCTTCATGGATCTCCGCAGAAACCTTGCGGATACGCTCGACGATCTTCTTACCCTGTTTGGTCAGAATCACGTTGATATTGCGCCGGTCATCCGGAGCAATCCGTCGTTCCACATACCCCTTATTCTCCAGAGAAGTGATAATGCGCGTCACTCCGCCCGGGGTAATCCCCAAACGCTCGGACAATTCTTTGACCCCCATTCTTTCCTGATCGTAGAACTGCACCAGGCAATTGTACTCCGATTGGGTAATCCCGATCATGCGCACAAACAAAATGTCTTTGAGATTGCACTTTTGCCTTAAATTAAAAATGAGTTCCGCGATGTGCTTGTAGGGGTCTTTTTTCAAAGCCATTATTCCTTACCAGATAAATATTTTATCTTGTAAATTATATACGAGATAAATAATTGTCAAAATAAATTTTTTATTTTATTAAATGTATATTTATTCACAAAACGCCTGCTTCACCTGCCTGTTAATCCCCTGTTTTCACATAAAATATGCCCGACAACCGACATCCTTTCCCGGGGAGAATTCTGCAAAATTTTTCCTTCTTTCAAAAAAGGCGGGATTTTGACAAGAAAATTTTGTACTTTTTATTCACAACGATTGTTACAGGAGGCCTGCCATGGATTTTATTTTAAATCACACAGAAAAATTCTTAGGTTTTACCCTGTTCTCCATTAACCAAACCCCTATTACCATTTTTTCGCTGGTGCTCTTTATTCTGGTTTTAACCATCAGCTTTTTTATTACCAAGTTTTTCAATTTCTTCATATTGCGTAGGATTCTATTACGCCTTGGAGTGGACGAAGGCGTACGGTTTACTTTGCAGCGTATCAATTTTTATTTGATGATGTCCATCGGAACCATCATTGCGTTCCAATTTATCGGCATCGATTTGAGCGGTTTGGCGGTTATCTTCGGCATGCTTTCGGTCGGCATTGGCTTTGGCCTGTAAAATATCACCTCCAACTTTGTTTCCGGTCTCATTTTGCTGTTGGAACGCCCCATCAAAATCGGCGACCGGGTCATGGTGGGACAAACCGAAGGCGATGTACTGGATATCAACATCCGTTCCACCACCATTCGCTCTTTAGACAATGTTTCAATTATTGTGCCCAATAGCGATTTTATTTCGAGCAAGGTCGTTAACTGGTCTTATGGAGACACCCGGGTACGTATTAACATCGAAGTAGGCGTTTCGTACGACTCGGATCTGGACCTGGTTCTGGACACATTGCTCGAAATTGCCAGGGCACACCCGCAGGTACTCTCTTCTCCGGAGCCGGACGTTTTGTTTGACAGCTTTGGCGATTCGGCCTGGAATTTACGTTTGCGCGTTTGGCTGGCCTCTCCGAAGGATCACCACAAAATCCGTTCCGATTTAAACATTGCCATTGTGCGTAAATTTCGGGAACGCGCCATCGAAATTCCCTTCCCGCAACAGGATATCCATGTACGCAGCATTCCCCCTGCCGCTCCGATTGGCAATTCTGTAAGCATGTAATTGAGAAATGCGCGCGTAATCACGGAATTTTACTCAACAATTATTTATTTTTCCTAAAAAAAGCCGATTAACAATACCATGTTAACGGAATAAACGACGGGAGCCATATTATGAAAAAATCACTTTTAATGGTAACTCTGTTCTTTTTTTTGATCGGATGCGTGGCCACAAACAAATCGCTTTGGGATAAACCGCAAGTTTCCGTAGATCCGCTGGTTACCAAATGGCTTGAAGCACCGGCCAAAACCGCGGATGAAACCATCGGGATTATCATTGTTTCCAAAGCCCCCCTGGGCGATTACAAATTTCTCAAAAAAGTGAGCCCGCATCGTTACACGGCACACGTCACCAAAAATCAATTACGCACTTTATTGCAGGACGAGCGTATTTTACGCATTAGCTCGGGCCAGCAAATCCTCCATTAAATAATTGAAGGAGAATATGATGAAGTTCTTTCGCACTCTTCTTTTAACGATTGCCTTATTTTCTGTTTTACAGGCACAAATCGTCGATCCCTATTTGCAGCACATCAGCCAGCATCCACTGGCAAAAACCGCCCACAAAGAATACCACCTTTTGGTGCATGGCAAGGGGAAAATAGGCGAGGCCCTGTTTAACGCCGGCTTTGATGTTCAAAGCGACTTCGGGGATTTTGCCACGGTTATTGTTCCTCAAGATCGTCTGCAGGATCTGATGAACCTTCCGGGAATCCAGCGAATTTCAATGGGCGTGCAAAGCAAACCGCTTAATTCACGACCCGTTGCCTATCAGAACGTTGCCCTTGCTTATGAAAAGGGGTACACCGGTCAGAATGTGGTTGCCGGCATCATCGATACGGGAATCGATTTCCATCATCCCATGTTTATTCGGAATGGTAAAACGCGGATTCTGAGTATTTGGGACCAAACATTAAGCGGCAATCCTCCCGAGGGCTACACCTACGGAACAGAGTTTACCGAAGATCAAATCAATCAGGATTTGCAATCGGGCACACCCTTTAGCGTGGTTAACCATCACGATACCAAGGGACACGGCACTCATGTAGCCGGCTCCTTTGTGGGCAAAGATGCAACCACCACCCCTCCGGATACTTTGGACGGAGGCGCCGTGGATGCCAATATCGTAGTGGTAAAAACCACCTTCCAAAATTCCGACATTCTGGATGCCGTGAATTACATCTTCAGCAAGGCCGATGCCGCCGGCAAACCTTGTGTCATTAACATCAGTTTGGGGCACCAATACGGTCCGCACGATGGCACCGACGACTTTAACACTTCACTAAATGCCCTGCTGGGACCGGGACACATCATCGTCCGTTCCGCCGGAAATGACGGCGCCCATCCCGTACACTATTTTAACAATACCGTTACCAGCACCGAATCCATCCAGTTTGGCTATTGCCAATATTTTACCCTCTGGCTGGAGAAAGGAGATGCCGTTACATCGGCCTCATTAAGCTGGTCGGGAGGCTCCATTACCAATGTTCCATTAAACGGGCACAAAACGAGCGATGGCATCGACCTGTATTTGCTCCCCGCTTCTTACAGCAATAACGGTAAAATCAGCGTTTACGTGTTCATGGACAATACTTCGTTAAAAGATAAAATATTTACATTAACGTTAAGCGGCCTAAGCGATGCCAACCACAATGGACACATTAACCGGCACGGCTGGGCCGATAGTTCGGTTGTGCAAAATCCTTACGGGGCTTTCTCTCAGGGCAGCCTGTACGGCAACAATTTTTACCCGTACACACTGGCCAACGATGCCTGCAATCCGCAGGTAATTACCGTCGGTTCTTTTATTATTCAGGAATCGTGGCCGGCCAGCGACGGCAACACCTACCACTATCCCAACAGCGGTGACGAAGGTGGAATTGCCGCCTATAGTTCCATTGGCCCAACCGGAGACGAGCAACCCAAGCCCGACATCATTGCCGGCGGTACCATCGTGCTCTCGGCGCGCAGCCAGGACGCCAGCTACCAGAGCGCCTTTTTACCACCCGCCCCCTACACGGAGCATTACGCATACATGCAGGGCACTTCTATGGCCTCCCCCGTAGCTGCCGGTGCCATTGCCCTGCTGATGGAAAAAAATCCCACCTGGGAACCAAGCGACGTGCTCGACTATCTTTCGCACCACGCCCAGGGCACCGAGCGCCCGGCAGGGGTAACCGAAGACGAAGTGAAAGTGAAAGACGACCCCAATACCTGGGATCGGGTATTCGGCTATGGCGCTGTTAATCTAAAAGATGCATTTACCACCGATTCAATCGAACCCATCGGAATGACTCCCGGATCATTTATTCTTCACCAAAATCGTCCCAATCCCTTCAATCCGGTTACCAAAATTATTTTTGAAGTAAAATCGAACAAGCCCGAGCATGTCTTGTTGCGTGTGTTTAATGCCCGGGGCCAACTGGTACGTACGCTGTTTAACGCCCGGGCCAACGGATTTCATAGTATCTTGTTCAACGGTGCCGAGCTGGCCAGCGGTATTTATTACTACCAGCTGAAAATCGGAGAACACCAAACCACTAAAAAAATGGTCTTAATGAAATAGAACCATTCCGAAAAAACAAAGGGCGCCTTCTTCGGCGCCCTTTTTATTTTAAAGCATGCCTTCTACCAACACTTTTTCATTTTATCCTTGCATTTTCTTTTCTGTAATTTTATATTATGGTGTACATTTAGACACCATAATATAAAAGGAATTATTGCCATGATTTTTGAAGATATTTTCGAACCCGTAGAAGTAATCGCCCATTTTAAAGGAGGCAAGCTGCATCCGTTGCGCTTTAAATGGAAGGGACGTGTGTACAAGGTATTTCGCATCGACGGGCACTGGGTAAGCAGCCAGGGCTACAACAAACAGCACCACTTTTCCGTCATGGCCGACACTTCCGATCGTTTTGAGCTGCTGTTTAACGGAACCTATTTCGATTGGCAATTGGCCCGGGTTTGTCTCGACGGATAAATTGCCGCTTGCTTTGCAAAAAATCTTGGCGTAAAATCCTTTAGAACTTGTTTTCAGTAACCGGCAGGAGACCCCATGAAAAAAACGCTTCTTTTAGCCATGCTCTTTTTGCTGGCCAGTAACGCTCCGGCACAAAAAATGGACGTAGCGCGTTTTCTCAAAAAAATTCATCTGCCCTCGTCGGTACAGCCTTTTCATCCGTTACCACATTTGCAACCGATTAATCAGGATACCACATCGGCTTGCTGGGCTTTTGCCACCACCTCATTTGTCGAAAGCGAGATGCTACGGCTGGGACGGGATTCGGTACGTCTATCGATGATGTTTCCCTTTTTCCACGCTTACATCGAAAAAGTACGACGCTTTGTGCAGACACGGGGCCATTCCCGCGTGGCTCCCGGCGGACTGTTCCCCGATGTCATGGACATTATCCAAAAATACGGCATTGTTCCCTACAAAGACTACACCGGATTGCTTAACGGCCAAAAACATTACAATCAACGCGCCATGTATGCTGCCATCGATTCTCTGCTTAACCATGTAAAAGAATTAAACATCTGGGATGAAGATCTCGTTCTGCAAAAAACGCGGGAAATTTTGTACCGTTACATGGGCGTCCCTCCCGAGACATTTACGTACAAAGGCATTGAATACACGCCGAAGTCTTTTTTAAAGAAAGTGGTACGTCTTCCTTGGCAAAGCTATTTGATGGTCACCTCTTTCGAGTACGCTCCCTATTATCGGTTTGTTGAATTGAAGGTTCCCGATAACTGGGCGCACAATGCGCAATATTTTAACGTGCCTTTGCAGGTATTTTACAACGGTATTAAACTGGCTCTGCAGCGGGGGTTCTCCGTGGCGTTTGATGCCGATATTTCCGAGCCAGGCCGCATTGGCCAATACGACGTCTCATTCGTACCGCCGTATGACATTCCCGGTAAATACATCGATGCCGAGGCGCGCGAATATCGATTTAAAAATCACTGTACTACCGATGACCATCTGATGCATTTTCTGGGCTATTATCGCAGCCACGGGCAGGACTGGTTCCTGGTTAAAGATTCCTGGCGCGACGCCTGGCAAGGAAAGCATCCCGGTTATTTTTTCGATCACGGCGATTACGTGCGTTTAAAGGTACTCGCATTTCTGGTAAACAAAGAGGCCATTCCCGAAATCGTCAAGAAATTACCGGGAGAACCTTCCGGCCAATGAAAAGCGTTTTAAAAATCTTACTCAAGCAGCCCTGGCATCTCTGGAGACAATTTCCGCTGATTACCCGTCTCCAGCATCTTTTTTTGGCGTTGGTGCTTTATGCCTACGCCGTACGCCAACTGCATCGTTTTTTTGTCAAACTCGCCACTGCTTCTCCTTTCGAAATTACGCACATCGTTTTTGCTGCCATATCGGTAGTCATTCTTTATCTTTTGGGGAGCTCTCCCTTTGTTTTTAGGCGTCTGCTTCCCCGGGAAAAAACATTGCAAACCCTACAACTTTTGCCTCTTTCAAAAGCGCAGGCGCTCGCTGTTGCCTTTTATTACGTACACAAATTCTGGCTTATTCTCTGGATAGTAATTATGGCCTTTGCTTCTGCCCTCATTTGGGTCAAACCGATCTGGGGTGTAATTTTTTTGCTGAGCATCATTCTCTGGGATCTGGCCGTTTTTGTTGCTTCGTTTCGTTATTTCGGAAGCCATCCATCGGCTCCGGCCTATTATCTTTCGGGATTGGGCATTGTTTTTATTTTGGGTGTTTTTTCCTTCGTTTTTTGGTCCAGGCCCGCTTTACTCGGTGCGGGAACAGGGCTTCTGGGATTCGGCTTTTTACTCGCGCAACTTTTCCGTTTGCAATCCCATTCCCTTTGTGAAGAACAAACTTTTTTTCTCCGTTTCAAAGCTTTTAAACAGCCAAAAACTTACACCGCTAAAAAAATGGCCGGCCCTTTCCGGGCTCTCTTTTTGAAGGATTATCTGGGAATGCAGCGCAACCGCCGCTATTTAAAGAGCCAGGGGCTACTCTGGTTCGTATTGGTGATAAGCGGATTGATCGTTTTCCATGCCTTCCCGCAAAAGGCCGTTGAAATTTTTACCTTAATTCTGGGCCTTCTGGTCTGGTACCACTACGGCTCTTTTTTTAGCAACCGCTTTGCTCAGGAAGAACCGGAATGGTTTTTTCGGCTCACGCCCATTCCCTTTGTGCGTTTTGTTCTTGCCCGCTTTCTGGCAGAATTCATCTTTGCTGCAGTCATGCTTTTTAGTTACGCACTTGTGCTGTGGGGGATGGGCATCTCTCCGGATACTTACTGGCAGCTTTTGCTTTTCCTTACTCTTTTGAGTACCATTGCGTTACTCACCATGATTGCTTTTCAGATCATTTTTTTCGACAATCGCCGGGCGGCGGGTTACGCTTACCATTTTTCTCTGCTTTTTTTTACGATTATGAGCCTTAACTACTACTTTGTGGGGCCGCTCTTAACCGTCACGTTCTTGAGCGTTTATTTTTACAAAAGCTACCGCTTTTTAGCACAGTGAGGGTATGGAATGATTCGCATTGACAATGTTTCTCTGTTTTATGAAACACAACAGGCACTTGATCAACTTTCATTAACCATTGATTCCGGAAAAGTCACGGGGCTTGTGGGACCAAACGGCGCCGGAAAAACTTCCCTGATACGCGTTATTTTGGGACTGATTCGCGAATTCGAAGGCGAAATTACTTTGGATGGGCATTCTACAAAACGCGAGCGGAAATGGATTAAACATCACTGTGCCTACGCTCCCGAAGAAACCCATCTCTTTTCTTATTTAAGCGGAAGAGAGTTTTTACTTTTGATCGCCCGTTTACGTCAAATGACCGATCGACAGGCACAAAAGGAAATCGATTTTCTAATCGATCTTTTGGGAATGGGTTCGTTTTGCGATGGTTTAATTGACGATTATTCCCACGGCATGCGACAAAAAATGCTTATTTCGGCGGCTCTGCTTCACAGTCCAAAATTTATTTTCATTGACGAGGCATTAAACGGTCTGGACACCGAAGCACTGCTTCGTTTAAAAGACCATTTGGCGCAACTTGCCCAAAAGGGCCACACCATCGTTCTGGCTTCGCACATTTTGCCCCTGGTCGCCGAGTGGTGCGATGAAGTGGTGGTAATGAACCGGGGGAAAATTCTTCGTTCGTTTACCCGTGAAACACTTGATAACCTGCTGAAACAGGAAGAAAAAACTTTTACGCAGGTATTTGTAGAGGTCATTGAACAGGCGAACAGAAACCGTGCGCTTTAACAAAAAAATCGGCGACAAGATTTCTCCCACCGCCGATTTTTTCCAAACCTAAACCGTCCTACCGGTTTTAACCTTATTGATCTCCCGTAAGTAATGAATCGCTGTAGGCAAAACGAGAGGCCTGCTCAATAATATTCACCAGCGGCACACTAATTCTAAAGCTGTTATTAATCACATTCAACCATTCGTTTGCGATCAGGGCCTGGCCCAGATCATTGGGGTGGATGCCGTCCAGGCTGTAAAAGCCGCCTGTGATAAATTTGGCATTTACGGTCAGGCCTGCCACTCCGTAGCCTTCGCTAACTTCTTTAAAGAAACCGTGCATATCTACCACAGGAATTTGGCGCAAAGTACACACCGAGTCGATGATCGTATTAAAACCGTCGATCAAGTCTTTAACCGTTTGCTGCTCCGCAGGAGTCAAAACAACATCATCGGGAAGCGCTTCGCCGTTGCTGTTGGGGAAGGAAGCCGGAAGTCCGTATCCGCGTTTGATAAAACTTTTGGCAGGGAGCAGAATCAAATCGCCCTCGTTTGTACCCACCAACGGAATGGGATTTCCGTTTTCATCTTTGGCGGGGAGATTAGTCACCGTATCAATTACAAAGCGTGATACCGTGTTAAAATAGGGCATGTCCAGAATATCGGGAATGTTCCCCGCGATAACGGCCGCTCTGGTCGCTTTAAGCGAATCCATCAATTCGGAAAAATACTTTGCAAATTCTTCTTTGGACGTGGGAGGCTCGGTTACCGGATTAATCGCGCTGTACATGGCATAGCTCAACACATCGTACATGCCTATCCAGCACAGCACCAGCGTTGGTTGAAATAATTTTGCCTGCTCAAATGCGCTTTTGTAGCCATAGGGTGCGGGAAG
>CAYXUS010000142.1:0-3138 GCA_964468415.1 uncultured Caldithrix sp.
CGGGCCTGTTGTTCTGTGGCGCAAGTTTATCATAGGGACGGAGGCCGAATTGCACATTAAATGGCCTCCTTCCGAAGAAGCGTTGGAAAATCTTGAAAGCCAATTAAATGCTATCATTCAAAAAATAAAAGGAGAATTAAAATGACTGATGTCGATCCATCAATTCGTGTTCAGGTTCGTAGTGGTGGGGAAAAAAACTTTGCCCTAAACGCCATAACTTACCGGGGAAATATTGATGGGCCAATTGGTAGGTTTACTTTGCAGCAACACTTTACCAATTTGTCACAAGACCCCCTGGAAATTGTGTATACTTTCCCCCTGAACAGCAATATGCTGATTGACGAATTCCACATTCTTTTAAATGGCAGGTCGGTTCATTCTCAAATTCTGCCTTTGGACGAAGCACAAAAGAAATATGACGATGGCGTTATTAAAGGTGATTCAGCCATTTACATTCAACAGCATCGGTCAAATATTTTTACCTTGAATATTGGCAATCTGGCTCCGGAAGATAACCTGGTTATTCAACTTAAATTGATTCAAATGCTTTCGGTGGAAGGCAGAGTAATTCGTATTCTTTTGCCAACGGTGGTAGGTCCGCGTTATATCCCGGGACGTCAAACTAGTTTTCGCAGCGGATTTGGCTGGGCGGAGCCTACGGACCGTGTGCCCGATGCGGACTGGATAACCCCACCCGTAACGACAAACGGAATGCCCTATCCGGTAAATTTTGAGATTGAAGTCTCCAAAAATCTGCCGGTTGAATCGGCGGAAAGTCCCAGCCATCCGATTCGTTTTTTCCCATCGGATGAAGGCTTTAAAATAACATCGGTTGGTCGTGTTGCACCGGATCGCGATTTTATTCTTAACTTGACTTTAAAACACTTACCGATTGATTTGTTGTGGCAAACGGAGTTCGATTCTCAGAAGATTTTTTTGAGTTGGCTCGGCATTTCCAGAAGCAGAAAAACAGAACATAAAGATACGGATTATTTCTTTTTAATCGATCGCTCTGGTTCAATGGCCCATGCCAAATTAAAGGCGGTCAAAAAAGCGATCCGTTTATGCCTCAGAAAACTAACCTGGAACGATCGCTTTAATTTGGCCGTTTTCGATCATAGCTTCATGTTCTGGAAAAACGACTGGCAGGAAGCCGGGAGCCGAAATACCGAAGAAGCCGAATTGTGGCTAAAAACAGTGAATGCAAATGGCGGGACGGAATTACTGTTCCCTTTGCAAAAATTTTTCTCGATGGAGTTTGATCCGGAACGCCGCGTGGTGTTAGTGCTGCTAACCGATGGTGAGATAGGCAATGAAAAAGAAATTACAAAACTATTTAGCCATGCCCCGGCAAATTTAATTGTATTACTGTTCGGAATTGACACAGCGGTTAATCAGGATTTATTCAATTCAATCACTGAAAAAGTACCAGGAACAACCGAATACATTTTCCCCGGAGAGCCCATAGAGCAAAAAATTAATATTCAATTTGAACGGCTGGATTTTCCTTTATTTAAAAATGTAACCATCAATGGAAGAGGAATAAAAATATTTCCGGATAACAGTACTCTGCAACACTCTGCAGATTTAAAACCGGTTCTTCTTTTAACGGAGGGTGAAGTGGAAAATCCGTTAACACTTTCCATCCAGCTATCCGATGGAACGGAGCACACGACCACACCGACAGTCATAAATTGCAACGATAAACTGTCGAAGGCGTTAAAAAAATTTTACGCGCATTTCCTGATCAAAAAAGAACTCAGAAAGCTCAATGTCGGTACGGCTCACATGACAAATCCCCGACACGAGAAACGTGTTAAAGAAAAGCTTCTCAAATTAGCTATGGCATACCAATTGCAAACGGAATTAACGGCCTGGTATGCTTATATGGAACGTGAACACAAGATCGAAGACTTACCGGAAATTCAGATTGTGCCTTCAGCTTTTCCGGCAACATGGGATTTTGATTCGGTTTTTTCACCGCTCATAATACAGCCCAAGGCGAAAAGAAAGTACTCAAAGAGACATATCGAGAATAATTTTTCCGATGATTATTTTGCCCTGAATGAACTGGATTCTGAAAATAATTTTTCCGATGATTATTTTGCCTTGAATGAACTGGATTCTGAAATAGAAATACCCATGACTATTCGTGCACTGATCATCGAAAGATCAAATGAATTGGCGAATCGATTATTGCTTACACAAGATGCGGATGGTTCGCTTTTTCCCGCCAGGTTAAACGTAAAACGTAAAATCAGGGCAACTTTACTAACCCTGTTGGCTGTATTGAATAATTTCGGCAAAAACCAAAAAGAGGCACGGACCTACAGGAGCGATCTCTTCCGCGCATTGGAATATATTTTAAACCATGGGAATGAGCTTTCCAGAGAGGATAAAATAATTCTTTATTACATTGGTCGGCGGTTCGATGCTCTGAACCTTCATTTACAGAAAAGTTTAAAAGGAAAATTCAATTATATCGTTGGTAAACTGCCCTCCTATAATTATAAAGGGACTTCGGGCAGACATTTTGGTAAATTAAAGGAAATAAAGCTTAAAGGTGATACCAGGAAATATTGGAAACAGTTTGTCGAATCGGTAGACCGCCTTTTTGACGTACAGAAAACTTCATAGTTATTAACCCTGTGCTTTTAGTGAATAGCCTCCCGCCTGCGGGAGGCTATTTGTTAAACGATCGGTCGGTGTTTTTAATGCTCTCTCCCTTTGCTGCATCCTTTGGTTTACCAAGACATTTCAACACGTTAGGCGGATGTAATACGGCGCACATCCGGTTTATTACCAACCCGCGGCCTCTTTTCTTTGTCGGATGAGGCGAAGCAAATTCTTTTTACAGTTTTTTCTAAAGTACCGAGTTCGTTTGCAACTCTGACATCAGCATGCAGCCCGGTTGCCGAGTAGGCCCGATTTATCGGGCCGTATCGGAGCAGATCCCTTTTTACAGGTCATTCCTTTCTAACGGATTTAGTAACCGTTGATAAAAATATGTCGGTATCTGGGGTCTTAATCCCTTTTTACAGGTCATTCCTTTTCAACAGGTTTTTTTCTCTCTAAAACGTACATTCTCGGAGTAGGCGTCTTAATCCCTTTTTACAGGTCATTCCTTTTCAACGGTTT
>CAYXUS010000143.1:0-6045 GCA_964468415.1 uncultured Caldithrix sp.
TTCGGTGTATGCGCATTACCGTACCGTGCCCGCACGTGGTCACATTAAAATTTCTACCACAAATGGCAAAATTAAATGTGTTTTACCCCGCCAGGCCAAATGTTCGATTACGGCATATACGAACAACGGGCAAATTATTAATGAGCTTCCGACTGCCAAAACCAGAACCACCGGCAAACGAAGCTTGGAAGCCGATTGCAATGGCGGTGGAGTGGAAATTGATGTGCGTACGACCAACGGAGAAATTTCACTGGTGGGTAAATAGAAACGTTTGAATGAAGGAAAAGGCCATTTCCCAACAATTTAAACGTTTCTCCCTAACTGTCGTGTTGATGCAATTTGGCGATTTTTTGCAAATCTCTGTTCCTGCCGATGAGCACCATGATGTCTCCCTTTTTGAAGACGGTATTGGCATCGGGATTGTTATTGATAATGGGGGGCAATTGTTTGCCGTCTTTGGAAGCTTGCGGAGAATGAATGGCGATCAAGTTTACTCCGTATTTGGAACGTAATTCCAGCTCGGCCGGGGTTTTCCCCACAAAAATTTCAGGGACTTCAATTTTGGCCGCGACCGTTTCGCCTCCGATGTAGGTAACATCCAGCAGCCCCTGGTGCATTAACCGGTAAGAAAGACGCTCGGCGGCCTCCATTTCCGGAGTGATGACCAGATCGACACCTACGGCGTGTAAAATTTTTTCCTGAGTGGGATTGGACGAACGGGCAATAACCGTTTTGACTCCCAGCTTTTTAAGGTGCACGGCGGCTAATAGGTTCGATTCGAAATTTTCACCGATACACACCACGCCAATGTCGATATCTTCCACGCCAATGCTGGCCAGAGCTTTCTCATCCATTGCATCCAGCTTAATGGCGTACGTCACCTGATCCTGAATTTCTTCGACCAGTTCCATGCGCTGATCTACGGCAATGACTTCCGCACCTTTTTCAATAAGGCTTACGGCCAGTTCACGCCCGAAAATTCCCAAACCGATAATTAAAAATTTATTCATGTCTTCCTCTTTTCAATAACCCAACCGTATTTAATGGAATTTAGGTACAAATTCCGTTCAAAAAAAGATTAGCCGACCATTACGTTACGCTCTTCAGGATATTCTACGCGCAAGTGCTCTTTGGGCGGCGTAATGGCAAAGGCCAAAGTTAAAACTCCGACACGTCCGATGAACATGGAAATAATGATGATCGTTTTTCCCCAATTACTTAAACTTGAAGTAATGCCGCGTGAAAGCCCAACCGTACCAAAAGCGGAAATTTCTTCGAAAAGCAGGTTGAGCAAATTGGTGTGTTCGCTCATGCTTAAAAAGAACACGGAAATCATAACTACGGTAATGGAAAATGCAAAGATTACCAGAGCCCGGTTTAAGATGGTAAACGATAGACTCTTTTTGAATAATTCGATTCGGCTTTTGCCGCGAATAATGGAAATAAAACTGGCGATTAAAACTCCCAGCGTTGTCGTTTTAATACCGCCTCCGGTAGAGCCCGGCGAGGCGCCGATGAACATGAGAAACATGATCAGCAAGGCGGTGGGTGCACTAAGTATGCTGATGTCCACCGTGTTGAATCCGGCAGTACGTGCCGTAACCGAGCAAAAGAAAGATTGAATTAAACGGTAGAACCATCCGCCGTTAAACGGTTCGATGATAAAAATAACCAGTGTTCCGAAAACCAGCAGCATGGCGGTGATGATGAGTACCAGCCGGGAATGTACCGACAAACGGTGCACACGGCGTTTTCCGGGATAATCGAAAATTTTTCCGCGGGTCAAGTCCATCATTACCACAAAACCCAGACCACCAACGATGATGAGCATGGCAATGGTCAGCACCACCGGATAGTTGTGCGAATATCCCATAAGCGAATCGGCGTTTAATGAAAAACCGGCGTTGCAAAAGGCCGAAACCGAATGAAATATCGAGTGGTAAATGCGATGGCCCAATGTCCAGTGCGGTTGATTCCAGCTAAAAAAGAGAATGACGGCGCCAATGGTTTCGGTAATAAAAGTGATAAGGATAACCCCTCGTAACAGTCGGGTAATGGCACCCAGACGATCCACATTTAACATTTCTTGCAACATGATGCGTTCGCGGATGGCCATGCCCCGGCCAAAAAACAAAGCAAAAAAGCTGGAAATAGTCATGATGCCCAATCCGCCGATTTGCAACAGGGTAAGAATGATCAACTGCCCCAATAAGGAAAAGTGGGTTCCTGTGTCCACGACAATCAGGCCCGTCACGCAGGTGGCACTGGTGGCGGTGAACAGAGCATCTAAGGGGCTAAGGGTTTTACCGGGTGCAACGGCACGGGGCAAAAGAAGAAGCGCCGCACCGATGAGAATAACGATCAAAAAACTAAGTAGAAAGGTTTGTGCCGGATGAAATTTGAGGGAAGCAATCCTGCGGTTTAAGCGAACCGCACCGCTGATGATGGACAAAATAATAATGACCTGCGCACCGACGATCGACAGACGGGTTAAGGCGTTTACGTCTAAATTAACGAAGTAATTTCTTAATTGGCTGATGCCCAGATCGTGAATAATCATGCTGGTTTTTAAAATGATGATGGCTACCAGAGCGCTTTCGAACCAGTGCTGTTTAATGTAGCTCCAGCGTTGGGGCGTAAAAAGAATTTTGACAAAAAACTGTAAAACATAGTACAAAACGATCATTACATTTACGCGTTCCAGCGTATGTTCCAGAGAGGGCGAAATGTAGAATCCGTACTGAATGATAAGGGTTACCAAAGCGATAATACTGACAATGGTCAGAGAAATGTTTACCGCTTTGATGACCGGTTCGGACCAGTCGGCTACTTTCAATCGAAGATCTTGCCAAAGATTAATCGGACGATCCAATAATGATTTCCCTGATTTTTCGTACATTTTAGATTTTTGAACGGATAAATTTAGAAAATAAAATGATTACAACAAAAAAAAGATGCGGTGCGGAAAAGTTTTAACGGGGGAAGGAAAGCCGGAGATTGGTAAGTTCCTTTTTTGACCTTGCCCTTAAAATTCTTTAAATTCCTTCACTTTTGTTAAGTGGTAAAAAAGCGTCAATCGCAGCTTTTTGCGGTTAAATTGAATTAAAAAACAAAGGAACAACTCGAATGTACAAACTTTCGATAGATACCATGATTTCCGCTTCGCATTTTTTGCGCGATTACAGCGGACCCTGCCAGCGTGTGCACGGCCATAATTGGAAAATTCAGGTGGTGGTAACGGGTGAAACGCTGAATGCCACCGGCATGGTTATTGACTTTAAGGATTTAACAGATTTAACCTGGAGCGTGGTGGGCAAGTTTGATCATCAAATGCTGAACGAGGTGCACCCCTTTACGGAAATGAATCCCACTGCGGAAAACATGGCGCGCTATTTTTACCGGGAAATCGGTAAACAATTGCCCGCGGGCGTACGCATGGCTGCCATTCGCCTGTGGGAAACCGACAAGTACATGGTGGAATATTCCGAATAATGGAAGAACAACATCTTACGGTAAAGGTTAACGAGATTTTTTACAGCATTCAGGGCGAATCGACGTATGCCGGTTTGCCCTGCGTGTTTGTGCGCCTGACTTACTGCAATTTGCGTTGCACCTATTGCGATACGTCTTACGCGTTTTACGAAGGCGACGATCTGACCATCGAAGAAATTCTGGCCCGGGTGGAAGCATTCCGCTGCAATCTGGTGGAAGTGACGGGCGGAGAACCGCTGGTGCAAAAAAACAGTTTGCCCTTGCTGCGTGCCCTTTGCGATGCCGGTTACGAGGTGTTGCTGGAAACGGGCGGCCACATGGACATTGCTCCGGTGGACAAAAGGGTAAAACGCATCATGGATATTAAATGCCCCTCCAGTGGTGAGAGCGCAAAGGTGCGCTGGCAAAACGTCGATTTTTTAACGCCCGAGGATCAGGTGAAATTTGTCATTGGCGATCGTGCCGATTTTGAATTTGCCCGCGATACGGTGCGTAAGTACAAATTGCATGCAAAGTGTCCTGTGCTGTTTTCGCCGGTATTCGGGCGATTGGAAAACAAAACCCTGGCAGAGTGGATTTTACAGGAACATTTGCCGGTGCGTCTGCAATTGCAAATGCACAAATACATCTGGCCGCCGGATCAGCGCGGGGTGTGAAGGAGTGGGAGGAGCCCCCTTGGGGGAACTTGCTCCGTCACGGAAGTGATCCCTTTGGGGGAATAGGAAACTATTCGGGGGGCGAATACACGATTAACCATTAAACCATTAAACGATGCAACTATTCGACGATTCAATCAATAAACGCAAAACTCAGGAGAAACATCATGGCCGAATTGGAAGTCTTTGAAAATAAATATCCGGATCGGGATTACTACATTACACACGTTAACGAGGAATTTACTTCGGTTTGTCCCAAAACCGGGTTGCCGGATTTCGGAACCATTACCATCAATTACATTCCGGACAAACTGTGTCTGGAACTAAAGGCGCTGAAATACTACTTTCTCGACTTTCGCAACAAAGGCATCTTTTACGAAGCGGTAATCAATCAGATTCTGGACGATCTGGTAGAAGCCTGCCAGCCCCGTTACATGGAAGTCCGCGGCGATTTTACCGTACGCGGCGGCATGCATTCTACGGTGGTTGCCGTGTACGATCCGCACAAACGCGGCGGGTTTAAATAGGGAGGTAAGGCATGCCCAAAGAAAAAGCAGTGGTACTGGTTTCCGGCGGACTGGACAGTTGCGTTACGGCAGCCATTGCCGCACAGAATTACGAACTGGCCTTTTTACACATGAATTACGGCCAGCGAACCGAAAAACGCGAGCTGAAGGCCTTTAACGATATTGCCGATTTTTACGGGGTAAAAGAGCGGCTGGTAGTGGATGTGGGCCATTTCGGGCAAATCGGCGGTTCAAGCCTGACCGATGAGACGATGGAGGTGAGCAAGGCCGATCTGGAATCAAAGGAAATTCCCACCAGTTACGTGCCATTCCGCAATGCCAATATTCTGGCCATTGCCACCAGTTGGGCCGAAGTCATTGGCGCCCGTAAATTGTTCATCGGGGCGGTACAGGAAGATTCCTCGGGCTACCCCGATTGCCGCGAAGAATTTTTTCAGGCCTTTAACAGGGTCATTGAGCTGGGCACCAAACCCGACACGCACATTACCATCGAAACGCCCATTATTCACATGAAAAAATGGGAGATCGTCAAAAAAGGTGTGGAATTAAAGGCACCGCTGCATTTAACCTGGTCGTGCTACCAGAACGAGGACGAAGCTTGTGGTGTGTGTGACAGTTGTGCCCTGCGTTTGCGCGGCTTCCAGTTGGCCGGAGTGGAAGATCCCATTCCCTACAAGGTGCGCCCGGATTACCGCTGAGGTTTTTGTGATTCGCCTTGTTTGCGGGCAGGTTAGGTTAAGGGTGTAAGGGTTAAGGGAAATTTGTGGCATTCCGTGCAGATCAGTGGCCGGGGAAGGTTGAATTGTTGATTGGTTGAATCGTTGATTTGTTGAATTGTGCCACCACGAAGTGGTAGGCATCCCTTCGGGATGAACGGTGCCCGCAAAATGCTCCGGATTCTCGAAAAGATCACATCATTTAGAGGATCGCATCCCGGAGGGATGCACCGCGATTAGCCCGCCATGTCAATGGCGGGGAACGAACGCCCTCACCCCCCTCCTCATCCCATCCCGTCAGGGATGGAATAACATTAACCCGTCAATTCATTGGCGGGTGCGGGACATGCGCACCCCACATTCTCCGTCCCGTAGGCACGGCTGAACCACACGCACCATCTTCAAATGTCCCTACGGGACATCTTTGCGTTTGGTGGTTTCCCATTCCCACCGATGAATCGGCGGGCTATTTTCAGAAATCCCTCCGGGATTTTAGTCGAAGATTTTTTGAATCGTGCCACCACGAAGTGGTAGGCATCCCTTCGGATTGAATGGCTCACGGATGCAGCTTCATTCTGCGCGCAGATCACGCGGATTAGCGCAGATTTTTTTCTGCGAACATCTGCGAAATCTGCGTGAGACCGATTGCTCGAA
>CAYXUS010000144.1:0-3954 GCA_964468415.1 uncultured Caldithrix sp.
AAGGAAAGGGGAGAAAGGCCGCCGGTTGCCGAGTGGCTCCCCGCCAGCGGAGCCGTATCGAGGCGCCAGGCGGCCACTCACCAATAGCCCTAGAAACCGGTGCCTCGATACGTCCCGGCTTTGCCGGGACTACTCGGCAACCGGCAAGAGAATGACGAATTGCCCGGCGGGTGCATGCTTCCCCTTAACCCTTACACCCTCAACCCTTAACTTAATGCAGCCACCGAAAATCACCGAATAACGAATAACCATCAATCCCGAAGGGATGCCTACCACTTCGTGGTGGCACAATTCAACCACTCAACAATTCAACCTTCCCCGACCACCGATCGGCACGGAGTCGCGGAAGCTCTTTTTGAACAACCTCCCGATCTGCGGCGGACAGAGTGTTGCTTTCCAGTTTGAAAATACGCGTCAGTTTCTCTTCCGCTTCGCTTAGCCAGGTGGTGTAGTCTTTTATTTCTTCCTTCTTTAACGACGCCTCGCCTTTGCCCACAATACGTTCGGATTCTTTGATCAGGTAATCGATCTTTTCGCGCAACGCTTTCATTTCTTGCAGTTCTTCCTGCAGTTCCCTGAGCGTGCGTTTCAGATTTTCCCGATCTTTTTGCAGATGGTAATCAATAATTTTTTGATCGTTTTTGCTGAACCATTCGGCAAATTCTTTAAAGATACGCATGGTCAATCCTTTCTGTTGGTGTTCGTACCTTTTAATGAGCAAAGGAAGGGAATGTTCCTGCCGTTCGAGCGCTTCGGCTTAATTCGGCGAAAAAAAAGAGGGACGAAAGGTCCCTCTTTGGGTGGAATCTGGACGGTTTCTGCAAAGAGATTTAATCGACGAGTCTGGATTCCGGCTTTTTCTTTTTGTTCTCCGGCAGTTTTAGTTGCGCGCCTTTTTCTTTGACGACCCGGCGCAACCACGATTTGGGGTAACCCTTCTCCGTAGGATGTCCCGGACGGTCCTGAACATAACCGTCGTTGTATTTGGTGATTAAAAAAGCAGCCAGTTCTCTCCAGCGCTCAAAGACTTTGTTCTGGGCGTTTACGGAGTAAGCGGTTAAATAGCTGCGCATGGAATCCGGATTTTGCCCGTACCACTGCAACGCCTTCTTTTCCACTTCCGGCTGGGCGCTAAGAAAGGCGCTTTCCAGCTCGGTTTGCACCTTTTGGATGTCTTTTACCATGTAAGAATATTTCAGATTGGCATAATTGGCCACCAGATTAAAAATCCACCAGGCCGAATCCCAGCTGAATTTTTTCAGGCTTCCGGTTTGCAAGGGTTTGGCGAATTTGTCGGCACTGCAATAAACAGGCATGTAACAAGAGGTGTACGTGTCGTCCAGACCGTACCAGAGTAAACCGCCGATGCCGTCGGGCAGCCATGCGCGCGATTGGGACACGTACGAAAAACCGGTTTGCTGGGTGGAAATCGGGCGTTCCCAGGCGTATTCCACGCTGTCCACTTTCCAGGAAATGGGGCGCCAGCGATTGGGCGTTCCGTAGGGGCCGGCATCGATGCCTTGGGTCATGTCGAACGGGGTGCCTTCGTAGTGATCGCGCATTAACGAAAACACATCGGCCACGGAAAGTTTGCGGTCGGGTTTAATCCACAGGGGGTAAGGTTGTGCTGATTGATCGCCGCGGGCGTAGGCGGGCGAAAAGTGCTTTGATGGGGCGGCCCGGCGAAAAATGCTCCAGACGCGCATGTCGGAATAGCGGCGATTGCGCGGCGTGTCCGGACAGTACGCTTCGTTAAAGCGGAAGGGCTGGCCCGATTTCGGATCGTAATAACCTTTTTTGATGGCAAAAGAGATCACATTTTTCGAATACAGACAATTCTCCGGATCATTTAAGGGAAAGGTGCCGATGCGTGCCTTGTTGGCATGGCAGGAAATGTACCCGTCGGGGATGCGCAGGGCTACCCATTCCGCACCGTGGCCCCCCGGCCCCGGCCCGATCATTTCCAGAATCCAGGCTTCGTTGGGATCGGCAATGGAAAAAGTCTCTCCGCTGGATCGGTAGCCGTATTTTTCCACCAGACCGGTAATCACTTGAATGGCCTCGCGGGCTGTTTTAGCCCGCTGCAAAGCCAGGCGCATCAGCGTCCAGTAATGAAACAATCCCTGCGGATTGATGAGTTCTTCGCGTCCGCTAAATGTCGTTTCGCCGATGACCAGTTGGTGCTCGTTCATCAAAGCCACCACTTTGTAAGTGTGGGCAGGCTGCGGAATTTTGACGACTTTGTCTCCCAGACGGAACGAAAGCGAATCTCCGGGGGCATGATCTGCGGCGGGAATGATGCGCGGGTGGGGTACAAATTCTCCGTCGCAGGAATAGGTAATCATGACCGAACCGTCTTTGCTGGCGCCCCTGGTGACCAGAATGTTGGTGCAGGCCCGGACGGGAGTGTTGGAAAGGAGAAAAAAGATGATGGCGGTAAAAAATGCCAGATAGCGCATGCTCACCTCCTGTTGTGGTTTCGTGCAAACCAATTTAACAAATTAAAGGGAAAGAGAGAAATGGAAATCGGAAGCCGTTTGCAGGATAGCGACCGGAGGTTGCCGCAAACAAGCGCTCTCTTTTTTAATCCCTTTCGAGCATGAAAACAGAGAAGGTGCTCCCGGCCTTTTTGTGGTAATACAGACGTTTGCCATCAAAAGAGAGAGTCGGCGCTTCTACCGTGGCATTCGGGTTATCTTTGAACGGAATGGTGATGTACACGGGTTTAGCGAACGGTGCGTTGACGTTTTTTCTTTGGGCGTAACAAAGCGCAAAGGTGGGCGGAGAGGTTGCACGGACCTGTGAATAAAACAGCTCCAGACCGTTGGCCGAAAGCTCCGGTGCATATTGTGCCGCATCCGAAGTATTGATGTTGGCCAGAATTTTGTCTTCATCGCTCATAAGGTTGAAATCCGTTCCGCTTTTGCTGCTCAGGTGAATGTTGCCCTTAAAATCGAACTTTCCCTCCGGGGTAAACCGGGCGTTCGACACGAACAGAAAACGCCCGTCGTACGAGACGGCGGCGCCCATGTTAATCCAGTAGGGGAGAGCAATGTTTACCGAACCTTCGACGCGCCGCACATCGCTGACCGCACCGCGGGAAAAGGTTCCGCAAAAAACGGTTTTAAACGTGGAATCCAGATCGCGCGTGGACATGAAAAAGAAATGTCCCGAGCTATCCAGCGACGGGGTGGCATCCGCATAGGGGCTGTTTACTCCGGAAATTTGTCCTTTAAAAGTGAAGGTTGTGTCGTTGACGTATTCGGCGTAAAAAAGGTCTTTGTTGCTGCCGTTGTTGTTAAAGAGCAGATAGCGGTCGTCCTTGGTAATAAAGGGTTCCATGGCATCGGATTGGTAGCCGATGATGGTCACTTTGCGTTCGTTGCGAAATGCCGGATCTTCCGTAACGGGATTATTGACGGAATTGTTGTGGCAGCCCGCTAAAAACGCCAGGGCAAAAATAAGGCCGGGAAAATAAAACGTAGCTCTTTTCATTGTTCCTCCTTTCGGTGAAAGAGGGCGGCCGGCAAGGGAAAAACGTGCGTGTGTTTGCGCTAAAGATTCATTCTATTGTTCGTACTTGATGATGTGTTATGTCATATAACCATTAACCATGGCATAAACCAAAATTAACACTAAAATAAACTTAGCTGCCTAAAATTATTGCTTTTTGGGAAAAATGAACGTAACGGTGAAATAATATCATTAATCTCTTCGAGGTGATTCCAAAGAACAAAATTTTTTCTTTTAAATTCTTCTATTTGAGAATATTCAGTCCTAGAATATGGAAGAAGTTCAATTATTAAATCAAGTGTAGTATTCTTACAAATTGCAAAAAATGGTCTATGGTAATATCCTGCAAGAGTCCATCGAAATTCCCTTAATTGTTTTAAGACAGCTTCTTTAGTATGACTATATAATTGATCTTTTTTAAATGGAACTTTCATATAATTT
>CAYXUS010000145.1:0-44716 GCA_964468415.1 uncultured Caldithrix sp.
AAGCATCCCCATGTGCCGCAATTGCAACCAGGGTTTGGGAAGCTTTATCCCGCAATTTCACTGGAATAAATCCCGCCTAAATCGTTGAAACGATTCGGCGCCAAAAAGAAAGAAATCGTTATACCGCTTTTTTAACAACAATTTTCAAGCCATAATAATGTTGTAAATTTCTATTATCTTTTAAAAACAATTGAGGAAGATAAAATGAGTGCTAAACAAATAAATAAAAAAATCAAAAAGGTACCGCCTCATTTATTGCCTGAAATAATGGATCTATCGATTTTTTGATGTACTGATTTTTTATTTTTCTCTTGACTTGTGAAAAAATTCTCTATAAATTCATAAGTGAAAAATATCACATAAACGGAGCGAACTATGACGTCAAATGAAAAAATCGAAAAGGCAATAGCAGAATTTGAAAATATCTCCCGGGATCAACTGATTCCCGTCTTGCAAAAAATTCAGGAAACACAAGGATACATCTCGAAAAACGCCGTGCAAATAATCGGCAAAAAACTCAATATTCCGGCCAGTAAAATTTTTGGCGTGGCTACTTTCTACAACCAATTCCGCTTTCAGCCTCTGGGAAAATACCACATCCAAATTTGCCGTGGGACGGCCTGCCACGTCAAGGGTTCATTCGGAATAATGGAAACCCTTACTCAGGAACTCAAAATCAAACCCGGGCAAACCACCCGGGACGGCCTTTTCAGTCTGGAAGTGGTGGCGTGTTTGGGGGCCTGCAGCCTGGCTCCGGTCGTGAATATTAACGGAGAGTTTTACGCAAACATGAGCGGGCCCAGGCTACTCGCCTTACTAAAAAAATTGCGTGCTAAGGAAAAATCAAAGGGAAAATAGAACATGGAGCAAAATATTTTTCGTTCTGAAATTGACACTAAACGTCTGCTGGAGTGGATGGCCGCCCGTGCCACAGGTGCGGCAAGTTCTGCCCTGAACAATCAATGGGCCGGGCGCATGGATGCATTCAAGCATGCTCGGGCCAGCGTTCCTGTGTTTTACATCGGGGCCGGGACCTGCGGATTAGGGGCAGGGGCCGACAAAACCATCGAGGCAATCCGCCATTTTGTTCGGGAACGTAACATTCAGGCACGAATTGTTCGGGTAGGTTGCATTGGCTTGTGCTGTGAAGAACCCCTCGTGGATGTTCAATTACCCGGCCGATCTCGTCTGGTTTTTCGCAAAATAACCGCCGACAAGGTAAATGGCTTACTGCACAAAGTGCTGAACGGTACAATTCCGCCGCAACATCTGCTTGGCCAGCATCGCAGCGCCGAACTCGAAAATTGGACGAACATTCCTTTCCTTGACGAGCATTCCTTTTTTGCTCCGCAAACCCGCTGGGTATTGCAGCACTGTGGTCTGATCGATCCGACCAGTATCGAAGAATATTTGGCCTATGGGGGATATTTGGCGTTAGCCAAAGCACTGAACAATCTGTCCCCATTGGAACTCTGTCATCTGGTGCAAAAAAGCGGTTTACGCGGTCGTGGCGGCGGCGGTTTCCCTACCGGGAAGAAATGGGAAATCGCCTTGAATGCCAAAGCCGATCAGAAATACATCATTTGCAATGCGGACGAAGGCGATCCCGGGGCCTTCATGGATCGGGCTGTCATCGAAGGCGATCCGCATCGCGTTTTGGAAGGATTGATGATTGCCGGATATGCGATCGGCGCCACCAAAGCTTACATCTACATTCGCGCCGAATACCCCCTGGCAATCGAACGCCTGCAATGGGCCATTAGTCAAATTCGATCGTTGGGATTACTGGGTGAAAATATTTTTAACACCGGTTTTGAATTTGATATTGTCATTAAAAAAGGGGCCGGTGCCTTTGTTTGCGGTGAAGAAACCGCACTAATTCACAGCATCGAAGGCAAACGGGGCATGCCCCGTCCCCGTCCGCCCTACCCGGCCATCAGCGGTTTGTTCGGGAAACCCACCGTCATTAACAACGTGGAAACGCTGGCCAATATCCCGGGAATTGTGCGTAACGGTGCCGAATGGTTCAACCGTTTGGGAACCGAAACAAGCAAAGGTACCAAAGTATTTGCTCTCTCGGGCAAAATACAGCGCACCGGTTTGGTCGAAGTAGCCATGGGTACCCCACTGCGCAAGCTGGTTTTTGAGATTGGCGGCGGCGTGGAAAAAGATCGAACGTTCAAAGCCGTGCAAATCGGTGGCCCGTCCGGGGGATGCATTCCCGAACAATTTCTGGATATTCCCATCGATTACGAGTCGCTAAAACAGGTGGGTGCCATGATGGGCTCCGGTGGCCTGGTCGTGGTAGACGACAAAACCTGCATGGTTGATCTGGCAAAATTTTTCATGGATTTCATCCAGCGTGAAAGTTGTGGCAAATGCATTCCCTGCCGGGAAGGCACCCGACAGATGCTCGAAATTTTAAACCGCATCACCAGCGGAAGACGTTCGGAAAAGGCAAACGATGCCCTGCTCCGCATTAAAAGCATCATGTATCTGGAACGCCTGGCGCATGTCATCAAAGATACCAGCTTGTGCGGTCTGGGACAATCGGCACCGAATCCTGTGTTGAGCACGTTGCGCTGGTTCCGGGATGAATACGAAATGCATGTTTATGAACGGCGCTGCCTGGCTGGCGTGTGTGCCGATTTGCTCACCTTCACAATCGATCCGGAAAAATGTCAGGGCTGCACACTTTGCGCCTTAAAGTGCCCCACGCAAGCCATTGTGGGGGCAAAACGCACCCCACACTACATCATCACCGAGAAGTGCATTGGGTGCGGTACCTGTCTGGAAGTGTGCAATTTTGATGCGGTTTTGGTTAATTGAAGAAAGGAAAGACCATGTTCGAAATAGAAGTAAACGGACGAACAATTCAGGCCGAACCGGGCGAAACTATTTTAAATGCGCTTAAACGGGCCGGGATTCACGTGCCCACTCTGTGTCATTTAAGCGATCTGTTTCCCAGCGGAGCCTGCCGAATTTGTTCGGTGGAGGTAGAAGGATATCCGACTTTAATCCCTTCGTGTGCCTATCCTGTGCAGGAAGGCATGAAAATTCGTACCAATTCGCCCCGTGCCGTTTTGGCCCGTAAAACGATTATCGAATTGCTGCTGGCCAATCATCCGGATGATTGTTTGTACTGCGTACGCAACGGCAATTGCGAGCTGCAGCATCTGGCGGCTTTGTACGGTGTGCGCGAGCGACGTTTCCCGGCCGGACACGATTTTAAACCTCTGGACGTTTCCTCGCCGGCCATTGTGCGCGATCAGAACAAATGTATCCTTTGCGGAAAATGTGTGCGGGTTTGCGAAGAAATTATGGGCGTGTCTGCCATCGATTTTATTCACAGAGGCAGTAAAACCATCATCGGGCCGGCATTCGAAGAAAGCATTAATGTTTCGTCCTGCATTTTTTGCGGACAATGTTTGCTCGTTTGTCCGACCGGGGCCTTGCGTGAGCGAAGTGCGCTAAAAGAAGTGACCGACGCCCTTCAGAATCCTGAAAAATTTGTGGTTGTGCAAAATGCCCCGGCCATTTCCGTGACGTTGGCCGAAGAGTTTGGCTTTGAAGGAGGGAAAGACGTGCATCGCATGATGGTTGATGCCCTGCGCCGTCTGGGTTTCGATCGGGTGTTTGATACGGCCTTTTCGGCCGATCTGACCATCATGGAAGAAGCTACGGAATTGGTGCAACGTCTGCAATCCGGCGGTGTTTTGCCCATGTTTACCAGTTGTTCCCCGGGCTGGATCAAATTTGTGGAGCAGTTCTACCCGGAGTTTATTCCCCATCTTTCTACCTGTAAAAGTCCGCAGCAAATGCTGGGGGCAGTCATCAAAACCTATTTCGCGCAAAATGAGGGAATCGATCCGGCGCGTATTTTCAGCGTGGCCATCATGCCTTGCACTGCCAAAAAATTTGAAGCGGGGCGTCCGGAATTTAGCAAGAATGGCTATGCCGATATCGATGCGGTACTGACCACACGCGAGTTGGCCCGACTCATTCGCATGTACGGCATCGAATTTTCGTCACTAAAACCCGACGAGGCCGACATCCCTTTCGGGAAACGCAGTACGGCCGGCAAGTTGTTTGGCGGCACCGGTGGCGTGATGGAAGCCGCTTTACGCACGGCCTGTTTTTTGATAACCGGTCGCGAACCCGAACGGCTGGAATTCGAAGAAATCCGTGGTCTTAAGGATATCCGCGAAGCGAAAATCAGGATCGGAGATTTAACATTGGGCGTTGCCGTGGCCAACGGAATTAAAAGCGCCAGGGCACTTCTGGAACAAATTAAAAACGGCCGCAACGATCTCCATTTCATCGAGGTAATGACCTGCCCCGGAGGCTGCGTCGCCGGAGGCGGCCAACCCTTTGAAACCGATCAACAAAAAATCCGCACACGTCTGCAAGCCCTGTACAAAATTGACCGCAGCGAAACTTTGCGTACTTCGCACGGAAACGAGGCGGTGCAGGCACTTTATCGTGATTTTCTGGAAAAGCCGTTGAGCAAGAAAAGCCATGAGCTGTTGCACACAACATACATGGCCCGAAATGTACTGGGTTAAGTGGGTGAAAAATGGCTGAAATTTTGCAACTGATCTACACCGAAAAAGAACGCTGCCGGGTGTGTTACACCTGCGTTCGGGATTGTCCGGCCAAGGCCATTCGCATTTACAATGGCCAGGCCGAAGTCATCAACGAGCGATGCATTGGCTGCGGTAATTGCGTGAAAGTATGCCGCCAGAATGCCAAACGGGTGTACAATTCGATTCCCGAAGTCCAAAATTTGCTCCGTTCGGGCGGAACAGTAGCCGCCATTCTGGCACCCAGCTTCCCGGCAGAGTTTTCGGATTACGCCCCGGAACAGGTGGTGGGCATGGTGCGCAAATTGGGCTTCCGTTACGTAAACGAGGTGGCCTTTGGCGCCGATCTGGTTGCCACGGCCTATCGCGCGCTCATTCATGAAAATCCCGACCAACGCTACATTGCCACAACCTGTCCGGCTCTGGTAACCTACGTGCGCAAATACCATCCCGGGCTGGTGCGGCATTTGGCACCCATCGTTTCACCCATGATTGCCACGGCACGTGTGTTGCGCGCCCGGTACGGAAACCCGCTTGCCATTATTTTTATCGGCCCGTGTTTTGCCAAAAAGGCCGAGGCGCAATGGGAACAAAATGCCGGACTTGTGGATGGAGTTTTGACCTTTGCCGAATTGCGCGAACTGTTCGAAATGGAAAATATTACGGCAGAACACACGCCGCTCTCCGAGTTCGATCCGCCCTTTCCCGGGCTGGGCATGATTTTTCCCGTAACCAGAGGATTGGTACAAACTTCCGGCCTCAGCGATGACATTGTTCAGGGAGAGGTCATTGCCACGGACGGGAAAATGAATTTTGTACACGCCATTAAAGAATTCGAAAAAGGCGAACTGGAAACCCGCCTTCTGGAAGTGCTTTGCTGTACCGGCTGCATCATGGGGCCGGGTTTTAGCAAGGAGCAACCCTATTTTTTGCGACGCACGGCCGTAAGCCGCTATGCCCGGGAACGCCTGGAACACTACGCGCAATATTCGGAAGATCAGTCCTGGGAACAGTATCGCAACATCGATCTTTCTACCGATTTCGAGGCCGATGCGGTACAAGACGCTTTGCCCACTAAAGAACAAATCGAAGAAGTGCTCCGGCGTCTGGGCAAATTTAAACCCGAAGACGAACTGGATTGCGGCGCCTGCGGATACGAGACGTGCCGGGAACATGCTGTGGCCATCATCAAAGGTTTGGCCGAAAGCGAAATGTGTCTGCCGTACACCATCGATCGCTTAAAAAATTCTTTGAAAGAACTAAAACACTCCAACGAACAGTTGGCTTCAACCCGGCAGGCGTTGATTAACGCCGAAAAACTGGCCAGCATGGGACAACTGTCCGCGGGAATTGCGCACGAAATCAACAATCCTTTGGGAGTAATTCTCCTGTACACCAAAATGATGCTGGAAGATTGTGATCCGCAGAGTGAAGAATACGAAGATTTAAAAATGATTGTGGAACAGGCCGAGCGCTGCAAAAATATCGTTTCGGGATTGCTGAATTTTGCCCGCAAAAGCAAGGTGCACATCAAACCCATCGATGCCCGCGCCCTGATCGATCGCTGCCTGAAAGCCATCATCATTTCTCCGAAAATCGAAGTGCAGGTCGAACACCATTTGACGGATCCCGTGGTAGAAGTGGACCCGGACCAGATTGTTCAGGTTTTGACGAATTTGGTAAACAACGCTATGGAAGCCATGCCTCAGGGAGGAACGATTCGGATTTGCACGGAAGAAAAGGGCGATGAATGGCAAATTTCCGTTGCCGATACCGGTACGGGCATTCCCGAGCATATTTTGCCCAAAATTTTTGAGCCTCTTTTTACGACGAAAAAACAAGGTCAGGGTACCGGTCTGGGCCTGGCCGTAACCTACGGCATTATTAAAATGCACCGCGGCAAAATTGAAGTAATCTCCAATGCCGATCCCCAAAAGGGACCGACCGGCACAACTTTTACCATTACCTTGCCACGAAAAATAAAACAGGAATTTAAAGAATTATGAATGGGGTTTGTCCGCGTCAAAAAGATAAGCACTTGAACATCATTGACATCTGGGGACCTCCTAAAATCCGGGGAAGTCATCTTCCCCGGTCCCCCTTTTGGGGGCGAAAGCCTCAGGAAAAAGCACATGCGGATGGACAAAAAATAAAAAGGAAACAACCATGAACGATACAAAAAAAACCGTCTTAATTGCCGATGATGATCCGGACCTTCTGGAACAACTTGAATGGGCCCTGCGACAATGGGGCTTTGATGTACTTACGGCCGAAACCGAAGCACAGGCCGAAGAGATTCTGCAAACAACAAAACCCGATCTGGCTATTTTCGACTTGATGATGGAAAACCGGGACAGTGGCTTTGTGCTTAGTTACAAAACCAAAAAGCGTTATCCGGATGTGCCGGTCATCATCGTTACCGCGGTGGCCGGCGAAACAGGTGTGCATTTCGATACGACCACGGACGAAGTTCGCCGCTGGGTAAAAGCCGACATCATACTGGATAAGGACATTCGATTTGAACAGCTAAAAAAAGAAATCGATCGATTTCTGGGAGAGAATCATGGCTAATTTACATGTTTTGGTGGCAGACGACGAGCCGGGCATGCGCAAAGGCATTTGCAAAGCCGTTAAACGCATGCAGCTAAAACTGAATGAGCAGGAAGAAACGATTACATTTACGCCGTTGGAAGCAGCCGACGGAACAGAAACCATACGCATGCTGCGCGAACATCCTGTTGATTTACTGCTGCTCGATTACAAAATGCCGGGAATGAGCGGGCTGGAAATTTTGGAACAGATCCGCAACGAAAAATTAGACATCATGACCATTATGGTTACGGCCTATGCCTCGTTGGATGTGGCGGTTAGTGCCACCAAAAACGGTGCGTTCGATTTTTTGGCGAAGCCGTTTACTCCGGCCGAATTGCGCAGCGTTATCGAGAAGGCAACCGGCAGCCTGCTGGCCCATCGGCAGGCCAAACGCCTGGCCGAAGAAAAACGCAAGGTCCGTTTCCAGTTTTTGTCGGTTCTGGCTCACGAACTAAAGGCACCCATCGCTGCGGTCGAATCGTACCTGCAATTGATAAAGCAACGAGCGGCCGGAGATGATTTGCAGGCCTACGATCACATTATCGACCGTTCGATTATTCGGTTGGAAGGCATGCGCAAATTGATTTTTGATCTGCTGGATTTAACACGCATTGAATCGGGCGAAAAAAAGCGGGAACTGGCAGAAGTCGATTTGGTTGAAGTGGCCAAAACCTCCCTGGAAACCATGAGCGAACTGGCCCGGCAGCGGGGCATTCGCATGGATTTGCAGGCGCCGGAGCACCTTTTTGTGATGGCCGATCGCAGTGAATTGGAAATTGTGTTTAATAATCTGATTTCGAATGCCATCAAATACAATAAAGATAACGGGCAAGTTACCGTTACGATTGCCCGGCAAGATGAACAGATCGTGATTAAAGTTTCGGACACGGGCATCGGGTTGACGCCGGAAGAGCAAAGCCGATTGTTCGGAGAATTTGTACGCATCAAAAACGAACAAACACGACACATTCTGGGGAGCGGGCTGGGACTTTCCATCGTCAAAAAAATTGCCCAGCTTTACGAAGGTTCGGTAGCCGTACAAAGCAAAAAAAATGTAGGGAGCACCTTTTCGGTGTTTTTGCCATCTAAGATAATTAGCAATAAAAACAATAAGTAATGGGATGTAAAAGTTTTTGTGAAAAAATGAACTACATGAATTTTCCAACGTTAAATCGGGTGGAATTTACAAGAAACGTATGAAGGAGGCTGTCATGAAATCGTTTAACATCGTCATCGTTGGGGGAGGACCTGCCGGAGTAACGGCGGCCATTTCTGCACGAAATACCTATCCTGAAAAGAGCATCGCCTTGATCCGAAAAGAACAAGTGCCCATGATCCCCTGCGGGATTCCTTACATTTTGCACTCATTGGAATCGATCGATCAAAACATTTTGCCCGATGCGCCTTTGCACAATAAAAATGTGGAAATCATTATCGATGAGGTAATCGGACGAAACGATCATGTGCTGGAATTGGCCAGCGGAGAAAAGATTCAATACGAAAAGTTGGTACTGGCTACCGGTTCCAGGGTGTTCATTCCGCCCATCGAAGGCATCGATCTGGATGGCGTATTTTATGTCAAAAAAGAAAAAACCTACCTGGAAACATTCAAAGAGAATGCCTTGAAAGCGCAAAAAATTGTCATCATTGGCGGGGGCTTCATCGGGTTGGAAGCGGCCGATGAACTGCTCAAAGCCGGAAAGCAGGTGACAATCATCGAAAAACTGGATCATCTGCTTCCTTTGGCTATGGATGCGGAATTCGGAGATTTCCTGGCGGAAAAGTTACATGAGAAAGGGGCCCGGGTTTTAACGGGAGTAACGGTCAAAAAAATTTACGGTAGCCCAAAAGTGCAGGGGGTGGTTCTGGAAGACGGCACAAAAATCGAGGCCGATATGGTTATTGTTTCGGCCGGCTATCGTCCCAATCTGGCGCTGGCAAAAAAATTGGGCTTAGACTACGACGAACGTTACGGTATTTTGGTTGACGAATATTTGCGTACGTCCGAAAAAGACATCTTTGCCGTCGGAGATTGTGCGGCAAAGCGTAATTGCTACACCGGCGAGTTTACTAAAATCATGCTGGCCTCTACCGCCATGGCCGAGGGACGATTGGCCGGATCGAACCTGTACGATATCAAAGTGATTCGCAAGTTTATGGGCATTTTGGGCTCCTTTTCCACCAAAATAGCCGATGTGGCTCTGGGCGTTTCGGGCATGACCGAACGCGATGCCAAAGCGCTGGGTGTAGATTACGTCGTTGGTACAACCGAAACATTCGACCGCCATCCGGGTAAGTTGCCGGGCGCCAGTAAAATTTATTTGAAGCTCATTTTTGCCCGTTACTCTCACACTCTGTTGGGTGGAGAAGTACGCGGCGGCGATTCAGTCGGGGAAATTGTCAATATTCTTTCGGTAATGATCCAGAAACAAATGACCGACATGGAAATCGATACGCTGCAAATAGGAACACATCCGCTGTTAACGGCATCGCCGATCGCTTATCCGATTATTAACGCAACCGCCGATGCCATCGTAAAATGGTTGCATTTGAAATAGTGGAATGCGGTCATGGGAATCAACACGCACGCAAAACAGATCGGGGACTTTGCGGTACGCCTCTGGAATTAGAGGATGCTTTTGCTCGTGCGGGGTTGTTTCCGAAAGCAGGACGCTTGCGGTTTAACCAATCCGCGGAAAGCGACAAAAGAAGAAATTATTCGAATTTTTAAAGAAGCTATGTAATTAAAAAACCGGGGAGGGGGCAGCTCTCCTCCCCTTTAAACTTATGTTGACAAAAGAAGAAATCGTTTACTGGCTAAAAGAAGACAATCCCGACCTGCTGCAGGCCCTGTGGCAAAATGCCGACCGTGTACGGCAGAACCATGTGGGCGCTGTCGTGCATTTGCGTGGCATCATCGAAATTTCCAATTATTGTCAGCGCCGGTGCCGCTATTGCGGAATTAATGCGACCAATAAAAGCGTAAAACGCTATCGGATGTCCATGGACGAAATTTTACAGGTGGCGCGGACGATTCAGGGCCTGGGGTACGGCACGGTGGTTTTGCAAGCGGGCGAAGATTTTCGGATAACAGGCGATTGGGTGCTTGAATTGGTTAAACGCATTAAAAACGATACGGGGCTGGCCGTTACGCTCAGTTTGGGTGAACGGCATCCGGACGAACTCGAGGCCTGGCATAGGGCCGGTGCCGATCGTTATTTGCTCAAATTCGAGACAGCTAATCCGTTGCTCTTTAAGAAAATTCATCCGCCCAAAAACGGAGGAATCTGGAAAAATAGAATTGACATTTTACGATTTTTGAAGGAAATTGGTTATGAAACCGGTAGCGGAATCATCGTCGGCCTGCCCGGCCAGTCATACGAAGAATTGGCCGATTCGATTTTGTTGTTCAAAAAACTGGATTTGGATATGATCGGCAACGGGCCGTTTATTCCGCATCCCGGTACCCCTCTGGGAAAAGGCAATCAGCAACGAAAAAATCCCGTGCAACAGGTGCCAAACGACGCATTGATGACGTGTAAAGTCAATGCTTTAACGCGTATTGTGTGTCCCGATGTGAATATCCCCTCTACTACGGCTTTGGCTACGGTTGACCAGCAGCAGGGGCGTGAAAGCGGTTTGAGGAGCGGGGCCAATGTGATTATGCCCGGTTTTACTCCGTTACCGTATCGGCAATGGTACGATATTTATCCCGGGCGAATGCTTTCGTACCAGACGCCGCAGAAACAGCATGCTTTGTTAGTGCGAATGTTGCACAAAATAGGGCGGCCGATTGGGCAGGGCGCGGGTGCCTCGTTGAATTTTTTAAGAAGGACAAAGAGGGTTTTTGAAGCATAAATCCGACGGGGAGGACAACATGAAACACAAATTCGTCCTTTGGCTTTTGGGCCTTTTGCTTTTCAGCACCGCGCTTTATCCCGGAGACGTGGATCGTGTGGGACAGCCCATCATGGTTTATGAAAATGGCTTTACGCCTGTAGGTGGCAATTTCTGGGCCAGTGGCGGAGCCGGCATTGCCAATCCGAACAATGCGGAAGCGTTGTTCTACAATCCGGCCTGGTCGTCCAGGTCAAAATACACTGTGCTGATCGGCGGTCTGAGACAATTTGAAAAACGTTTTTTTCTGATTGAAGATCTGGGAGTGAGTATCGGGGGCAAATGGCTCCTCCCATCATATTCGCTGCTTGCCCGGCGTTTTGAATTGGGCCTTCTGTTTTTGGGGTACCAGAATATCTACGATTTCAAAAAGAAATTCGAAGTCGAAATTGCTACTCCGGAGCACCCCGAAGGAACAGGCGAGTTTATGACCAACATCGAAGAAGAGACATTGCAGAATTTTTTTGTCGGATTTAATCGGGCACTTATTTCACACGTAAACATCGGAATAAAAGCCGGGTTGTTGCGCCATCATTTTAGCGGTGAAATCGGTCAGAGAACGATCGATTCTAAAGTCGGCTACAGTTATGCCCTGGAGCTGGGGCTTGTTGGGGCCGTGGGCGATCGGGGTCAGGTGGCGCTAACTTACCGTTATTTTGATCCGCTAAAATACACTTTTAAAATGAGCGCCCCCCGATTTTCGAATAATGCCGATAGCATTGAGTGGATTAGCACGGAAATTGACAGGCAGTTTCGTTTGCCCTGGCTTTTGGATTTAGGCGTTTACTTCCGGCCTCTGAGGTATTTGCGTGTAATGCTCAAGTTGGAATATCAGGAATGGAAGAAAGTGTCCCGGTATTACGAGGATCGCCTGCAATGGGCTTTTGGTGCAACCGTTGTACCTGATGAACGCTGGCGCCTAAATTTTGGCGCGTTTAGCAGCGGCCGGTATCCCGAAAAAAAAGACGGAATTGAAGACACCCCCTTTGTGACGGCCGGAATCAATTATCGGATTAAACCCCGTTTAATGCTTAGCGCAAGTGCATTAAGCAATACGTTTTTTGTCAAAAAAATGAACGATAATGCGGAGCAGATGGAGCGCAGCCAGGTTTTATTCGGGCTACAATGGATGTTCGAATAGGCTGTTTGTCTCCGGGGCAAAAAATTTGACTTTAGCCGGGGGAAGACCATTTGGGATTTTTTTCATTTAAAATAAGTGAATTATTTTCTATTTTGTGAAATTTTTCATAAATTAAAACACGAATGAACGAACACAAGACGAAGGAAAAAACATTGAAAAAAGAATTTAAATTATCGCAGCATGCGTTTGATTTTATTGACGATCAAAAGCTTTTAATGCTACTGGAAGGGCCGCAGCCGCACCCCCGACAGGTGCGGGATGTTATTGCCAAAAGCCTTTCGAAAGAACCCCTGCAATTGGCGGAAACAGCCGTACTTTTACGAACCACCGATCCCGATTTAGTCGAAGAAATTTTTGAAGCGGCGCGTCGCTTAAAGCGCGAAGTTTACGGCAATCGCATTGTACTTTTTGCTCCGCTGTACATTGGCAATTATTGCGTAAATGATTGCAGCTATTGTGCCTTCCGGCGCAGCAACAAACAAGCGGTACGCCGTACCCTTTCGCCGCAAGAAGTGGTTCGTCAGGTGGAAGCGCTGGAAGACAAAGGGCACAAACGTCTCATTCTGGTTTTTGGCGAACATCCCAAATACGATGCCCGGTTCATTGCCGAAACGGTGCGTCGGGTGTACGGGGTTCAAAAAGGACACGGTGAGATTCGTCGGGTAAACATCAACGCTGCGCCGCTGGATCATGAGGGCTTTCGCATCGTCAAAGAAGCAGGCATTGGCACCTACCAGATTTTCATGGAAAGTTACCATCATGCAACTTACCAGAAAGTCCATCCGGCGGATACACTGAAAGGGGATTACCTCTGGCGTTTGGATGCGCTGAACCGCGCGTTTGAAGCCGGTTGCGACGACATGGGTATTGGTGCATTGTTTGGGCTGTACGATTGGCGCTTTGAGGTGCTGGGGCTGGTGGCGCATTCTTTGTTTTTGCAGGAACAATATGGAGTAGGGCCGCACACCATCAGTTTTCCGCGTCTGCAACCGGCGGCCGGTGTGCAGCTTGATCAACGCTACCTGGTGCGCGACGATGAATTCAAACGACTGGTGGCCATTCTTCGCCTTTCGGTACCGTACACCGGAATGATATTAACCGCCCGGGAACGGGCTGAGCTACGGCGTGAAATTCTGGGCTTTGGCGTCTCTCAAATCGATGCCGGTAGCCGAATCGAAATTGGCGGTTACACCGAAATTGGCGATGCGCAGGTTCAGGTTATCGAAAAGGAGCAGTTTCAACTGGGCGATTTGCGCTCTCTGGACGAAGTGATGTGCCAACTGCTGGAAGACGGTTATTTGCCCAGCTTTTGCACCTCGTGCTATCGGGTGGGGCGCACCGGAGAGCACTTCATGGAATACGCCATTCCCGGATTTATTCAACGCTTTTGCACGCCGAACGGCATTTTGACATTGGCCGAATATCTGGAAGATTACGCCTCGCCGCAGACACGCCGGGCCGGTGAAAAGTTGATTCGGCAGGAAATGAAAAAAATTGACGACCCGCGTATTTTGAACGCGGTGCGTCAACGGTTGCGGCAAATAAGAGAAGAGGCACAACGGGATTTGTATTTTTAGGAGTAATGCTCATGAAGTTTCGCTGGGAAGAAGACCTTTTGGGGCGCATGAAAATTCCGGCAGATGCTCTCTGGGGCATTCACACGGCGCGCGCTGCCGAAAATTTTAAGCTGAGCGGGCGAAAAGTGCATCCTTTTTTGATTCGTGCCTTTGGAGCCGTAAAGTGGGCCTGTGCCCAGACCAATTTCGAATTGGGTTGCTTGCAAGAGGCACATTACCGTGCGCTGGAGGGCGCCTGCCGCGAAATGCTGAACGGCGAGCTGGACGATTTTATTTTAACCGATGCATTGCAGGGAGGCGCTGGTACCTCGCTTAACATGAATGTGAATGAGGTGCTTTGCAACCGCGCGCTTCAATTGCTGGGGGAATCTCCCGGTTCGTACGAAGTGCTCCATCCCATCGAGCAGGTAAATTTACATCAATCGACCAACGATACTTTTCCTACCGCTTTGCGGGTGGCGGCGCTGTGGCTGCTGGATGAGCTCGAAGACAATCTGGTGGCTCTGCTCGAAACACTGCAAACTTTGGAGCACACCTTTGCCGATGTGGTGCGCATTGCCCGTACCGAATTGCAGGATGCCGTATTAACCACTATGGGAGGCACCTTTGGGGCCTTTGCCGAACCCATTGCCCGTGACCGCTGGCGTGTTTACAAAAGCAAAGAACGCCTGCGGGTTGTAAACCTGGGAGGCACCGCTATTGGCACCGGAATAACCGCCCCGCGACGTTACATTTTTCGTGTCGTGGAAAATTTAAAAAACATCACCCGTTTGGCACTGGCCCGGGCGGAAAATTTAATCGATGCCACACAAAATGCGGATCCGATTGTCGAAGCGGATGGTATTCTTCAGACTTGTGCCGTCAACCTTTTTAAAATAAGTAATGATTTGCGCTGGCTGGCTTCTGGCCCGGAAAGCGGCCTGAGAGAGATCGTCCTTCCGCCCCGCCAGGCCGGTTCGTCGATTATGCCCGGAAAAGTAAATCCGGTAATTCCCGAAGCCGTTATTCAGGCCGCTTTAACGGTGATGAGCAATCACGAACGTTTAAGCAAGGCGGCCGCCCTGGGCAATTTTGAGTTGAATGCCTTTTTGCCTTTAATGGCCGATGCATTATTGACCAATCTCGATTTGTTGAAAAATGCCGTGCGGCTTTTGGACCGTTGCTGTCTGCGGGGCATCCGCGTCAATCGGGAAGTGTGCCGCCAAAATGTTTTAAATTCCACGGCCACGCTTACGGCGTTGGTTTCCAGAATTGGCTACGCCCGGGCGCAGGCCCTGGCCGGGGCCATGCAAGAAAGCGGTAAGTCGCTCAAAACGCTTGTGCTCGGGCAAAACCTGCTTTCCGAAAGCGAGTTCGAACAATTGATCTCGGCGGAATCGGTCACGCGTTTGGGAGAAAAGGAGTCGGCCCATGATTAATTCGCCAAAGTCGGTACGATTGCACATTGGCCTGTTCGGACGACGCAACGTGGGCAAATCGTCGTTAATTAACGCGTTGACAAACCAGCACATTTCCATCGTTTCGGATGTGCCCGGAACCACTACCGATCCTGTGGAAAAGGCGATGGAATTGCTCCCGTTTGGACCGGTCGTTTTTATCGACACAGCGGGAATTGATGACCGGGGAGAGCTGGGACAACATCGGGTAAACCAAACCTTTAAGGCCTTACAGCGCACCGATGTGGCGCTGCTGGTAAGTGACGGAACCTGGGGACAATGGGAAGAAGATTTGCTGCGACGCATGCAAAAACAAAAGCTGCCCGTGATCGTGGTCTTTAACAAAAGCGATGTTTGTCCTCCGACGGAAGCGTGTCTTCGAATCCTGGAAAAAGCCGGCATTCCGGTTGTGCGTACCAATGCCATCGCAGCAAAGGGCATGCAAGCGCTAAAGCGCCTGATTTTGCAAATGGCCCCGGAAACAGCCTTCGAAGCCCCGACCATTGTCGGCGATTTGATTCGTCCGGGAGCATTGGTAGTGCTGGTGATTCCGATTGATCTCGAAGCGCCGAAAGGGCGATTGATTCTGCCGCAGGTGCAAACCATTCGGGATGTTCTGGATAACGATGCCTATTGCATGATGGTTAAAGAACGCGAATTAAGCGCGGCTCTGGCCCGTTTAAAGGAACCGCCCGATCTGGTAGTGACGGACTCTCAGGCTTTTTTGAAGGTGGCTGCCGATACCCCGAACGACGTTCCTTTAACTTCGTTTTCCATCCTTTTTGCGCGCATCAAGGGCGATTTGCGCACATTTGTACACGGCGCACTCCGTATCGAGAATTTGCGGGCGGGTGCCCGCATTTTAATTGCCGAAGCTTGCACGCATCACACCCTGGGCGATGACATTGCCCGGGTTAAAATTCCGCGTTGGCTACGGCAATATGCAGGGCACGCGTTGAATTTTACGCATGTACAGGGACGTGATTTTCCCGAAGATTTGGCAGAATACGATTTGGTGATTCACTGCGGGGCGTGCATGTTTAACCGGCGGCAGGTTCTTGCGCGTATTGAACAGTGCCGTCAGGCCGGTGTGCCAGTCACAAATTACGGAGTGTGCATCGCCTATTCTCTGGGAATTTTCGAACGCGCCTTGCAGCCGTTTCCCGAAGCTGCCGACCTGCTGGAGAGAAAATTTCGGAGTGAAAACTGAAATTGCGGGAAGCCTCTCAATTGGCTGCGCTGTTGAGCTTTTCCATTATGTTCTGGATGGTCATAATGGTGAACGGCTTTTTCAGGTAAAGAAACGATTCGTTCTCCGGTAAGTCGTCTTTAGCGGTCTCCTGATCGTAGCCGGACATAAACACAAAAGGAACATCGGGCAGAATATCCTTGAGTTTGTAGAAAACTTCTTTTCCGGTCGTTTGCGGTAAATTCAAATCAAGGAACACACAGTCGATGGTATCCTGATGCTTTTGGGCAAGCTCAATAGATTTTTGTCCGCTTTCGGCCTCAATGGAATTAATGTCGTTTATTTCCAGAACTTCGCGAATTACATCGCGTAAAAAATCTTCATCGTCCACGATTAACACGGTTTTTATTTTGTTACTCAAAACAAGCCCACTTTCAAATTATTGGTACTTTACATTGGAACGTCACGCGCGTTCTTAAACGCTTGTGTCCGCGGGGACACACTCCGGGAGTGCCTTTGAAGGGGCCTTAAAGCGATATTTTTTACAGCGCTTTGCTGTGCAAGGAAAAGCCGCCCGTTTTAACGGCTTCGGGCATTTTTCAATCCGTTGCCGGAAAGGCTGTTTAAAACATTTTTTCCCGAAACCCGACTTTTGATTTTAGTTTAAAGCCCCAATCACTTCCTTTAAATGTAATATCGTCAATATTGTTCAAAAAATTTAGCTTACGTATTGCAAAAGAATTTTTCGGGAGGCGAATTGTGCAAAAAGTCACCGAAAAACGATGCGCATAAAAAGGAAAACGTAGGATGCGCCTTTGGTTTGCGGGTTTTTGATTTTACTTGGTTAGCAAAAATTCCTTATTTTAGCTCCGGTTACAGGAAGTACAGGAGAGAACATGGGTATTTCAACCGTTGACGGCGTCATTATTCTTGGGTATTTAATTATCGTCGCTCTGATCGGGTCGCTTTCCGGAGGGAAGCAACGCACGATTAACGACTACTTTTTAGGCGGCTCCAACGTGCCCTGGTGGGCGGTTGCCTTTTCTATTGTAGCGGCCGAAACCTCCAGCTTAACCTTTATTAGCGTACCGGGGTTGGCCTATTTGACGAACTTGAATTTTCTGCAACTTAGCCTTGGTTTTTTGCTGGCCCGCATCATTATTGCCATTGTCTTTTTGCCGGCTTACAAAGAAGGCAAAATCAAAACGGCGTATGCCTTTTTAAAAGATCGTTTTGGCTACCGCACGCAGCGCTTTGCCTCTGTCGTGTTTTTGTTTACGCGCATTGCGGCCGACGGAGTGCGCCTGTTTGCCACGGCAATTCCTTTGGCCATTATTTTGAAGGCTTCTCCCTGGTTTGCCGACTGGACAAATTTTCAGATTTATTTTGTCTCCATCATTCTGATCGCGTTAATTTCGTTTATTTACACCTACACCGGCGGCATGAAGGGCGTGATTTGGGCCGATGTGCTGCAAATGTCCATTTACCTGGGCGGAGCGATTATTGCCTTGTTCATTTTGTGGAAACATTTGCCGACCGATTTTAGCATTCCCGCTCAAAAGTGGCAGGTGTTCAATTTTGATTTTGGTCATTCCATCGGAGAATTTTTCCGCAAGCCCTACACATTTCTGGGGGCGTTAATCGGCGGAACCTTCCTCTCGATGGCCTCTCACGGCACCGATCAATTAATCGTGCAACGTTTGCTTTCCACACGTACTTTGCGCGATAGCCAGAAGGCAATCGTCGCCAGCGGGCTGGTCATCATGTTTCAGTTTGCTTTATTCCTGGTGGTGGGGCTGTTCCTTTACGCCTTTTACCACGGCATCGGTTTAACCGATCCTGCCGCACCGTTCCACAAGCCGGATGAGATTTTCCCCTACTTTATTATTCACAATTTACCGGTAGGAGTGAAGGGAATTATTGTGGCCGGGTTATTTGCTGCGGCCATGTCCACACTGGCCGGTTCGATGAGTTCGCTGTCTGGCTCGGCAATGATGGATTTGTACAAACCGCTGAAGAAGAAAGCTCAGGGCGATGCCAAAGAACTGCTGGTTTCGCGTTTGTTTACCGTGATTGCGGCCGTAGTGCTTACCTCGGTCGCTTTTCTGTTTATTAAGATGAGTCAGTCGGTGGTGGAAATTGCGTTGGGCATTGCGTCCATTACCTACGGTGGTTTGCTGGGGGTCTTTTTGCTGGGGCTTTTGTCAAAAAAGGTAACCGAACGCGGTGCGTTGATTGGCTTTGCGGCCGGTTTGCTTGCCATGCTTTCGGTGAGCATTCCGCCCATTGTAATGGGCAAGCCGCCTCTGGTGCACTGGACATGGTACGTGCTAATCGGAAGCAGCGTGACCATTGTGTTTGGACTTATTTTCGGGCGGGGAGCTCCGCAGAAAGTCGAAACAAAATAGGCCGTATCATTAAAAAGAATGGCGGCTTAAACAGCCGCCATTTTAAGTTTAAACCGGGTTGGGCACATCGACAAAGGTAACTTTTAAATCGAACATTTCCTGTAGGTGGCGCGCCAGGGCCTGTACCCCGAAGCGTTCGGTGGCATGATGTCCGGCCGAAATAAAATGAATACCTTCTTCTTTGACGTAATGCAAAATGTGTTCGCTTACTTCACCGGTAATGTAAGCATCCAGCCCTTCGGCCACGGCCTGTTTTACGTCTTTCTGTGCGCCACCGCTAATGATGCCCACCCGCTCTACCTGTTCCGGGCCGTAAGGGAAGATAAGGGCTCCGGAATTAATCTGTTCCCGGATCAAATTGAAAAAGGCCTCTTTGGGCATGGGACCCAGCTTGCCCCGAAAGCCGATCAATTTTCCTTTGTATTCGCCGAAAGGTTTAATGTCCAGCAGTTCCAGTTGCTTGGCGATTTCGATGTTATTGCCCACCTGTTCATGGGCATCCAGGGGCAGGTGGTAGGCCAGCAGGTTCAGGTTGTTGTCCAGTAAAAGTTTGACCCGTTTTTTGTAACTGCCCCGGTACACAGGCCGTTCAAAATCCCAGATGATGCCGTGGTGTACCAGAATGGCGTCGGCCTTTAATGCGAGGGCTTTTTCGAACAATTCCACACAGGCACTTACTCCAAACACCACATGATGGACTTCTTCCGTTCCTTCTACCTGCAGACCATTGGGCCCCAAATCATTGAATTCGTCGATTTTCAGAAAGTCGTTTAAATAGGCCACTAATTCGTCGCGTTTCATTGCTGTTTCCCTTTGTTGTTCGTTTGTGCATTTTGGGCCCGGAATTCTTTCAGGGCGTTTTGAATTTGCTCGACCAATTCCTGACTGAACAATTTGCCCACCAGAGCTTCCCGGGCTTTGTCGCCCACTTGTTGAAATTTTTCCAGATTTTCCGGGGTCTTCAGATGGAGCGTCTGGATGCCGCTTTCTTCCATTTTTTGCAACGAAGCGGCATTGTCCTTGCGACTTAGTTCGGTTAATTTGCGAAAATATTCGTACCCCTTTTGTTTGACCAACGCCTGATATTCCGGCTTGATTTTGTTAAAGGTACGCCTGGAAATGAGTACGGCCCCCATCGAGTTGGTAAGGGGAAGATCAGAAACGTATTTTATTTTGGTGAACCACTGAAGCACGATGCAGGCCAGAGGCGAGGTGTACACGGTATTAATTAATCCGGTTTGCAGCGAGGTAAGCACATCGGTAATGGAAAGAGGGATGGGTGTAACGCCAAAGGCTTTAAAGGTGGCCTCGGCCACAGGATCGCCTTCCCACATCCACACTTTCAGATGTTTGAAATCGTCCAGATTTTTTACGACCTCATTGGTAAAAATGTACACGTAGCCCACCTCGGCCCAGCCAATGAGCACAAAACCCTTTTTTTCGAAATGATCTGCGAAGTAGTCGTTAAATTTGTTAATGATGTAATCGACTTCCTGTTTGTTGCGGAAAAGGTAAGGGGTGTCCAGAATACGCACTTCGGGTAAAATGGCGCCCATGCCCACGCCGGTAAAACCCGCACCCTGCAATTGGTTGATGCGGATTTTGCGCAAAACGTCTTTTTCATCGCCCTGCGTACCGCCGGCGTAAATTTTAAAGCGCACTTCGCCGTTGGTTTCTTGTTTTATTGTTTGGGCAAATTCGCGCATTAACTTCATCCAGGTGGAACCATCCGGAGCCAGAGTTGCAAATTTGATGACCACCGGCCCGGCGGTGCCTTGCATTACCAGTGTACTCAAAAGTAGAACCATCAACCATTTCACGATTTTCATCATTCTCCTCCTTTTTCCAGAACGCGCTCAGAAAAGTTCGCTTTTTTGTTTTAACAGGCGCCGTGCCTTGGCCTTGGCAACCTGATTCAAAAGTTTAATTTGCGGGGCCACACTCAATGGAGTTTGCAGCACTTTTTGCAAATAGTGCTCAAACAAAGCCTCATCCAGAATTTTGGCGGCGTAGTATTGTGCGGCATAAACATAGGTTAGCAAAAATCGTCCTTTTGTCAGTTCCAGATTTTTTTGGAAAAACGCCTGAGCTTTTTGGGGATCGCCCCCCAGAATGCGGGGTTTTTGGCCGTAAATGCTGCCGAAAAACAGGTACACGGCTCCGTAAAAATAGGTGGAATCCAACTGCCGCACGCGCTGCATTATCGCTTCCACCTTCGGTAAATCCAGCAAGGCGCCGGGATCTTCGAGTGAAAGATTAATGTAACCGGCCCAGGCGAATCCGCTCCAGAACAGGGCAGGTACGTCTTTTCGTTTGGTCTTTTTGATGAAGGTCCGGAACGCCGTGGGATTTTTGAGCGCACTTTGTGGCAAATGTAATACGCTCAAAGCGTAATTGCGTGCGCGCCGGTAGAGAAGCCGGGCGGCCTGCGGGAGGGTATCTTCTTCAAAAGCCAGGGCATAGCCGGCGTAGCCCTGGGCCAGCATCAGTTTAATTTTCGCGTTGTCCGGGTCGCTTTTGAGCAGGCCCTCCAGCAATTTCAGGTTCGAGGCCAGCGCCGGGCGGGCCAGGCTCAGGTCTTCCTCTTCGTAGAAGGCATCGACGGCATTTTCAAACACCGGGGTGGCCTGCCGGATGGCGAACTGCCGCATGCTGCACGACGGCAAAATGACAACGGTTAACAGAAAAATTGCGGAGAAAAATATTTTACGCCCGTGGGAAAATAAATCAAGACTCCTGGCCATAAGTTTCATCCCTTACTGAAGGTTATCCTGTTTATCAATTTTTCTCTTAAAGTTTCAGGGCCTTTCCAACGAATTAAGCAGCCTAATTTGATTAATTTTATTAAAATAGAAGATAAAACATCGGGAGTCAAGTCCCAAATTATGTGCGAATTTTGTCCTGATTGGAATAAGGGCAGCGGGATTTATTGGAAGAAGCGCGTTTGATTCATGTTAAAAAAAGCCTGCCGGACGGCAACCCTGAAAAACTGCCTAAGCCCCTTATTGGCACAACACCGGCAGAATTTGTCCATTTCTTTTCCTGTGAGCTGTAAATGACGCGTGCAGATTATTTTTTGTTTTGGTCGATAAATTTTTTAATTACGGAATAGAGCATCGATAATTGCAGGGGCTTGCTTAAATAATCATTCATACCGGCAGCCAGACAGCGTTCTTTTTCACCTTTTATTGCATTAGCGGTTAAAGCTACGATGTAGGGTTGGTGCTTTAATTTAGTGTTTTTACGAATTTGCCTGGTGGTTTCAATGCCATCCAGAACAGGCATTTGCATGTCCATGAAAATTAAATCGTAGTTTTTTTGTGCTATTAATTGCAGTGCCTTTTGCCCGTTCAAAGCGACATCGGCGTGATACGACAATTTTTCTAATTGTTTCAAAGCGACTTTAATATTTACAGGATTGTCTTCGACCAAGAGAATACGGAGAGGGAATTCTTCCCCTAACCGGGGCCAGTTATTCTGCCGGGAGGAACCTTCCTTTTCTGTTTCATGTTGTAAATGGCATACGTTGGCAAGCAAACGAATCAAGCGATCCATTTTGACCGGTTTAAAGCTGAAATGGGTTGAATCAGGGAAGTTTTTGGTAAGCGTTTGATGGATTTTGTCTTTGTTGACTAATACGGCAATTTTCTCCGGCGGATAATCAACACGGTTTAAAAATTGAGTGGCGGCCTCTTCGTTTTGCCTGGTTAAATTAATTAAAACAGGGCCAATTTGTTCTTTCAGGGAATTAAATGTTGCAGGATCGGGGATTTCTTTAAGATGAATTGTTTGTCCGCCAATTTTTTGAATTAGCAATTTTAAATAGCGTGCGTTTAAATCAATTTCATCAATTAAGAGAATTTTTTTCTGCAATTGCAGAATTTTTTCACCGGAAGCAGGGGTTAAAGAATTATCGGCATCCGGTATTTCTGCCACAATAAAGAAAGAAAATACGGAGCCTTGCCCCACTTTACTTTCTACCCACATTTGCCCACCCATTAATTCACACAAACGTTTGCTGATAGCCAGTCCTAATCCTGTGCCTCCGAAGCGGCGCGTAATGGATGAATCGGCCTGAGTAAAGGGTTCGAACAAGGAATTGATTCTTTCTTTCGGAATGCCGATTCCCGTGTCCCGAACATGAAATGTAATACGGTAGCGGTTTTTTTCTGTGGGCTGGGCGTAAACTTCCAACGATACTAAGCCCTCCGAGGTAAACTTAATAGCATTACCTAACAAATTCGTCAGAATTTGACGGATGCGCACGAGATCGCCGAAAATCTTTTCAGGTACGTTTTTGTCGATGTAATAAGCCAATTCCAAATTCTTCTCGTTAGATCGGACGGAGATGATGTCCAATTCATCTTCGACCAGCAGGCGTAAGTTTAAAAGATTGTTTTCGATCTCCAATTTTCCGGATTCGATTTTAGAGAAATCAAGAATATCGTTGATGATATTTAGTAACGTCTCACCGCTGGAATGGATCGTTTTGACAAGATCACGTTGCGTTTCGTCTAAATTGGTATCCAGAAGCAACTCTGTAAGGCCGATTACGCCGTTCATTGGAGTGCGGATTTCATGACTCATATTGGCCAGAAAACCGGATTTAGCTTGTGTGGCTTTTTCGGCCTCTTGTAATGCGCGTTCCGTTTCTTTTTGCAGTTGGTAATTCAGAATGGCCAATGCCATTAGTTCCCCGATTTGTTGCAAAAAATCCAGCTCTTCTTGCTTGTGCCCGAGATTTTTTTTGCCCCGGAACAACAGGAAGCCGATTGTCTTTTCAGAATGGCGCAGGGGGAGTAAAAAGGTGCTGCATGCATTATCGGCTTTGGGAGCGTTTGCGCTGCAATCAAAAACATTTTCGTGATTCGCAATCGTTAAAATTATTTTGTCATTTGAAATGGAGCGAAATTTTTCCAGAATGCTGTTATCGGGGAGACGATAATTTTTTTGTGATGTAAAAAGCAGTTCGAACTCGCCCGAACGATTTAGAACGAAAAGAGAAAAACAATCCCCGATTTTTAATTCTTCGAATTGGCGGATTTTTTGTGTCGCTCTTTTAAGGCGGATTTTAATGTCTTTGTTTTCCTGCAAAATTTTGGAAATAAGCGCTCGGGTTTCGGCGCTCTTTTTTCTAAAAGCTTCCAGCTTTTCCTTTTGCACGTCTTCTGTAATATCTCTCTGGATGGAGACAAAGCTTGTAATACTGTTTTTTTCGTCCAAAATAGGAGCAATAGTCGTTTGTGCCCAATAATAGTTTCCGTCTTTTCGCCGGTTCAGAATGCGTCCCCGCCAAACTTTTCCGGCATTTATGGTTGCCCACATATTTGCGTAAAAAGAAGAGGGCATTTTGTAACTTTTTAAAATACTCGGAAATTGATTTAACAATTCTTCTGCCTGATATCCGGTAATATCGCACAGAGCCGGATTAACGTAGATGATTTTTCCGTTTGAGTCGGTAAGCAGAACACCGTCAGCACTTGATTCTACTGCTTTTACCAGCCGATTCTTTTCTTCCTGTGCAGCTAACATGGCCTCCATGGTTTCTTGCATCTTTTTCCGTGAAAGATTCAGTTCTTCGGTTTTTTTCATCAAGGCCCTGTTTAATTCAAGCTGCTTCTGATGTGCCTGTTTTAGTGCCTCATTCATGCGGGCGGCCAGAATAGCTTTGGCAAATTTTTGGTTCAATGAGCGGAGCGATTTTACCAATAATGAATCGATAGGCTTACCGCTTTTGATTAAAATTAGAAAACCAACTTCGGGAAGTTCCAAAATATAATAATTATGCCCGTCTTCCATTTGTTTGCAGACAGGAAGCGCTTTCATAAAGAATTCAAAGTCTGCTTTTGAATTCAATGCGTCAAAATGCTGGGCTGCCATTCTGAAAGCCGCAATTCGATCGGGATTTCGGGGAATGGAAAAAACACGTGTTAACTGATTTTTGTCCTCCAGGTCTGTAAAAATATAGACTGCGCCGGCGGAGCAATTTAATTTTTTTAAATACGATTGCAAACTGTTACGGAGCATCTTTTTAAAATCGACTTCATTACCCACCGAAATGGCAATTTCATACAAAATTTGTATGTTGTCCCATGAGGTGCTCATTTGGCTTCCAAGGCTCCTATTACAGATGTTTTGTTATAAAATTCCAGATATTCTTTTCCGTTATTTGCAATCTCTCCCAAAGTTAAAGCTCCGAACATCTCTTGCGTTTCATAAACGGCTTCCAATTCTTTTTCGAAATGATTGCCCAAAAACAAAACTCTTGAGATGCAATCAATAAAAAATGTGTAACGTAAATTTTGCTTTGTCTTAAGAGATTCTTTAGCCAGTGCAAGCGCTTTTTGGGCGGCATTAATCAGGGAAGCCTGATCTCCGTTTAAGATATCTACGTACGATTCGGCAGGAACTTCACCTACGCATACAATAGATCCGTCTTCATTTAACAAGAACGGATCCCGAACGATGTTTTCGGCCCCGAATTTTTTGATGCCAAAGGGATATCCTTTGGCAATGTCAAAAAAATTTTCTCTGGTAATTTTTTGTTTGGCGTGTGGTTCAACAACACGACGATAAACTTCAATAGCCGGCTCCCAGTCCAAGGATTTTATTACATTACGATCTACTTCGGTTACTTTGAATGGCCCGCTAATGGAATTCCAGCCGTGGCTAACTCCGATGCCACTCTCAATATCTGTTAATGCCAGAACCGCACTGTCCGAAAGCAAACCCTGATTTGTGAATAAACAGGGGATTCTCTGAAATGACAACGAACCGGCACCGCCGCCTATGTAATTGTAGTCTAACCCAAGGATGTTAAACAGACTGTCGATAAAAGCACTAATTCGTTGTGATGTGCCGTCTACAAAAACAAAAACGGTTTTTACGGAATCATTTTCCGGAACCTGAGCATCGATCAGTTCGTCATATTCAACCGTGGAATCACTTAAATGATTAACCGTATATACCTGGGCTTCTTTCGGCAAACCGATGACGAGCGTTCCTTTTTCCATTTTTTGCTTTCCATAAATAATTCCGGGAAATATGCCGCCGAATATGGGTTTGTAGTTTTTTTGCTTTAGAAAAGCTGTATTTTGCAACGTAAATCCATTCTTATCGCAAGCCAGGATCATGATGCTTTTAACCGCTGGATTTGAATTCATCCGGTCAAGGATTTCTTCCAGCTTTTGCGGTGTTCCCTGTGGATCGAAATGTATAAGCATGGTGCCCTCCGGATATGGATTTTCTCATAACTTTTATTATCGAATTAAGCGGACGCGTCTTTAGAACTTCCCAAAAAACAATACATTATGTTTACAATTTCCGATGGCAGAAAGGAACGCTGTGAATCGAAGGATTTGGGTTCTGCGCACGAATTTGGAGCAGTTTTATTTATTCTTTTTACTATCTAACAATTCCCTGATGATTTTCGGGAATTGTTTGGGCGAATACGGTTTGTATAAAAACCGATCAACACCCTTTTGGCTTGCATTTTCCGGATTTATTTCGTCGCTATAGCCTGAAATGAGGATAACCGGAATTTCTTTCCGGATTTTTTTCACTTCATTTATCAGGTCAAGGCCGGTCAGGCTGGGCATCGTCATGTCTGTAATAAGCAAATCAAAAGACTGCGGATTTTTTTTGATGAAATCTAACGCGGTATTTGGATTTGTGAAACCGTGGACCCGATAGCCAAATTTTTGCAGGATCCGGGTTCCAAGATTTATTAGTGTCGGTTCATCGTCCACAAAGACGATCGTTTCATTTCCGGTGGCAATGCCATTTTCATTGTTTTCTGTCGTTGTTACCGATCTGTTTACAATTGGAAAATAAATGGTGAAGGTTGTGCCCTTGTTCTTTTGGCTGTCTACTAAAATATAGCCTCCCATAGAGGTAACAATTCCATGCACTGTTGCCAGGCCCAATCCGGTTCCGTCTTCCTTTGTCTTAGTCGTGAAGTAAGGTTCGAAAATTCTGTCCATAATTTTGTCGGGAATTCCTACTCCGGTGTCTTGAACGGTTAATTTAAGATACGCACCTTTTTTGAACTCCGGAAAATTTTCAATAAAAGATTCATCGATTTTTACTTTTTCCAGCCGTACCGTCAATTTGCCGCCTTTGGGCATGGCCTGATAGGCATTGGTGCACAAGTTTACAATAATTTGGTGAATTTCGGTAGGATCGGCTATGACTGTGTCTTCGATGGGTTCAATTTGCTGTTCGATGGTTATCGTGGAGGGAATGCCGGCGCGTAATAATTTTAAGGCTTCTTTAATGATGGGCGAAATTAAAATGGGATTTCTTTTCTTTACGATTTGGCGGCTGAATGTGAGAATTTGGTGTACAAGTTCGCGCGCACGTTCGGCGGCTAATTCGATTTGTTTTAAATTATTGTACAATTTGTCATTCGAATTTGCTAATTCCATCGATAAGTAGGTATAACCCAAAATTGGGGTTAAAATATTGTTGAAATCGTGCGCAATTCCGCCGGCCAAGGTGCCAAGGGCCTCCAACCGTTGGCTCCGTTTTGCCCGTTGTTCGATTTCGCGTTCCCTGGTTACATCGTGATGGATGGCAATAAAATTGGTAGGAATGCCCCGATTGTCTAAAATAGGAGCAACGGTTACCTGCACTTCAATATCGGTACCGTCTTTTTTGCGTTTGTAAAGGTAACCTTTCCAGGCTTTCCCGCTATTAATGGTCGCTTCCAGCTTTTTGATTATTGCAGGGTCTTGTTTTGGGCTCTGAATGAGCGTAACCGGTTTATTGATTACCTCATCGAAAGAGTATCCGTACAATTTGGTGAAGAATTTATTTACGTAAAGAAAGTTGTAATTGGCGTCTGCTATAAAAATGGCCTCATTTGTATGCTCAATAACAGAATAGAGCAAGCGTCTGTCTTCTTCGGCCTTAATACGTTGTGTAATATCCCAAATAGAAATAATGGCATTTTTGTTGTCCGGCATTACACTGATGCTAATTAGGCACGTGTGTGTATTTCCATTGGAATCCAGAATATTCCCCTCGAATTGTCGCGGCTCTTTGGGTGCCTCAAAACTTTTGTTAAAATATACGCGTCCTTTCTTAACGGTTTCGGGAGATGCCAATTGGTGCCACGGGGTGTTTTTTAACTGTTCTGTACTATATCCGAATAGCTTACGGCACATTTGATTTGCGAATTTAATATTTCCTTTTTTATCCACAAGGAGGGTAGCCGTACCGGTATGCTCAAAAATAAACCGGAAGCGTTCTTCACTTTCTCGCAAAGAAATTTCGATTAATTTTTTTTCTGTAATATCAATGGTGCTGCCTACCGAACGAATGGGGTTTCCGTTTTCATCGTAATACGTAATTCCCTGGGTGGAAATCCATTTGACCCGTCCGTCCGGGAGCAACAACCGGTGTTCAATCTTTAAGGGTTTTTTTTCTCTTAATGATTTTATGTAGCATTTTGAAACCAACCGTCGATCTTTCGGGTGTATTCTGTTGAAAAATAACGTATAACTTGGGACCTGAGAGCCCTCCTCAAGTTCAAATAGGCGGTACAATTCTTCGGAAGCATACAGCTTATCGTTAACCAAATCGTATTCCCAACTTCCTTGTTTCCCGATATGTTGCGCTTCTTTTAGTAATTTTTCACTTTTTTGCAAAGCGGTTTCAAAATTCTTTCTTTCTGAAATATCGATCCAATAGCCAAAGAGGCTTTTAGTTCTTTTGGATCGGACAATGTTTGCACCGAGCTGTATCCAATGGTATTGGCCATTCGCAAATTTAAAACGAAATTCAAAGGTCTTGGTGGTTTTTTCGGAAAGATGTTTCAAGCCATTGAGTACGGCTTCCTGATCGTCGGGATGAATTAGCTCTATCCATAACTTCTTTTTTTCAAGGAAAAGGCCTGGAGGGTACCCCGAGATGCTTTTGAGATTTTCACTAATGAATGTAATTGGATAGGGATAGTCAACTTTTGCACTGAAAATAACCGCCGGGGCTGCCTTCAATAGAAAATTGATGCGGGTTAAAGCGGCATTAACTTGCTCCAGCAGCAACTCTTGTTCTTTCTCTAAGGTTTTTAGGTCTTCGATGTCACGAGTAACAGAAAGGATGAAAGCATCGTTTTTGTAGTGGATAATATCGGCAGAAATTAGGCATGTTTTGGGTATTCCGTTTTTGGTCTTAAAGGTAACCTCCAGATTGCGGATTTTCTTTTTTGTGCTAATCAGCTGTGCGAACTTTTCCCGGTCCTCCGGATTTGCCCAAATATCAAATTCGCTTGTCGATTTTCCCAATACCTCCTCTGGTGAATATCCCGTTAGTGTGCTGAAGCTGTCGTTGAGAAAAACAAGCTTTCCATCCTTTAGTCGCATTAAACTAATTGTGTCAGGGCTTGTTTCAACAAGCAGGCGGAACTTTTCTTCACTTGCTCTTAGCTCGTCTTCAATTTGTTTGCGGTCGGTAATGTCGGCATAATATTCCAGCCGGCCACCGGCGTATAAGCCGGAGGTAATGGGTATGCCCCGATAACCTAACCAACGTTCCTTTCTGTTTTTAGTTGGTAGAATATGGCATTCAAGATAGTTTATCTCTGCATTCTTTTTGTAGCTTGACAGCAGTTGTTTTGTTACCACTTTAGCGTTTTCAAAAATTTCGGCTCCATGCTTTTTGAGCAAATCATTGATATCTTTCCCAAGTAACTCGGCAGGCTCGAAATTGAAGAAATCTTTTACGATAGAATTAACCCAAACGATTCTTCTTTTCGCATCTGAAATGATAATCAACAAATTTAAATTATCAAAGATATTGTTTACCGCAGAATTAAAGATGTGTTGCAAATTGGCAATATTGCCTTTGCCTTTCTGATAAGTAATATCTCTGTTAATTCCAATATTCCCTTTAAAAGTACCCGTTTCGTCATAAAACGGCTGGCATTCGTGTTCAATCCACCGTATTTCGCCCTTTTTTGTGGTGATCCGGAATATCCCATAATGTGTTTTATTCTTTTCATGAGAGTAGCAGGCCGACGTGCCAATTGTTTCGCGGTCTTCTGGGAATACGATTGAAAATAATTTGTCAGGATTTTCGTAAAATTCTTGCGCCGAATAACCGGTTATTTCCGAACAGGTAGGAGATATGAATAATAAACGCTTCTCGGGAGAAATCCAATAAATGCACATCCTTAGATTTTTAAGAATCGCATTATATTTTTGACTAAATGGATTGTCTTCTTCATTGGAAAATTCGATCATACATTGCCTCCGTTTCTGCTATGCCTGAGTAGGTATTAGATATATTCGCATACCTTTTTTGAAAAATTAGCTTAAGCGAAGAAAAAGATCAATAAGCTTTAATTGTACAAAGAGCAGACGATTCTAAAAATTTATGATGCATTAAAATCAAATTCCAAAATGATATAGGAATTCCCTCTGCCCGGGGCATCAGGCGGAGCAGGAATAACGGGAAAGAAAACATTCGCTGACGATCCATAATAGTTCTTTTCATACGTCCTTTGGTTTTTAACAATACCATGTCTAAATGTTTTGATGCGTTTAATAAAATAGCTATCAAACACGCAGACAAGAGCCTAACTTTGCCTTGGCCCCTGGCCCGGCGTCTGCCATCAAATAGAGACACGATTTTGTCAACCGAAGTTGACATCAGCCTCCTGCGCTTTTCCAAACTACAGGTGAGGAAGGAGGTAATAACCACACCTTCCTGCTGTTTTACACAAAATGAAAAATTGCTACCTTTTTCAGGTGAAACGGGTTTAGTCCAATGGAGATTGATATATACCAGTTGGCAGAATTCTTTTGTCGTCATGTAAGAAATTGTTTACAGAGACAGCAAGTATTCCTTCAATCTCGTCAGTTCCACAAATTGTGTCTATAACATTAATGTGTCGTCAAAAATTAATTTTTTTTTTGCAAGTGAAGCCGGAACTCTATTTATCTTCGGCCGCTTTGGCTTCTTGCTTTAGTTTTTCCACGGTTTCCAGAATACCTTTTTCTAAAAAGGGTTTAAACAGATCGATGGGTACCGGGAAAATGGTGGTCGAATTGTTTTCCGCGCCGATTTCGATCAGGGTTTGCAGAAAGCGTAATTGCAGAGCCGAAGGGCTGGTTTCGATGATTTTGGCGGCCTGCGTCAGCTTGTCGGCAGCCTGAAATTCACCCTCCGCCGCAATAATTTTCGCCCGGCGTTCCCGTTCGGCTTCGGCCTGACGTGCCATGGCGCGTTTCATCTCTTCGGGTAAATCGATGTGTTTTACCTCTACCAGCGAAACTTTAATGCCCCAGGGGTCGGAATGCTGGTCGATAATCTCTTGCAAACGGGCGTTAATTTTATCGCGCTCGGTCAGCAACTCGTCCAGTTCAATTTGTCCCACAACACTGCGCAAGGTGGTTTGCGAAAGTTGCGAGGTGGCAAACAAATAATTTTCTACCTCGACCACACATTTCTCGGGATCAACCACGCGAAAATAGAGTACGGCATTCACCTGAACGGAAACGTTGTCTTTGGTAATAACATCCTGCGGCGGAACGTCCATGACCACCGTCCGCAGGCTAACTTTAACCATGCGATCGATTAGCGGGATCAGGAAAATAATTCCCGGGCCTTTGGCGCCTGCCAGGCGACCAAGGCGGAAGATGACGCCCCGTTCGTATTCTTTTAAAATGCGAATGGAACTGGAAAGAAGTATGATGGCAAATATGATTAGGGTCAGCAATAATTGTGGCATTTTTTGCCTCCTCTATTTTTAAATTTACTTTCCGTTCTCTTGCGGTTCGGTCTGGTAGGGAACCACTTTTAACGTTAAGGTTTGTTTATCGTAGCCAATCACCCGGACTTTTTGCCCTTTTTTACAGGGCACATCGCAGACGGCCCGCCAGAATTCTCCGTGCACCTTGATGGTGCCCTCGGGCCGAAGCGGATTGAACACTTCGCCGATTTCTCCGATCAAACCGACCAGCCCGGTGGTCGGTTTTTTGCGATGGGTTTTGACAGCCATGCCAATGGCAAACACAAAAAACAGTACGCTTAAAATAACGACAAAGGTAATAACTTGCCACGAAACCCGCAAAAATGGCAAAGGACTGTCAAACAACATGACACTTCCCATGATCAATGCGATAACCCCTCCAATGGTTAGTAAACCGTAACTGGGTATTTTTATTTCCAGTAAAAACAAGATTACGGCAAAAAGAATGAGCAATACTCCGGCGTAGTTTACCGGCAAAGTTTGCAGGGCGTAAAGTCCCAGAATCAGACAAATGCCTCCCACCACTCCCGGCAAAATCGATCCCGGATTGTACAGTTCGAACAACAGGCCGTAAATGCCCAGCATGAGTAAAATGTACGCGATGTTGGGATTGCTCAGGGTGTCTAAAATACGCTGGCGCCAATTCATTCGGAAAGTAATAATCGGAGCCTGTGCCGTGTGCAGCACCACCTTTTGTCCGTTATCCAGTTTTACGGCTTTCCCGTCGATTACTTTCAACAGCGAATCCAGCGTGGGTACCAGGTAATCAACCACATGCAGCCTGACGGCCTCTTCGGCGGTGATGTTGGCACTTTCCCGAATGGCTTTTTCGGCCCACTGCCCGTTTCGGCCGCGTTTTGCGGCCAGACTTTTGATTTTGGCGACGGCATCGTTGGTTACTTTTTCCAGCATGGTTTTGCTCATCATACTGTCAGGCTGGCCGCCCATGGGACTACTGCCGAACACAGGATGCGCGGAACCGATGTTGGTCGATGGGGCCATAGCTGCGATGTGTGCTGCGTAGGTGACAAACACACCGGCCGAAGCCGCCCGTGCTCCGGAAGGTGCCACGTAAACCGCCACGGGTACACGCGAAGCCTGAATGGCCTTTACGATTTGATGCATCGATTCCATTAAACCACCCGGCGTGTCCAATTCGATGACCAGCAGCTGAGCTCCGTTTTCTTCGGCGCGTTGAATGGATTTTTGAATGTATTCGGTGGCTACGGGATTGATCACCCCGTCAAGAACAATTCTGTGCACGGGTTGTGCCACTAAATTTGTGGTAATTAGGAGACTCCAAAAGAAAAAAAAGAAGAACTTTCTCATCGTCGTTTCCAGCTTTTTAGTTAAGAAAAAATAGAACAACTTAGGGATTAAGTCAAGTAAATCAACAGAGAGATGGCATTGCGGCCAAAGAACTCAAAAGATATTTGAAAAATCGGGGGCATTGAGGCCCGTGCAGTGGTGGGTATTTCCTCGGGGAACTTAAATAAACTGTAACTCTTTTCACAAAATTGCATCCAATTTAACACAATAAAAATTAGTAAGTTAGTTTATTAAACCATGGGAATAAAAGGAGAAACCTATGCCGGAAAAAGCCAAAACCTACAAATTCAAAGCAGAAGTGAATCAATTGCTGGACATTCTGGTGCATTCGCTGTACACCAATCGCGAAATCTTTTTGCGCGAATTGATTTCGAATGCTTCGGATGCCCTGGACAAGGTGCGCTTTGAAATGACACGGGGCACAGAAGTGATTGACAAAGATCTCCCTCTGGAAATCAACATTAAAACGGACAAAGACAAAAACATATTGACCATTAGCGATACCGGAATCGGTATGACCAAAGATGAAATTACCGCCAATATCGGTACCATTGCCCGTTCCGGATCTGCCGATTTTCTGAAGCAATTGTCGCAGGAAACCGATGCCAAAGATGTGGCCAATATCATCGGTAAATTTGGCGTGGGTTTTTATTCGGTGTTTATGGTGGCCAAAGAGGTCGTGATTACTTCCAAATCGTTTCGAAAAGATGCCGCCCCGGTACGCTGGATTTCGGACGGCCAGGGCAGTTTTAAGGTTATGGAGTTGGATGAACCCGTCAAACGCGGTACCACGGTGGAAGTGCACCTGAAAGACGACGCCAAAGAATTTGCCGAAGATTGGCGGGTAAAAGAAATTATTAAAAAGCATTCCAATTTCATCAACTTTGACATTAAGGTAAACGGTGAAAAGGTCAATACGCTGCGTGCAATCTGGCGGGAGCCCAAATCGAGTATTAAAAAGGAACAATACGAAGAATTTTACAAGTTTTTGACCTACGATCCCGAACCGCCGCTGGATTGGATTCACGTTTCCATCGACGCACCGGTACAGTTTAGCAGCATCATGTTCATCCCGCAGAAAAACTACGATTTATTCGGGATCAACAAAGAAGACATCGGCCTGGATTTGTACGTGCGGGGCGTGCTCATTCAACACAAATTTCCCGATCTCTTGCCGGAATATTTGGGCTTTATCAAAGGAATGGTCGATTCGCCGGATATTCCGCTGAATATTTCGCGGGAAACGCTGCAAGAGAACAAAATTGTGGCCAAGATTAAGCAGGTTCTGGTCAAACAGGTGCTTTCCCATCTTGAAAAGATGGCGAAAAACGATGCGGAAAAGTACAAAAAGTTCTGGAAAGAGCACAGCAAGTTCTTCAAGCTGGGCTATCAGGATTACGCCAATCAGGAAAAATTTGCCGAGCTTTTGCGTTTCGATTCCTCCGCGCTGGAAAAAGAAGGCGAGTTAACCTCGTTGGCCGAATACGTTTCGCGCATGAAGCCGGAGCAAAAAGAAATTTACTACATCACCGGTCCCAGTCGCGACGCTCTGGAGAATGATCCGCATCTGGAAATTTTTAAGCGTAAAGGCGTGGAGGTGCTCTATTTGTACGAACCGGTTGATGAATTTGTGATGACCGGTTTGGGCAAATACAAAAACGAGTATGAGTTTGTTGCCGTGGAGCACGCCGATATTTCCAAGCTTGAAAAATACGAAGATGTGCACAAACCGGATGAAGAAGTGGAAGCCCTGAGTAAAGGACAGGAAAAAATTCTGAACAAATTGCTGGAAAAGATGCGCGATATTTTGGGCGATCGGGTGACCGAAGTGCGGATTTCCAAACGTCTCAAAGACAGTCCGGCTTGTTTGGTGAGCCCGGATGGACAAATGACCTCGCAAATGCAAAAGATTATGCAGTTGATTAACAAGGATGAAAGCATTCCCAAAAAAATCTTTGAAATCAATAAAGACCATCGGCTTATTAGGAACTTGCTGAATATTTACAAAAATGATCCGAAAGATCCGTTCCTGACGGAAGCCGTTGAGCAATTGTACGAAGGCGCTTTGTTGATGGAAGGTTATCTTACCGATCCGCACAAGCTGGTAAAACGCATGGAGAAAATTTTAACCGAAACCAGCGATTGGCATCCGGACAATAAAACCGAAGGATAAAAAAAGGCGGGAATTTCCCGCCTTTTTATTTAGGCCACTGCTTTGCGCAGTTTGTTTTTTAGCTTTTTGATTTCTCTGCGGATTTTCTTTAATTGTACGTAGTCTTTTGCTTCAATTGCTTTGTCACGATCTATTTTAAGCGCTTTGATCTGGGCCTTGATCTTTCCTTTGTTGGCTAATTTGGCAGCATGGTGCTCGTGCATGTCAATGTTCAGTGCTTTGCAAATCGCTTCCAGCAGATGCTCTTTATTCATCTGCGTGTAGCCTTTTAAGGCGTCTCCCAAACCGGCGGCAATTTCTCGCAATTCGGCAACCGTTTTGTGTTTTAGTTCCTTGTAGGTGTACTCCATTTGTGGCATCCTCCTTCGTAAGATTGATGTTTTTCCAGCAAAGAGTTATTAAGGTTTTAACAGAATATAATATTTACGTGCTCAGATTTCCACTTTTCGTTGGAAATACGGATTTTCACGCAAGAGGCCCGGCCATGCCTTTGTAAAAATGTTTGGGGTGCCGCCAAAAGGCGTTTGCTTGTTGACTATTCTGCACTTTCAACATCATTTGCAGACTATTCTTTAATTATTCTTTTGGGGTGGTTTTTTTATCTTGTTAAATAACAACAGGTTGATGGATAATTCGATACGCTGGCACGGGCATTGCAATTAACTGTGCAAAAGCAAAAAGAAAAAGGGGGAAATCATGATGTTTGGAATGGGATTTATGGGGCTTCTTTGGGTCCTTGTTATTGTGCTTATCGGTTGGGGTGTTTTTAGTTTGTTCAACGGACGCCGTAGTGAAAAGTATTTCAAAAACTTTGATTCGAATGAAGGCCTGGAGACCAGTACTCTGGAAATTTTGAAGCAACGCTACGTCCGCGGTGAACTTTCGCAGGCAGAATTTGAACGGATGAAAAAGGATTTGTTTGAATCTTAGAACCACGAAAAAGCGCACGAGCAAAGGTCGAATGCTGTTACAAAAAGGCCCGGAAGTAAATTTCTTCCGGGCCTGGGAGCCAACCCGGGTAGTACCCGGGCCGGGGAGCTATGCAGGGAGGTTGTCGTTATCTGTTTTTTAAATTTCCCACTACGGGAAAGCGTTCCAGCAATTCTTTGCCATGCGGAGCGTGCCCTAATGCTTCCGTTAAATCGCTTCCGGCGGCATGCCCTACAAAGTGCTGCCCGCCTTTCCACAAAAAGCTGGCAGAAACATCGTACACCTTGCCCTGCAAGGCAACGTAAGCCGGTCGCCCTTTCTTGCCATCAAAGGATTGCAATTCCTGCAAAGTAAACGTTTGTTTTGCCATGAACACAAGGCCTTATTTCAAATATTTTGAAACGAAGGGTGAAGTTTCGCCCACACGTAAAAAGTGTCCCGAAGGGCCTTCACCCAAAAATTCGGAAAACCAGGATTCGTGTTCGATTTCTTCGTTCAAAATGCGTAATGCCAGATCATAGGTGCGGTGATCTTTTCCGGCCGTAATATTGCAAATGTGGGTGTAGCCGCGTACCGCACAGCGTTCGGCATTAACCAAAACTTTTAAAATAGCCTGCACGTCGTGTGCCTGTTCCGGCAATGTGGCGGGCGGACAGGCGGAAAAGTCGTGAAAGGCTTTCATGTCTTTGGGCAATTCTCCGCCCAATTCGTAAATACGGGGTACCAAAGCCTCAAAATGATTGCGATCTTCAATGCGTGCAGTTTCGGCGATTTCTTTTAAACCTTCGCCTTCCAAACCGATTAGATTGACCCGCAAAATGGTGTAGTAATAGTATGTGGTTAATTCGGCCGCGGCATTTTTGACCAACAGTTGTACCAGCTCATCCACGTTAATGCCGGCACGTTCGACCATTTCTCTTGCTACTTTTGCCATGATTTTTCTCCTTTTCCCCGAAGGGAGGTAAAAGGCCCGGGAAACCGGGCCCTGGGTTTATTTTTGTGTGGCTTTTAACATCCAGATGGCTTTTTCCAGCCAGACCACATTGTCATCGGCCAGCGCGGCCGTTGTTGTGTCTCCTGCCTGAGCGGCCAGCTCCGAGATTTCTTTGTAATCGTTTTTAAGCGTGCAAAAATCGTTCAGCAGCTGTTCCACGATGTAGGACGGTTCGAAGTCTTTGCCGCTCTCTTCTTTGAGCGTGGCGTTTTCCAGATATTCCTTTAATGTGGTAAGCGGTTTTTCGCCCATTTGTAAAATTCGTTCGGCCACGGCATCGAATTGTTCGGCCACGTAATTGTAGTAACTTTCCGTCAATTCGTGCATGTGTAAAAATTGCGGCCCTTTTACGTTCCAGTGAAAATTGTGCAGTTTTACGTAAAGCACCTGCAAATTGGCCACATTGCGGTTAAGCTTATGAATGAGTTGTTTGTTTTCCATGAATTTCTCCTTTAATTACAATGATTTTTTACTGAAGTACCAGTCCACGTAATCGTAACCCTGTTCTTTGCGTTTTTCGGCCTCTTCCTGGGTAGCCGGTGGGGGAACGATCACTTTGTCGCCCGGTTGCCAGTTTTCGGGGGTTGCTACCTGATATTGATCGGAAGTTTGCAAGGCAATGACGATGCGCAGCACCTCGTCGATGCTTCGCCCGTTGGTTAACGGATAGTAAATCATGGCCCGCAAAACCCCTTTGTCGTCAATAACAAACACGGCACGCACAGCGGAAGTATCCGAGGCGCCGGGGTGGACCATGCCGTACAATTTGGCGACTTTCATGTCCAGATCGGCAATCACCGGAAAGGGAATTTTGACCCCAAAGTTGTCTTCGATATTACGCACCCAGGCCAGGTGGGAATAAACACTGTCGATGCTCAAGCCGATTACCTGCGTGTTGCGTTTTTTGAATTCCCCGAATTTTTTGGCAAAGGCGATGAATTCGGTAGTACACACCGGGGTAAAATCGGCGGGGTGCGAAAAGAGCACCACCCATTGTCCTTCGTAATCGGAAAGTTTGATTTCTCCGTGTGTGGTTTTGGCCGTGAAGTTCGGGGCCGGTTCGTTAATACGTGGCATGTTGAATACTTGTTCTTCCATTTAAGAACTCCTTTCTTTTTTTTGTTAAATTATTTTTATGTAATAATAATTATCATATAATACGCAAAAAAAATATTATTTATTCCGGCATTCGGCACAAATAATGTTAAATTGAATGGAATAGTTCAAAAATTGGTTTCCGTTTTCCGTAACCGCATCCGGGACTTTCAGGTGATTCAATTCGTCATCAAACACATCAAACACCTTTTTACATTTAATACAAATGGCGTGGTGGTGTGGCTCGGTAATCGGATCGTACCGCACGGTGTTGTGAATGGTGGTTACCATGGAAATGAGCCCGTGCTTTTCAAACGTTTCCAGCGTTTTGTAGACCGTGGCAAACGAAATGGTCGGGAATTCTTCTTTAACGCGTTTGTAAATTGCTTCCGGGTTGGGATGGGAGTGGTCGTTGGCAATGGTTTTGTAAATAGCCAACCGTTGCGGCGTAACGCTCAAATGATTTTCCCGGCATTTGCGAATGAATTCCTGAATTTTTTCCTGAAGTTCCATTTTTTGCTTCTGTTTCTTAATAAGTAATAATCATTATTAAATAATACAGCTTTTTTATTGTTAATGCAAATTTATTTTTGAAATTTGTCTTTTTATTAAAGGGATGTTTATTTGATTATTCCCGGGGAACATTAAAAGAGGGATTTCTGGCGGGACTGGGCCAGAATGTTTTGAATGAATTTTTTTCGGTGCAGGGGGCAAGGGCCCAGCTCTGCAATTTTCTGGCGATGCTCTTTTGTGCCGTATCCCTTGTGCCGGGCAAATCCGTATTGCGGGAATTCGCGGTCATAGTTTCGCATAAGCGCATCGCGAAAAACTTTGGCCAAAATGGAAGCGGCCGCCACAACCTGAGAAGTTCCGTCGCCCTTAATGAGCGGGCTTCCCTTAATAGGACCATCTGCGAGCTCGTGCGTCAGAGACGGAAAATCGCGGCCGTCCACCAAAATGTATTCCGGGGGAAGTGCCAGTTGTCGCACGGCGCGTTGCATGGCCAGAAAGGTAGCCTGTAGAATATTCAAGCGATCGATTTCTTCCACACTGGCCAGACCAATGCTAAAGGCGATGGCCCGTTCCCGAATGAGGTCATTCAAAAAGTTTCGGCGTTTTTCCGCCAGTTTTTTGGAATCGTTAATGGCCCGGATGGGTTCGTAGGGCAAAATGACGGCAGCGGCAACTACAGGTCCGGCCAGGGGGCCGCGGCCGGCTTCGTCAACGCCGCACAGGTAACGAATGCCTTGCCTTTTAAATTTCAAATCGAACGTAGCCAGTGGATAATCGTCCATGTGGCCAGACCTTTCCTGTTTTTGTCTTGCGCTCAATTTAATGAGAAGCGGGCAAAAGTAAAAGGCGCTTCCCGAAAAAATTAAGGCGGGGAAAAGCGGTTGGAACTTTTTCGGGGTTACGTCTTCTATTTTCCCAAGATTTTTAATCGTTTTTTTATTAAATTGTGCTGTAAATTTCCCGAAATGTATTTTAGTGTGAAAAGGGAGCTCTATGAAACCCAATCCTAAAGATTACCGCGTAGACGCTTTAAGCAAATTACGGGGTGAAGCGCGTTACATTCGCGATGAACACATTCCGGATTTATGGTACGGAACAACGATACGTAGTCCGCATCCCCACGCAAAAATTTTGAGCATTCGCTTCGACCCTGTCTTCGATTGGTCGCAGGTGGTTACGGTAACCGCCAAAGACATTACCCGCAATTATGTGGCTATTATTGAAAAAGACATGCCGGTTTTGGCCGCAGAAGAGGTGAATTATGTGGGAGAACCGGTAGCGTTGCTTGCAGCCGAAGATCCGGAGTTGCTACGGGAAGCCTGCAGGCATGTGCACGTGCAGTACGAGCCATTGCCGTTCATCGAAAACATGCTCGAAGCAGAAAACAGTTCTGTCAAACTTTATGGTTCGGACAATGTTTTTAAGCACATCCACATCGAACGTGGAGATTTGGAAGAAGCGCGTAAAAATGCTTTTGCCGTGGTTGAAATGGAGGCGGAAACGGGATTTCAGGAACATGTGTATTTGGAGCCCCAGGGCATGGTAGCCATTCCCATTGGCAAAAAGCTTATTCTCAAAGGTTCCATGCAGTGCCCTTATTACATTAAAAGTGCGCTGGACGAATTATTTGCCGGAAAGCGGGAAATTACGGTGGTGCACGCCACTACCGGCGGCGCCTTTGGGGGGAAGGAAGATTTTCCTTCGCTTTTGGCGGCACATGCCGCACTTTTGGCGGCCAGGGCCGATCGTCCGGTAGCAATGTTTTACGATCGGGAAGAAGACGTGCGCTACACGACCAAGCGCCATCCGTCTCACCATCGTAATGTGGCGTATGTGGATCGGAACGGAAAAATTTTAGGGGCGGAATTTACCATCTATCTGGACGGCGGCGCTTACGTAACGCTTTCGCCGGTGGTTTTGGCCCGAACGGCCCTGACGGTAGGAGGAAATTACTTTATTCCCAACGTCCGCATTAATGCCAAGGTGGTGGCTACCAACACGGTCCCCAGCGGGGCATTTCGGGGATTTGGCGGGCCGCAAGGAGTATTTTCGATGGAGATGCTCATCGAAGAGATTGCCCAAAGGTTGCAAATACCGCCGCACAAGGTGCGTGAAATCAATTTGATTGACAAGGGCCAAACTACGGCAACCGGGCAGGTGCTGCGTTACAGTGTTTCGAACAAAGAAACTTTTTACGATGTTTTGGAGCGCAGTGAATACGAACGCAAATTGCAGGAATACAAAGAATGGAATCGTCCCATTCTGGAACGCCTGCGCGCGGGGCGTTATCCGAAAGTGCCCGGACGAGATGTGCTGAAAGGGATCGGAATTTCGCTCTTTTTACATGGCGCGGGTTTTACCGGGAACGGGGAAAACCGCATTCAGGGAAAAATTCAAATCAAGGTTAATGAGCACGGGCAACCCGTCATTTATTCTGCCCAAACCGAGATGGGGCAGGGGCAACAAACGGCATTTCGCAATATTCTGGCCGAAACGCTGCACATCGACCGTGAGGATGTTTTACTGGCCGAGGTGAGTACGGATGTGGTTCCCAATTCCGGGCCAACGGTCGCTTCGCGCAGCACGATGGTTGTGGGCAGTATTATTGCGGATGCGGGCCAGGAACTGATCAATACGTTTATCGATTTTCTGCAGGAAGAATACGCCTGTGCGTTCGAATATCGTCTGGGATATTTTTACGGAAACGATTACATTTTTCCTTTTAAAGAAGTTGCCCAGCGTTACGCCGGGATTATGGTGGAGAAACAATATCGCCATCCGCCCATTGTCCGTTTTGACGAAGAACGCTGGCAGGGCGATGCCTATCCCGTGTATTCCTGGGCGGCAGCCGTGGCCGAAACGGAGGTGGATCCCATTACATTCAATGTAAAAGTAACACGCTACTACACCACGCACGAGATCGGCAAGGCGATTAATTACGACCAATCTATTGCCCAAATTCAGGGCGGTTCGGTGCAGGGTATCGGCTACGCCATTTATGAAAAAATCGAACGCCGGGAAGGGGAATTGAATGTGCACGGTTTTACCGATTACATTATTCCCACGGCGGTGGACGTTCCCCTGATGGATATCAAGATCATGGAAAATCCTTATCCTTTTGGGCCGTTTGGTGCCAAGGGGTTGGGAGAGCTTCCGCTGGTAGGCGCAGCTCCGGCGGTTATTTCGTCGTTGCGTATGATTTTCGAACGCCCCATTAATAAAATTCCGCTAATGCCGGAGGATTTGTTCCGACTGGTGCAGTCGATGAAAAAAGCAAAGGAATGAACGATGGAACTTACGTTTACTGTAAATGGTCAGCAAGTGACGTTAGATGTTTCGCCCAAAAAACGTTTGCTGGATGTTTTGCGGGATGATTTAAATTTAACCTCGGTCAAAGAAGGCTGCGGTAACGGAGAATGCGGCGCCTGCACCGTGCTGTTTGACGGCAAAAATGTGAATTCGTGTTTGGTGCCGGCTTTTCAGGCCCAGGGGCACGAAATTGTGACGCTGGAAGGACTGAAAAAATGGTCGGGTTTCGGAGAAATTGAGCGTGCCTATCTGGAACACGGGGCGGTGCAATGTGCATTTTGTCTTTCGGGATTTGTGGTTTCTACCGTGGCGTTTTTAAAGGAGCGTGAAGCACCGGCGGTAGAGGAGAAAACGGTGCAGGAAGCCCTGGCCGGTAATTTGTGCCGCTGTACCGGTTACACGAAAATTGTGGAGGCCGTAAGAGATTTGGCCGAACACAGCGAATTAAAACAACGATTTGACAAGGAATGGCCCTATGGAAAATAACGTGCAAATTTTTCGTCCCCAATCGTTAGACGAGCTGGATGCGCAATTGCGGCAAAATGAAGCGAGCTGGACCTTTGTGGCGGGAGGCACCGATTTATTGGTGCAAAAGGAACGATGGCTCAGTGCCACTCACATCGTCGATTTGACTGCCGTACCAGCACTGCACCAAAAAATCGAAGCGGGACAAGACGGGGTGCGCATTGGCGCAGCCGTTCCCTACGGGGAAATCATTCGTCATTCCGTTTTGCAGAAACGCCTGCCGTTGCTAACGGAAGCCTGCCGCCACATCGGGGCTGTGCAAATTCAGAATCGGGGTACCATTGGAGGCAATATTGCCAATGCTTCGCCTGCCGGAGATACGTTGCCCGTTCTGGCGGTTTTGAATGCGCAGTTGCTCATCGGCCCCCGTGAGAACGGTTCATTTCGCCGGGTGGCAGTGAATGAGATGATGCTCGGGCCGGGGCAAACACTTTTGCGAAAAAATGAGTACATTGCTTTTATTGAGATTCCCTGGCTTCCGGATGACGGGTATTTGTGGGCCTTCCGCAAGGTGGGACAACGCGAAGCTTTGGCGATCAGTAAGCTGAGTCTGGCCGTGCTTTTGCTCAAGTCGGGGAATAAGATTGGTGACGTGCGCATTGCCAGCGGCAGTGTGGCCCCGGTTATTAAGCGGCACGAAAAAACCGAACGGGTTTTGCTGGGGCAAGCGTTGCGCGAAGCTTCCATTGAGCAGGCGGCGGAAACCTTAAAAACCGAAATCAATCCCATCAGCGATGTGCGTTCTACGCGGGAATATCGCAAGCAGGTAACCGCCGATGTGCTGAGAGACATTTTGTACGGATGGCTTTGATGTGAAGCGGAAAGCAAATTGCTGCTGCAAGGGCAAAAAAACAAAAAAGGCAGGTAGCTACCTGCCTTTTTTGTTGCAAACCATGGCTCTATTCGTGTTCGGCCAGAAACTTTTCGGCATCCAATGCAGCCATACATCCGGTTCCGGCAGCGGTAACCGCCTGCTGGTAAATGCGATCCTGTACGTCGCCGGCTGCAAAAACCCCGTCGATATTGGTGCGCGTGGTACCCGGTGCGGTTTTGATGTAACCTGCGTCGTCCAATTCAAGCTGGCCTTTAAAGATGGCCGTATTGGGGGTGTGGCCAATAGCTAAAAACACGCCGTCCACCTTCATTTCGCTTTCTTCTCCGGTTTTAGTATCTTTCAACCGCACACCGGTTACAAATTCGTCGCCCAAAATTTCGGTAATCACTTTGTTCAAAGCGAATTCGATTTTGGGATTTTCTTCGGCTTTTTTGATCATGATTTTCGAAGCGCGGAATTCGTCACGACGATGTACGATGGTCACCTTACGCGCAAACTTGGTCAAAAAGGTAGCTTCTTCCATGGCCGAATCGCCACCGCCAACAACAACCACATCTTTGTCCTTGTAAAAGAAACCGTCACAGGTTGCGCAAGCCGAAACGCCCCGCCCCTGCAAACGTTTTTCCGATTCCAACCCTAACCAGCGGGCCGAGGCACCGGTGGCGATAATCACCGTATCGGCCGTGTACACATTATCATCGGTTTTAATGGTAAAAGGACGTTTGGAAAAATCAACTTCCTGGGCCATCTCAAATTTTGTTTCTGCGCCAAATTTGACGGCCTGCTCGCGCATATCCTGCATAAGTTGCGGGCCTTGAACACCCTGAGGGAAACCGGGGTAGTTCTCCACTTCTGTGGTAATGGTCAACTGGCCGCCCGGTTCATTCCCTTCTAATACCAAAGGGTTCAATTCGGCACGTGCCGTGTAAATGGCTGCGGTTAATCCTGCGGGACCGGAACCGATAATCACAACTCGGTAGTGTTTCGCATCTGACATATCAATCTCCTGCTTTCTATTTTTTTTACTGTTTTTACGATAATACGTATTCTAACTTTGTCCTTTGATGCACAAAGATTCATTCAAGTTACAGAACCAAAAAGGAAAAGAGCTTATTCCATTTTAAAAAATATTTTCGCTGTAAAACATTAAGAAAAAAGCAAAATTTCCGAAAAAAGGAACGAAAAATTAAAAAATTTGTTGCAATGTATTTCATTTAATAAATTCTTTACTTTAAAAAATTGTATCATCAAAACCATTTCTATCATCAGAAAAGGAATGAAAGCGATTGGCTGGAAAAGAAATCAACGAAAAAGAATTAGTCGAGAAAGCAAAACAAGGAGACCGGGCGGCTCTGGCCACTCTGGTCAATCGATATAGCGAACGCATTTACAATTTGGTTCTGCGCATTTTAAGGCGTCGTGAAGATGCCGAAGAC
>CAYXUS010000146.1:0-32177 GCA_964468415.1 uncultured Caldithrix sp.
TGGTAAACACGATGTCAGAACCTGCCATGGCAAGATCTCTGGCACCGACCGGAACGAGAACTTGTGTTCCTGCTGCCGTACCAATCCTGTCTGCATCACCAGCGTAAACAGGCAGTGATGCAAGGAAGAGCACCAGCAAAACCCAAATAACACCGTTTAAAATTTTACTTTTATTCATATTTTAACTCCCTAACTTTTTTCCCTATCACTGCAAATTAAAAGCATCCATTAATAGAACTCAACTACCTGTTCACCCTGGACAACCATCAACTTCAACGTTTTGGTTTTACCCAATTCAGGCATGTCGATGTAAACAATGTACATACCGGATGCTACAGGTAAGCCAGCTTCATTTTTCAGATCCCAACGGAAGAATTGGGTATCGTCGTTCTTTTCCAGTTTGCGAACCTGTATACCACCCAGCGTGAAGATGCGGAAGATCGCATGCTGCGGCAGATGGTTAAAGGTCACAAAACGGTTGAAGCGATCGGGTTCCTGCGGATTCGCAGCGTAATACGGGTTCGGGAATACATTGATTTTTTCGACATCTTGCTTAGCCAGATTATCATCATGCGTAGCAGCCGGTGCAGTAAAGGTGTAGGTCGTGGTCAGCAAGTGCGGTTTATTCGTAATCCAGCGAATCACCGTTCCGGTCTCAGGCAGAGTTCCGGCACCGCCAAAATCACAGATGATTATACGGGCCAAAACTTCTTTACTGTGTCCCCACCAAGCGTAGGTAAATGTTTTGTCATCAAATACGTCTTTCTTAAAGACATCGTAGGTTCCTTGATCGTCCGTCGGCACTCTGAAGTAAACCCAATCCGTTGCAGGGAAACCAAAAGCAGGATCGGTGTAACCAAAATCAAAGCTACCAACCGTCGAACCACCGGAATAACCACCGGTCAAGCAACGTACGTCATCGGAATTATCATCATAGGTTTGGATACCAACATCCCAGGCTTCAAAAGGTACGACCGCAGCTGTATCGGCATCATACCACCAGGCATAAACTCCGCCATCAGCCGTGAAGCGCATTTCAAAGTCATGTGCTTCGGCATTGGCAATGCTACGAGCCATACGTTCAATATTACCAGCTCCACCACCGGCACTGATGTAGAAGCGGTTCGCATCGGCAGGTGCACTCAGGCTGTGCCATACATTGTTGCCATGGAAAGGCGTACCGGCACCATCCCATTGATCTGCCGGCAATGGACCGTTGCCATTGGCTACCTCGACGATGGCTTTAATGCCGGGAGCCGGGCCAGAAACCTTAATCTGCAAACCGTCAACAATCAATTGATCGTTGGCACTGGGATCTGCAGACTGCGGTTGATTTTTCAGAACCACTTCGCCGGTGGTCAGGTCTTGCAAGTTCCAAACGGTCTGACCATACGTAGCAGAGTTCGTATCTTCATCAACCGTAAAGAAAATTTTGTAATCATGACCGGTTGTGGCCGTAGGATCAACAACGATCACTTTGCACACACCGTCATCACTACCGTCTTTTGTTACGGCAACTTCTTCACCGGCATCGCCTTCATAGCGATCACCCGGTTTCGGATCCTGTACGGTTACTGCGTGGACGATTGCCGGAGATTCCAGCGCACGGTCACGCACCAGGGTACCGTCATAATTGTAAGCGGTTACTGCAAAGTAATAGGTCGAACCACGATACAACGGTTTACCCGTAATGTAGTCTTTATTCACGATAAAGAAGCGTTTGATGCCGGTGTCGGAACCGAATTGTACCGGCAGATCAACCACCGTACCGTATTGCGAAGAGAACATCGACGATTTGATAATACGCACACCGTTAATTTTATCATAAGTAGCGATGCGAACTACACCGGGATCACCGATTTTAGCCGTAGCCGAAGGCAGCTGATAAATATTGTAACCTTCGAATTCGTAGTTGATGATCTTACGTTCTTCGGTATCTTTGATACGGTCGACGTTCCAACCCCAGTTCAGGACGATTTTGTCATCCAACGGAACGGCTTTTACGTCAGGAGCTGTAGGCGGTTTCGGAATTACCTGGAACAATCCGTCGTAAACTTTTTGTGCTACTTTATCGGTACTCTTCAAGTCGGCAATAGACTGGATGTTATTACCACCCATACCGCCAACCAGAGCCACAACGATTTCTTGCTCGTCACCGGGAGCCATGGTAAAAGGACCGGTTGCGGCAAACATACGGCGGTCGCCAGGTCCCATGTTGCTTCCCTTACCGTCGATATCGCTGTTGATACCTTCCGGATCGGTTACAGGATCACCATACAGCGGGAACTTGGTAGGTTCGCCAGCTCTGGGACCACTACCAACCGTGTAAGGCGTCGGATTCTGAAGATCATTGGTCGGGATGTACCCGTTCAGCATATTGTACCATTGCAAGGTAAAATCGATCACACCCATGGGCGGGTCAGAAATCGAACCGCCGGCAGCGAAATAACCAAAAGAGGTCATGGGTAAATTTTTGTGATCCGGAACATATTTCAAATTAAACACAGCCGTGTCACCAGCAGACGGTACAATCGGGCCCTGGAAAAAGTCGAAACCGGCTGCGGGAGGCGGCAAGTTCACTTTGGCATATTCGGCATCAACAACCGGACCGTTGTAAGCAAAATGCAAACTCAAGGTAGTGTCGCAACCAACCAGATCATCGCTGTAGTCACCAATATCCGGGTCGGAATATTGAGCGACAAACATGGAATCGAGCGTGTAACCCGATTTATTGATCAGTTTGTAGCGTTTGAATACGATCTGACCTAAAGTGCTGTTAGGCTGGTTATAAGCCCACAAAGTGATTTGCAGTTCCAAGCCAATCGGCAAACTACCGGAATGGTTCAAAACTTTTGCCGAATTCAGGTCATTCACAACCAACCAAACCACCTGATCGGCCTGAGCGATGCCGGGATAGTCCCCACCATCAATCAGATTCCCATCATTGTCATATTTAGGTTTAATCGGATAGCCGTTTTCATCCAGTTTGGGATCATAAACACCGTTACCATTCACATCATAATACGGTGCGCCCAAATCAACCGGCCAGTTTTTCCAGTCATCAGCATACTGAGCAATAATGGCCGAAGTCATAGCATCGGTCACACCCGAGATGGGTACGTTGTAAAGCTCACTGGCTTCTTTCAAGACCTGAGCTGAAGTCAAATTTCTCCAGTCATCACGAATACGATAGATACGTACACGCGGATCATCACTGGCTACAGGAGTACCGTCATCCTGAATCCAACCGGGAATGGTACCGATACGATAACCGATACCACCTACACGCGGCGTATCACTCAAAGCAACGCCCGTGTTCGGATCTTTAAGATACGCACCCCAAATGATACCATCCATATAAATGGCGGTCATTACACCGCGGGGATAATAACCACCGGCAGAACCGGTAAAAGGATCATGGCCGGTCTGGCCTTCGTAGTTGACCCAAAATCCCCAGTTACCGATGTTACTCATCGTTTGGGTAATTTTATCACCCATCATTTTCTGCAATCCGACCGCGCTGACTTCGTTGACTTTTGCACGGGCATAGGCCTGAGTACCCACAAGGGTCGCCATAAACCCAAAAATCAACACGATCAGAAGTAATCGACTTATTCTTTTATTCATGTTTTCTCCTCACCCTGTTTTTGAACTCTGATTAGACTTCTTCATAATTCACCGGAATTAAAAGTTCAGTTTTAAACCGAAGAAGATTTGACGTGGATGATCCCACAATTGACGGCCTAAGTAGTTCCAATAGGCTTGGCCATTGGTCAGGTTGATGGCTTTGTACATCTTTACGTAGTCCTGACCACCGTACGAAGCGATAAAAGAAGCCGTTCTTACCGGATCGATCAGGCCTGTCAACAAACCATCGTCTTCGGCACTACCGGTTACCTGATAAACATTAATCACGTTCTTGATATTGAACAGATTGTAAACACGCATATACAGGGTTGCTTTTAACTTATCTGTGATATTAAACGATTTGTCCACACGTAAGTCAATTCTGTGATACCACGGTGTGGTCGAATTGTTGATCGGTTCCAAAGCACGGCGGGAACGCGTATCGGCCATGTAATCTACACCAGTGCTATAAGGACCAGCCTGTCCACCGGAGGTGGTTACCAACGTGTAAGGATGGCCGCTGTTAAAGGTGTAAAGCAAGTTCACGCCAAATTGTTCCAGAACCGGCCCGCCATCATTTTTACCGAAACGGTAATCAACCATTAAGGTTCCACGATGTTTCTGAGCAAAATCCAACGGATTCAACCGGGTCGGACGCTGCGAGAGACGGTCAACCGCAGAAATGTAAGAAGTGCTTCCGGAACCCGTACCTTCCGCATTGGAATAGGTGTAGTTCAACTGAGCCATCAGGCGGTTGAAACGACGTAACTGGAATTTGAATTCCAAACCTTTGGTGGTCGAGAAGTCACCATTGGTCAGAATGTTGTAAGCCTGAATTTCGGCACCGGCTGCAGGGGTAATACGATCGGCCTGAATTTCGCCTTTTACGTTCTTGTAAAAACCGGAAATGTCGATAGCCGCATATTGACCGAACTGCTGACGGAAACCAACTTCATACGAAGTGGTACGAATAGGAGTTACACCCAAACCAACCGGTGTGGTGTAAAAATATCCACCACCAATTTGACGTCCGTATTGATAAGAGCTGTAATAGAACGTACCGAAACTCGGGGTTTGCACGAATTTACCATATTGTGCGTAGAAAACGGTACGATCGCTAACAGGGAAAGAAATACCCAAACGCGGGGTTACATACATGAAAGGATCCATGTCTTTCCACTGGTCGGGTTTAACCAGGTGTTTTTCTTTGTCGATTTCCACCCGAAGAGGATCTTTCAAAGTTTTTTGTTTGGTATCGAAATAATCGAAACGCAAACCGGCATTGATGATTAAATCTTTGTATTCGATTTTATCCTGAATGTAGGCAGCGGCAAAAACCGGTTTTTTCGGGCCGTCGAAACCGCTTTCGATTTCGTTCCCCCACAAATCATAACCAAACACATTGCCGGCCCATTCGGCAACAACCGCCACAGGAACGGAATCTTCTACGCCACCATAGCGTTGAACTTCTTTCATCACGCCGGGGCTAATGCTGTATTGACGAATGGTGTATTGACGAACACTTACACCAAACTTCAATTCGTGGTTACGCGTAAACTGGCTAACCAGGTCAAACGCACCACCGATATAGGTTTGTTTGTTCTTGCTGTAACCAGCCATCAACGTACCATTGCGTCCAAAGGGGAAGCCATTGATTAAGTAGTTATAGTCTGGGTCATAAGGCGCACGATAGACCACCTCACCATTGGTCTTTTCATAAATTTTAGCGCTGTCACGCCAGGCACGCCAATCGGTTCCGAACCAATCGTCGTGGCGTTCGCCCATATTCAGGAAATAACTTAATGTTAAGTCGTAATATGTTTTGGCATTCAATACCTGCGTAAACTTACCGCTTACCAACAAATTGTGGCTATAATACGGTTGTTCGCGCGTGTTGAGGAATTGCAACATCGGTGCGCTGGTACCAAAACTCTTGGTAAACGTGTACACACCGCTCAAACGGAATTTAAACGATTTCATATCCCACAACAGGGTACTGTTCACGCTGTGACGTTTGTACCAGTTGTGCGGAGTAAAACCATCAGGATAGGTAACGGCTTTCAACGTATCGGGATGAAAATTCGGACTTTCCGGATTGTTACGCGGATTTCTGGGGTTGGTATCAACCAACGGATGATCCAGATTGCCGCCATCACCATAGAAGAAATTGTAGCCTTTGCTAAAACGTTTTACGTAATCGCCCACATCCTGATTTTCATAAGCGATGAAATAACGCAAATTCTTGGTAATAGGACCACTTAACGTGGTGGCGATAATATGTTCGCGATACGAATAAGTATTCAAGAATTTTTCGCCTTCACTGGCAAACTTATCGGTTTGCGCATCCAAAGAAAAATGGAATTGCGGGCCACCCGTTTTCAATTCAGTACGGATAATACCGGCATTGGCATCACCAAATTCGGCGGTGTAACCACCGGTCAACACCTGCATTTCTTCCACAGCGTCCTGAATTACATGAACCGAATTCTGACGGTTCATAATATTCATTGTGGAAGCACCATCCAGATAATATCCGTTGTCCTGGGTACGCCCACCACGAATATGAACGGCACCATCCTGCACAACAACACTGGCCTGCAAGGCCAAAATATTGTTAATACCACGTACCGGGATCGTTTCCAACTGTTCGTTGGTGACCTTCGATACACTCTGTGTTACGTTTTTGTCCACCAACGGTCTCTCGGCATTTACTGTAATCACTTCACCCAATTCCAGAGTGGTGGGTTCCAACTCGAAATTTTGTTCCGTGGTAATACCTGCAGACACGCGAATGTTATTGACAACAACTTTGCGATACCCTACATAACTTGCTTCAATATTGTACGTTCCAACAGGTACATTGAGGATTACATAGTAACCGTCAACGTCAGTAGTGGCACCGAGCATGGTGTTTTGAAGGACAATATTGACGCCTGCCAGAGGTTCACCCGTCTTTTTGTCTTTAACTACACCAACGATTTTACCCGATGACTGGGCAAAGACCATTATTGGCATAGCTAAAGCGAATAGTAAGATAAGCACTTTTTTGAACATCCCTTAACCTCCAAATAAATTAAAACACTACCATAATACTAAAACCTATTCTAAAAGTATTTACACCTTAAGTCATAGGCCCCCTCCTTTGGTTTTATTTGAACTTATTGTGCGCATTATCACACTCAAAATATATGATTTGTCGGCATTAAAGTCAAGGTTTCGGACGGGGATAGCTTGAGGTAAGGTATTGAGAACAGAAAGGCTTACTGCAAATTCAGGAATTTTCTCTGTGTGACGCATCGTGATACGAGTCATCGGTCCTTCTCTATTAAGCTTTGTGCCCAATAAATATCGTATATAAAAAGGTTATTTTCAAGTATTTGTTGGATTTTTTTAATTTTAGTTTAAAGAAAGCTCGGTCGTGACAAAAAACCAGCATGCCATTCTTTTTTAATGAGAGGGGTTAAAGAAGGGCTCAAAGCCTCCTTCCAGCAGGGAATTAAAAAAAAAGAGAGGGCACTGCCCTCTCTCAAATACGGATAGTCGGCTACTCTGTGGCGTAACCTTTTTATTTTCAGAAACGCATTTCTATTTCAGCAGAACCATTTTTCGCTCCTGAACAAAATTCGTCTGCCCGTCTGTCGTACGTACCGACAGTTTGAACAGGTAAATTCCGCTGCTTACTTTTTGTCCCGCATCCGAACGGGCATCCCAGCGCACGGAGTAAATGCCGGGGCTTTGCAGACCGGTCACCAGAGTACGCATTTTTTGGCCTCTGATGTTAAGCACTTCCAGCTTTACCTGCCCGGCTTTAGCCAGAGTGTATTGAATAGTCGTTACCGGATTGAATGGATTGGGATAATTTTGCAGCAGGGCAAAATTTTGCGGCGTTTGCTCTTTCCGGTTTTCTTCGATGGCCGAAGGGCCATTGTATTCCAAATAATTCGTATGGGTAATGTTTGCCTGATAATCTTGCCAGACTCCGTTTTCATTGCCCATGCTCTCTTTCAAATCGATCACAAAAAGGCCGCTATCGCCTCCCACAATTGTCTCAAAATCACCATCCTGATCGATATCGTGAAAAGCGCCGGAACCGTCCAGGTCCCCCGAAAAAAGAGCCGGGAAATTATTGTAGTCTGTACCATCGTAACGATAACAATAAATATGTCCGTCTTCGGTGCTAACCATTACTTCATACTTGCCATCGTTGTCCAGATCGGCAAATACCGGGGATGTGTTAATCGGACGATCCAATTTTTTGGGGAAGGGCGCCAGCGTATCGCCATTGAATTCCAACAGGTACAACTTCCCGTAATCTCCGGTCGAATTATCGGTACCGAAAGCGATTTCCAGTTTTCCGTCATCGTTCACATCGCACACAGAGGGAGACGACTGAATGGGATCGACCGTATCATAGCGTAGCTGCTCGGCGCCGTTAATATCGAGAATAATGAGATCACGTCCGGTTGTCGTTAAAATAAAACTAATCGTTCCGCGATCATCTACAATCACCGGCTTGTTGGAAAGACGCGCAGGCAAATCGACCGGGAAACCACTCAAATCGGTACCGTCCACATTGATCACATGGAAATCGCTGTTCACCAAACCAAAGGCCAGTTCAGGCTCGCCATCGGCATCCACGTCTCCCACGGCCACACCTTTATCGATTTGCGAGGCGTAAGAATAGGGGAAACCGCTCAGCTCACTGCCATCGGATTCAATGGCATGTAATTTTTTACTCATCGTGCCAAAAATGATCTCTTTTTGGCCGTCGCCGTTCAAATCGGCTACGGTCAATTCGCTACGAATTTGTTCATCCAAATTAAGATTCAAAGCAATCGACCCATCGGCGTTAATAATCTTCAAAATGCAGTCGTTCCGTTCGGCAATAACCAGTTCGTTGTCGCCATCGCCGTCCACATCGGCCATAACGGGCGCCATAGTAACGTTGCCGTCCAGGTAAACGGGAAAGCCGGAAAGGATATTTCCCTGATAATCGCACACATAAAGACTATCGGCATCGGTAATAAAGGCTATTTCCAAATTGTCATCGCCGGTTAAATTGCCAACGGTAACCGCCTCGGGAATTTGTTTGCCTTTTAACGGAAATCCGGCCTGATTCAATGAAGGCTGCACAGAGATATCTTCTGTGTGGGAATACGGGTAGGTTTCCGTTTGATTGGCTTTTTTGGTAATCTGAATATCCAACGGCATGAGTGGCGCATCCGGGCTGACCTGGAAAATAAGTTCATCACTGGAATTGGTCGCCGAACCGCCCGCAGAAATATCCCCCAGAGAAGCCGTGCTGTCGGTAAAAGTAATGAATCCGGAATCCGAGGAGCCAATAATTTGCACACCGTGCGCATCCTGATAATTCGGATCATTTTGAATGGTTAAAGTAATTTTTGCGCTTTCACCGGGATTCAGTTCTCCGTCGCCGTTGTCATTAATAATCTGAATGGTATAGGAAGCAACCGTCAAATAAGGATAGCTGTTTCGCGCAATAGCGTGATGAATATTCACACGACCGGATCCTAAATTTCCTGCGTAATCGGGGTTTAAATCATCAATGGGATCGGCGTTATTCAAAATTTGATCGATGTACCATTGACGCGATTGATTGGGGAACCAGGCCTTGAGCAAAGCAAACGCCCCGGTTGCCACCGGTGTGGCCATAGAGGTTCCGGCCCAGGAGGCATATCCGCCAGCATTCCAATGGATGGTGCTTAAAATAGCCGTAGTCGAACCGCCCCCATATTCGCCGCCCGGTGCACTAATATCGATAGCCGAGCCCCAATTGGAATACGAAGCTTTGTGATCGGTATTATCGGTTGCCGCCACAGAAATACACTTGGAATAATCCGAAGGATATTGGGCATTTCCCCAACCGTCATTGCTATGATTGTCGTTTCCGCAGGCGCCCAGCACCACGGCTCCATAATTGTCCGAAACATCATCAAGAATATTCTGCTCGTAGCTGGACATGTACGGCCCGCCCCAGGAACAATTAATGAATTTTGCGCCTAATTTTGCCGTGTACAAAATGCCATCGTACCCGGAATAAATACCCGGCTCGGAGGTTGTGGAATCGGCATCACGGGAATTTTTGGTACCGATAATTTTTACGCGAAACGCCGTTCCGGCAATCCCTTCGGAATTGTCGGCTTCGGCACCGATGATGCCGCTACAATGTGTTCCATGACTCAATGCTTCGTCCTGCCCGGCACTTGGGGGGCGAATGTCGTTATCATTGTCGGCAAAGTCCCAACCGCGTACATCATCCACATAGCCGTTGCCGTCGTCGTCCACGCCGTTCAAATCGGCACTGGTAAACTGCCCGTCGTGGTTGATGTCTTCTCCGGGATTAATGTACAGTACGTTTGTCAGTTCCGGATGCTCGTAATCGATGCCCGTATCTACAACACCCACCAACACATCTTCACTGCCAGGCGTGCCATCCCATAATCCCCAGGCATAATCGGCCATAATTTTTTTGATGTACCACTGTTCGCTGTAGCGTCCGTCATTCGGCACATACGGATCGTTCTGCGGTTCTTCAAGAATAAAATTTCGCGATTCAAAATCCGCGGAAATCACACCCGGCACATGAGCAAATTCGTCTTTAATTTGCTGCAATTCCTGCGGAGAATAATCGCTGGCAAATTCCACGCGATAAACTTTGCTCAGGTTCACATCGCCCACCAAATCACGATCATCGGCAGACTTTAACCACTTTTCCAGAATTTTTGCCTGATATTTTTCCAGCAAAACATTAAGCGCATCCACATTGGTGCGCGGCTGGCCCTTTACGTAAAGAATGGTCAAATCGGGCTGGCTACGTTCCAGGCAAAATAGCACCCGGTTCGTAAAATAGCCCCCGGTAGCCCAAACCAATTGCAGCATCACAAAAATAAATAGTAACACTTTCTTCATTGCTGCTTCTCCTTTTATTTAATGAGTAAAACTTGTTTGCCGAATAATCTATTTTGCACAGAAATCATAATGAAATAGATGCCGGAGCTCACTATTTTGCCCTGTAAATTTTTTGCACGCCAATACCAACGGTAGTTCGTTTGACTTACTTTTCCGTTGAATAAGGTGGCAACCTTGCGGCCTCGAATGTCGTACACGGTAGCACGCAAAGGCGAGCCCAAAAGCGAGGCAGGCAAATGCACACGAACCTGCGTACCCAAATTAAACGGATTGGGGAAAACGGTTATCCGCATCTTTGCCGGAAGCTGTGCCGGAGCTTTTTCCCGAATGGCGGTAGCAGGAGCAGCCCGATAAAACCCCGTACGCTGGTTGTTGCCCATAAACGTTGTCCACCCGCCGGCGGTATCCAGCGAATCCGGTAAATCAACGGCAAAAAGGCTCTCGCTGTTTGCTCCCAACACTTCCAGGTCTCCATCGTTATCCAGATCGCCAATTGTTAAAGGCGTCGCTACGGGGCGATCGAGCTGGATGGGGGCAAAAGGCAGAGCATGCCCCGTTCCGTCGGTAATGCAAACCGTTCCCGTGTTGCTGGCCGTAATCAACCGGACTTCTTGCCGGGCGTTAAGCACCGAAAGGGGAACGGCATTCTTGTCAGCCGAGTTCATCTCAATTTTCCACACTTTTCCGTTTGTGGAAAAGCTCCACATGCGTCCTTCTTCATCGAGGGTTAAGGCCTCGGCAACCCCGTCGCCATTTACATCGCCAAAGGCGGGTTGCACAACAAAGGGCACGGCCAATGTCGTGTCCAGTTCAACCTGTCCTTTACCATTAAATAAAAGGGCATGATTGTCGCGATCCGTGATAAAAATGTGCCGCCCCTGCGTATCCTGGGCGATCACGGGAGTAAAGCGTGCCCGCGAGGCCAATTCCACAGGCCAGCCCGCTTCTTCACTTCCCTGCTCGTTAAAACAATGCAATTTGCGGTCAAACGTACCAAAAACCATTTCGCTCCGACCGTCGCCGTCCACATCGCCTAAAGCCACACCCTTTTCCACAAACGAACCGACATTTACGGGGAATCCGGCTTGCTCGCGGCCCCGTTCGTTCAGCACATGCAATTTTTTGTTCATGGTGCCCAAAACAATTTCGGGCAGACTATCGCCATCCACGTCGGCCACGGCCACATTGCCGTAAACCGTTTCGGCCAAATCCCGTGTCCAGAGGGTATCTCCCTGCACGGTAAAAACCTTAATTTTCCCCCGCTGACTCACCGTCATAATTTCCGATTCGCCATCGTTATTCAAGTCGGCCATCAGGGGCGGAATGCGGTGGTATTCTTCGAGACTCAACGGAAAAGGCGAAACCACTTCTCCTTGTGAGTCGAGTAAATTTAACTTCTTGTCGGACGAAATAAAAACGATAAAATTCTTCTTTTCTTTTTCGGAACGGAACAGGCTAACCGGCAAAAGGCTTCCCAGGTGGTCTTTCGGGAAACCTTTCTGATAGGTAGAAAGAAGAAGATCGACTGTGTAGGCTTCATCATACGGGAGTGACGAATCGGGATTGCAGGTTACATCGAACCGGATGGAAAACCGTCCGTACGAATGGCTCGGTTGAATCGAAAAAACAAAGTCCTGCGCTTCGGTATCCACGCACGTTCCGGCAGGAACTTCTCCGAGATGCAAGACGCTGTCTTGAATAACCACCAAAGAATCGTCCACATGGGCGGTCACGGTTACCTGATGCGCATCTTGCCAATTGGCCCCGTTTTCAAGGTGCAGGGAAATGCGCACTGTTTCTCCGGGATCGATTTGCGCATTGCCGTTGGCATCATCCCATTCAATCGAATCGCGAACGATTTTGAGCCCCGGTAAAAAGCGGGGTGCAATGGCCTGATACACATTAACTCTTCCCGCGCCCAGCAATCCCTGATAGCCCGGATTCTTCGCATCGATCGGGTCGGCCGCATCCAGCAAAAGGCCAATTACCTCTTCCCGCGGCAAATCGGGAAAAAATGCTTTGATCAAAGCCAACGAACCGGTAACCACCGGACTGGCCATGGATGTGCCCTGCCACGAAGCGTAGCCCCCTGCACTGTAGTGAATAGTGCTGTAAATGCCCTGTCCGGGTGCACTAATATCGATTACATGCCCGTAATTGGAAAAGTAGGCACGCTGATCTCCCGCGCCCAGGGCAGCAACTGTAACCACGTGATTCAAATCGCTGGGGTAAAAATGATGCGAATCGTTATTCGAATTGTCGTTCCCGGCCGCGGCGACTACAATAGCCCCGTACTTTTCGGTAACCATGTCGATTAAATCCTGCGCTTCCTGATAATACCCTTCGCCTCCCCAGGAACAATTAATTACTTTGGCGCCCAGCTTGGCAGCGTAAAGGATGCCATCGTAGGCGTTGTACAAATATCCATGATTCACATCGTCGTCGCGGCTGTGTTTAGTGCCGATAATGCGGTAATGGCGGGCAATACCGCTAATGCCCACTTCGTTGTCGTGAATGGCTGCCGCAATACCGGCCACGTGCGTACCATGGCTTAAAATTTCGTGCGCACCGGCCACCGGCGGACGAATGTCGTTGTCACCGGGCAGCGAATCCGTAGCTTGTGAAAAATCCCAGCCGAGCAAATCGTCCACAAAGCCGTTGCCGTCATCGTCAATTCCGTTGTAATCTTCCTCGCTTGCCTGCCCGTCTCCGTTCAAATCTTCGCCGGGATTCACATACAAAGCGGCGCCAATATCCGGATGCAGGTAATCGATTCCCGTATCTACAATACCAATGAGTACCGGATCTGTATCCGTCGGAATTTCAGAAGACAGCGTCCAGGCAAAATTAGCCATAATACGTTTTAAATACCATTGGCGCTCAAAGTAAGGGTCATCGGGTGTAGTGGCCGGAATGGGACCGGCGATTTTGACTACAGGCTCCGGAGCCGCATGGCGCACCGAGGACAGTTGTAAAAAATCCTTTTGAGCCGCCAACAAAAAGGAAGGTTTCCCCAGATAAATCCGGTAAATTTTGTTAAAGGCTACCCCGTTGTACACATCACCGGCATCCGCCGACTTCAGCCAGCGTTCCACACGCGCGACTCCGTATTTCTTGAACAGCGAGCGTGTTTGGTCGGGCATTTTGTCGGCAATTTGCTGCACCCGACCCGTTGGCCAGGCCCGGGCATTTGCTTTAAGGGTAATCAAAAGATGACCGGGAATATTGTCTTGCGCGGTCAGAGAGTAGCTAAAAAGTAATAGCAGAAAAAAAACAAACTTTCCCCACTTCTGTGCCGTGCAGAAAAAACAAAATCTTCTATTGTACATGCGTAGTCCTGTTTCTCGTGTGATGTTTCGCCCCCTGCCCCCACAGGCCAGCGTCTGCCCGCCGGTAATTTTGTTTTTCTTTTTTAGCAAGAAAACAAACACCCGTGCCGGCTATTTCTCCAAAAGTCATTCATGTCGGGTTACTTAAGCAGAATCATGCGCCGCATCCGGCTTTGCCCGTTGACCGACAGACGGTAAAAATAAATACCGGAGGTAACCACCTGGCCGGATTGGTTGGTACCATCCCAGGTGAGTTTGAACTCGCCCGCCCGGGCCTTCCATTCAAAACGGCGTACTTCCTGCCCCAAAACATTGTAAATCTTTAAAACCGCATTTTGGCCATGTAGCTGTGCCGGTAAATAGCAACGAATGGTTGTTTGCAGATTGAACGGATTGGGGTAATTTTGTTCCAGAAAAATCGTTTGCGGTAATTTGGTACGGGATGTTTCCCGCAATGCGGTTAGCGTGCCGCCGTAATTTCCGGTACGGAGATTGCCCGCCAGATACGTATTCCAACCCACTTGCTCCGCAAAAGGAGCCTGCAAATCGAGTACCGCCAATTGATCGCTTCCGCCGACGACCACATCCGCATCTCCGTCGTTGTCCAGATCGTCCACCACAGGCAATGCTTTGCTGGTGTTCTCCAGATCGACAGGGAAATTTTGCACTTCGTTGCCATCGGTTTTCCAGACGTGCAAAAAGCCATCATCCGTAACCAGTAAAATTTCCGGCACACCGTCGGCATTAATATCGGGACACAACACCCCGGCTTGCGGCAAATGTGTCAATTTCAAGGGAAAATGTTCGTTAAAAGGCGTACCGGCCATCGTCAGAACGTTAAGCAAGCTATCGCGTGTGGCCAGAACAATTTCCGGCTGGCCGTCATTGTCAAAATCGGCCAACGCCGGGGTTCCCACAAGCTCACCGCCCAATTCCACATCAACGCGTATTTGCCCTTTACGGTTAATTTTCAACAGGTGGTGCCCCAAAGTCACCCCGATAATGTTTATGCTGTCCTGATTTTGCAGCACAATCGGTGCAACGCTCAACCGTGTGGAAAGCGCAATCGGGAAATTTTCCAGCGAGTCTCCGGTAGCCGTCAGCACATGGAGCTGATTGTTAAATGTGCCAAAGACCATATCGGGCCGATTATCTCCGTCAAAATCGGCCAGGGCCGTTCCCAGATTGATCAGAGAAGGCATGGTTTTGGGGAAGCCCGCCACTTCGCTGGAATCGAGCTTTAACACATGCAAATTTTTCTTCATGGAACCAAAAATCATTTCCAGTTGCGGATCGCCATCCATGTTGGCCAAAGCCACCTGACCGTAAACCGATTCTTTAAGCGCGTCCTGAAAAACAACCAGACCGTTAAAACGCACCACCCAAACCGTTCCCTGACGATTCACCACGACAATTTCCTGTTTGCCATCCCGATCCACATCGCCGATGGCCGGAGCCGACAAGGTATTGCCCACATCGACGGGAAATCCGTTTAATTTTCTGCCTTTGGCATCAAACGCGATTAACTTCCCCTCAGAAGTTACCGCCACAATGGCTTTTTCTCCGTTCGAACGGGTTGCCACCGACAGGGGCGTACTAAAGCCATAGCCCTGCAGGGGAAAGCCGGGCAAAAACATGGTGGGAGTTACTTCCAAATCAAATGTCGTAGAATAGGCGTATTGACTGGTATCGTTGGCGGTTACCACCAACTGCAAAGCAATGGTCTGGTAAGGAGCATCCTGGGCGATGTGAATAGTCGGAAGAGCCAGATTCGTATCCACAATGCTGCCATTGACCAGTGAATCGATCGCAAGCAGGGAATCTAAAATTTGCACATAAGGCGAAGTACTCCGCAAATGAATCTTTACGTCCCGGGCATCTTTCCAGCCGCTTTTGTTTTCAAGCGTAAATTCCAGACGCAACGAATCGCCGGGATGAGGCGTTTGTTTTTTTGTATTTTGCCAGGCATATTGCACCAAAGAAATCTTGGGGAAAAGGTCCCGGGCAATGGCATTGTACACATTTACCCGCCCACTTCCTAACAAGCCTTTGTACGACGGATTCTTCGCATCGATAGGATCGGCATTACTGAGCAGACGATGGATGAGCTCGGAACGCGAATCGTCGGGATACCAGGCTTTAAGCAAGGCAAAAGCACCGGCCACCACGGGCGAGGCCATCGAGGTTCCCTGCCACGATGTGTACGAGCCGGCATTAACGTGAATGGTACTCAAAATTGCATTGTACGCACTGGCACCTTCGCCACCCGGCGCGCTGATGTCGATTATTTCTCCCCAGTTGGAATAGTAGGCCTTTTCGTCCGTGTTGTTCAGGGCCGCAACGGCAATCGTATTTTCGTAATCGCTGGGATACTGATGATTTTCATCGTTGTTGTGCGAATCGTTTCCTGCAGCCGTGACCACAATTGCCCCGTAATTCTGCGTCACATTGTCCACCACAATTTTGCCGTACAGGTCGTATCCGCCGCCCCATGAACAATTAATGATTTTGGCGCCCATTTTGGCGCAATACAAAATTCCGGAATACCCTTTTACGATATTCGGGTTCGTCAAATCATTATCTGCCGCGTGTTTGGTTACAATTAGTTTGCTCCGGAAAGAAATTCCCGCAATGCCCACTCCGTTGTCGGCTACCGCAGCGATAATGCCGGCCACATGTGTACCGTGGCTTAATTCCTGATGCGGACCGGCATCGGGAGGCATCACATCGTTGTCCTGATTGGCAAAATCCCAGCCCATAAAATCGTCCACGTAACCGTTATCGTCATCGTCCACACCGTTTTCATCATCGGCGGTTATCAGTCCGTCACCATTGGCATCTTCCCCCAAATTCACCCACATGGCATCGACCAGATCGGGATGGGTGTAATCAATTCCGGTATCGACCACCCCGACCAGAACTGTGGAATCGCCGGGGATTTCGCCTCCCCAAAGGCCCCAGGCCTGAGGGGCCATAATTTTGTTCAAATACCATTGTTTCGAAAAATAGGGATCATTCGGAATGTAGGGTTCAAATGTGGCATCGACGCGATTGACCGCTTCCAATGCCGCCGAATGCACATCGCTTACCGCCTGAAAGCTTTTCACCACATTGCGCAAATTTTCTTTGTCTTTAGGACTCGCAAAAACCACACGATAAATGTGGTCCAGCCGTACCCCGTCTACCACATCGCGGGCATCGGCCATGGGCAACCATTTTTCGACCTTAATCACCCCAAAACGTTGCAAAAGCTGATTAATGGAAGAATAATTCGTCCGAATGCCGCGCACGCTCTGTTCGATGCGCAGAGGCGCCCGGTCAGCTTTTAAACAAAAAAGGATTTCCCGATTTTGATATTCCTGTGCAGATAAAAGGCCCAAGGAGAAAAGTAACAACAGTACGGTTAAGCGAATCGAATTAAACACAATACCCTCGCAGTTTTTTTAATTTTTAGTTTACGAACAAATTTTAAAAAAACCATATCACAGATCAATTTTTGATTAAAAAAAATGATTATTCCCTGAAATTGCCTACCACCTGTCTGCCGTTTTGGGGTAACGGCAACATACAAAAACGACCGCAAACGCCGGTTAACCAGCGTTTATCAGCTAAAAGCCTCACCCGCTGGCAATTTATCCGGAGATTTCTTCCACGGGTAATTGAGCACTTTCATCCGGCGCGTCGACCCGTTCCAGATCGATTTTTAAACCGCCCAAAGCCCTGGCCACCAAATTGTAAATAAGCGCCATAACCACATTAAACACTGTACCGGCTACCGCATAAATCAAAGGGAAAATAATCAAGAAAAAAGAATGAAAGGCGAAACCCGGAAAAAACCGCGAGGGTGCATTGGACATGTGTTGCATGGGTTGAATAATCATCCAGTTAAGCAGTCCAAAAAACAACATGAACAAAACGCCTAAAATAAAAATGAGCAAAAAGGAATACACCGCCACGCTGCCAATATCCAAATGTTTTAATCGATACATAACCTCTCCTTGAATTTTACGTCCCATGCACCTTATGCCATTACCTGCCTGAAGGCCGTTAAAACGGCTCCGGGTAATTTTGCATTAAAGCCAGATATTGTGGGATTTTTTTGCCTTAGTCAGGCAAGAAAGACCATCTTAACCGTATTTAAGCCCATGCACACACTGTGTTCATGTAATGTTTTTGTTATTTGCCAGTTTCTGGCACCTGCAAACAACGTGTTTCGGGCAAAAAAAATCTCAAGGGAGAACTTGTCTCCCCTGAGATTTGAAAACATGCTCCGAAATGCGTTCCGGGCTTATTTAATCAGGAGCATACGACGTTGCAACTGAATGTTTTTGCCCTTTAACTGGTAAATGTAAATACCCGATCCGACCGGTTTGCCGGAAGCATTTTTACCATCCCATTTAACGGTATTCAAACCAACGTGTGCGACGCCCTCAAACACCGTAGCGACTTTCTGTCCCAGAATATTGTACACATTCAAGGTTACTTTTTGGCCACGCGCGTAATCGGGAATGACAAACGGTATGGTTGTTGTCGGGTTAAACGGATTGGGATAGTTGTGTCCCAGGTAGAAACGATCGGCCACCAGCGGCATGTCTTTGTCATAAATACCCGTCGGGAATTCCGTACGAGAGGTATCCAGGTACACATGAACCAACGCATCGGCATAGTCCACTACTACAATGCCGCTGTCGGTATCGTAATAGGTGCGCATATCTACGGAATCCGTTTCACCGAAGATCACCGGACCTTTGCCAAAGCGTTTCAGACCGATGTAAAAGCTGCCGGAATCGATGGCCACGCTGTCATCAAAGATGATGCGGTTGTAGCCAAATCCCAGACCGCTCTTGTTAATGTAACGCATTTTCGTGCCGGGTAAGCTGTCGGTTCCATCATCATCCCAAACGGTAAATTGATAAGCACCAACGGCTTTGTAGCCGGTAGTGTCCAAAGCTACTTTAATGCCTTTAAGGTCCATAGGATAGGCAATGGGCGTAAACTTTACGTACACCAAACCGTTGCGCTTTGGCGCAATAATTGTCGTATCGCCGTGGGAATGGTCATAAGACATTTCCATAATCGTTGCCGGAATCACTTCCGTGCCCTGATAAGGCGTCACAAAATCCGAAGTTCCTTCGTATTGCACGGCTGCACGCAGGGTGTAAAAATAGGCCTGGAACGGCTCGATGTCGGTATCGACAAAGGCATTGGTGTCGGACACTTCGGCAATGAGATGAATGTATTGATCGCCAGGGGTGGTACGCCAAACCTGATACATCACTCCGTCTTCGGCATCCCACGAAATGGTAATGGTCGTATCCACACCATCAGCCGTTACTGTTAAGCCTGTCGGTACATCGATGGTTTTGATCGGGCTGTAAACCACCACGTCATCCACCATCAGGCCATTGCCAATGGGATCATCTTCATCAGACCAGAATTCCCAGCGCAGATAAACATCTTGTCCGCGGTATTTCGACAGATCCAGCGGAGCCATGTTGGTCGGATAACCAAACATGTAGGAGAAGGTTACCCATTTGTCAAAGCCAATATCAAACACATAATAGCCACCAGTGGAACTTTCCCAGGCGCCGTGCCAATTTGTGCTGTCCACAGGGCGTACCATTACCGTCCAAAAATCATCATTGGGGAAACCATCAGGATCGGCAAAATAGGGCAGATGGTTGAAATCCAGATAAATAGGCGCCGTATCGGGCAGAGCAATGGGGCCGGTTTCAAAAGCGTTGTCCATCCAGGAATTGTAGGTGCTCAACGTATCGAACACGTCGCCACTGTTGTTACACACCGCAGCATGGGTCCCGGAGGGCGTAAACACCGGAGCATACGGATCGAAATAGGGTTGCAAGAATTCTGCCACGTGCCACAGGTTCCCGCCTTCGGGAGGGATAAATTCCACATCTTTACCCGTCATGTCCACATTTTCGCCATTGTTAAAGAAGAAAACGGAATCACCGGCTGCCACTAAAATACTGTCGACTTCCCAACCGAACATTTGCGGGCCGCCGTCGGCCGTAGAATAGCCCATATCAGCCGCAAAGGCAAAACGCAGCATAATCACGCTGTCTTGTTTCACATAATCTTTCAGAGAAATGGTTTCGCGCACCCATTCCAGTTGATCGCCCGACCAGCCGGGAATGCCCAGACCTTCATTCTGTCCCTGAGCAGGATGGCCAAACGCCCAGCTATTTTGCATGTCGTAATCGTCGAAGGGCAGCACTTGCCAGGTTTTTCCGCTGTCCAGCGAAATGCGCACGTTAATGGCGTCCCAGCCGTCATAGGGGGCTTCGGCTCCCGCCGTTCCTTCTAAGCTGTAACGCTGAATAAAAGTGAAAACAGCATTGGTGTCGGTAACCACAAACGGTTTGGTATCCAGCACCTGGTACCAGTGGTTGGCATAACCGCCGGAATCGCCCAATGCCGTATCGGCCAGCCACCAGCAAGCGCCATCTTTGGCGTGCCAATCGGTAATGTGCCAATACGAAGGTCCGTGTTCCGGACGGGGATGGGTCAGGTCAATCGCTTTCCAGCGATGCCATTCGCCACCGGGTTCAAAGCTTTCCTGAAAAATAACTCCACCGTCAAATTCACCGAAAGAAACCGCTTCGGTTTTGTTCTGCTGTTCCACCACCGAACGCGGAAGCTTAATATCGGCTTTTTTTACCTGGCTCATGGGCACAATCTTATTAAGCGCAGGTTGCTTTTCGCTTGCAAACACACTTCCCACAAGGAAAAGGCTAAAAATTGCCAGTACCATTAACTTCTTCATACATTATCCTCCTATTGCTTGTTTGGTCATCTTTTTGTCTTTATCCGATTCCGGATAAAGTATCCTCCCTTTTATCCCTCATTCGACCGGCTAAAAAAAGAATTGGAACGAATAGTTGTGCACATAGCCCAGTATGCCATAATTATTAAAGGCATAATCCAGCCGGGCATTAAGGCCAATTTTGCTAAAATCAATACCCACGCCGGCCGTAAAATCCGCCTCGTCATAGTTGGCCTTGTAACCCACACGCAAGGCAATAATTTTATTCCATTCGTATTCCATTCCATAGTTGTAACGCAGGTAGAAATCTGTCGGATCGTTGGCTTCGATGCTGGCCGTAAAGCGGTGGCGGGTGCTTTTCATGAGCGCCCCCTGCGGGCCAACCAATTCATCGGACACCCCCAGACGAAACACCAGGGGAATGGGCCAATCGACGGTTTTCCAGCGAGCCCCGCCATCGTACGTAATGCCTGTTTCATCATTGGTTTTGTCCATCGAAAGATCGGGCCCGTCCAGCTTCATTTTTCCGCCGAAATTGGCCAGACACATTCCAAGCTTCATGCCGTAAATACCCGTATCGAATTGAGAGCCAATATCAAACGCAATGGTCGAGGCTTTTTCACGGAACAGGCGTTCCGAGATGTACTTGATCGTTATGCCCAAATCAAAACGGTCGGTCAAACGACGGGCTACCGTAATGCCCAGAGCGGTTGAGGCCGCCGTAAAAGTTGTTCCGGTTCCTTCCGGTTCGGCAATGGTGGTCATCTCGATGTCCCCGGAATTTAAATACAGGACAGAAAGCCCGATCGTCGTATTGCTATTGACGGGCATGGCAACTCCCAGAAAATCGTAGGTGATTCCTGCAAACAGATTGGTCCGGGCAATGCCGAGTGTGCGTTTGCCGATTTTCTGGATTCCCGCCGGATTCCAATACAAAGCCGTAATATCTTTGGTCATTGCCGTATAGGCATCGCCTAATGCCGTCCCCTGAGCACCAGCACCCAATTTAAGGAATTGCCCCATGGAAGTTCCCACCTTAGACAATTCGTTTTGGGCAAACAACGACAAACAGGGGATTAACAGCAGCACTAAAATATTTTTTATTTTCATGAATCCACACTCCTGTTCTTTTGCGCTCATTTAATTATCACAAATTTACCGACGTACGTATCGCCATTTTCATCTTCCACAACAAATACGTACAACCCGGGGGCAGCTTCCTGCCGATTTTTGGTTAACAGGTTCCAGTCCAAACTGCCATCAAATGCATTGTCATGATGCAAAGTTATGACCTCTTCGCCTGAAACCGTAAAGATGTGCACCTTACATTTTGACGGTAAATTTGTGAATTGTATTTTTCGCACAAAGTCATCGGTTTCCCAGGCTGCATGCACAAAATAAGGATTGGGAACCACCTTAACTTTCTTCAAATCATCCTTTTTCGTGGTACGAATCTTAAATACCTGACTGGTATTTACAAGAAAGCCATCTCCCCGTTCAAACGGTTTGCGCACAGGAACAATCAATGTGTCACCGGGCGCCCAGGGCACATCTGCGGGAATTAGATTTCCCTTTTCATCATACGTATTAGGCGGTACCCAATTGAACGTAAACGAAAAAGTCAGGCGGTATTTATCGTCATTCGGATATTCGGGGATATGATTTTCGTACACAAAGAATTTCGTACCCGGTTTCCATTCACGCGCTCCGTAACCAACCAATTTGGCTTTACGGTGCGTTACGGTATTCCAAACCTGAAACGGTACCATGAAATTCGCTTGATTGGAAGTAAACGTACGGTACACCGAATCCGCATTTTCGCCAATAAAGGCGATCAAATAGTTGGAACGCGATTTAACATTACCCAATGTGGCCTGAGAGAGCTGGTACGTACATTTGGAATTCTTCGTCCAGTAGGCATCTTCTTTGCGCAAAATGATATCCGTGCTCATTTGAATGCCCCAACGCAGGCCATCGTAAATGGGAGGAGCTTCCATTTCTTCGTCGTCTTTGTACCACTCTTTGCTGTCTTTGACCAGCGTATCGCCTTTGTCCAAATCTACAATTGTGTAGCGCTGCGATTCCGGCACAATTTTAGTATTGGCCGGCGGATCGGCATAGTCGCAATCGAACATAATTTTGTAGGTATCGCCGGTCACATCCTTGGGATTGATAACTTCTACTTTAAACACACCCGTTCCCACGGTTTCCGGCAATTTTTCCACCTCTAATTCCGCAACTTCCGCATTGCTCGGCGGACGATGCGGTATGGCCTTAACAATGTGGCTCAGGTTCGTACTGTTTGAGAGAAAATTTTCCAGCGAAGGAATAGCAAACTCCAATCCGAGTTTGCTACCGGCGCTGTCGGGATCAAGAATCGGATCATTGGGAATGAACCCACGATCGTAAGCACAAACCGCGTACAGATATTCGCGTCCGTTTTCGACATTTTCATCGACAAAGCTAAACTGCAATCCCGTATCATCGCCCAAATAGCGATGCGGAGCTACGCGATCGTAGCCGGTAATACCGTCTTCGATATCAAACTGGGCGTAGGGTTCCCAATAAGTGGTTTTCGATTCTTCATCGTACAATTTTTTACCCCAGGTTTTGCCGTTGTCTTCGCTGCGATAAATCCGGAAACCTTCGAAATCCTGATAACCGGTTAACACATCGGTATCGTGCAAAGGTTCGGCATCCCAGTACAAGGTCACCTTTTGATCTTCTTCTTTGGCGAGTACTTTGGGAGCCTGAGGCGGACGTGCGCCCTGGTAGTTATTATCGTACATAAGCTGTGCAATGCGTGCATTGGCTTCCAAATCTTTCTCATCTTCACCCATAATCACGCAAAAGGAAAAAGGTACCGAATCGCCGGGCGCCATGCTAAAGGGCCCGGAAGCCATGATAAACACGCAATCCAACCCGTCGGGATATTCGTACAACAAACCCTCCACCGAATCGAAACGCGGATTCAGTTCGCCCACGCCTGCTTCGGTGCGTAAAGGATGGAAATAATAGGTCGAATCGTAGCTCGACAGATTGGTAGTATCACCGGCTAAAATTTTGTATTGAATCTCTTCTTTGTTTTCGGCAACCGGCGTTTGTCCGTCACCAGACCAGGGGCCCTGTTGCGGGCTTACATCGCGTGCGCCCGGACGGAAGTACCAGTCGAACCAGTGCCAACTGGTTAAACCTAATTTATCGCCTTTGGCAATGTCAATAACTCCGTCGCCATCCAGATCGATATCTTCGGTAGCGATCGGCGTATCCAGCAGTTTAACGGCAGAATAGGCCAGCTTTTTATTGCCTACAAAGGGGTTAGTGTGATCGCCATCCAAGTCGTAAATATAGCCAAAGTTGTAATCCAGATTGTAGCCCATCATGTCATCGTCGTTGGTACGGCCAAGGTACGAGCCGTTGGCCAACCGGTTGTACGCATCCACATCAAAATAAAAACCGGCATACATGCCTTCGTACGTATAAGGCGATTCGTTCACCAGAGTCATCTTGAAGAACACAATATCTTCGGAGATGCTTGCCCCGTACGAATAACCGGAAACCTTGGCACGAATCCCGATGGGATATCCCTGATTGGGATCGACGTCCCGTGTGGCCAGCCGATCGTCAAACTCAAAATAAATATCCTGATCCGAAACAAATGTGCCGACCAGTTGTTTGGTCGAATCTGCCGGATCAACCGCCCAGGGGCCGGGCCAATGGCGCTCTTGATCCGAGCCAGGCCAGGTTTCGGGAATGTCGCTGGTGGCAATCAAAGGCATCTGGTCTTCGGGATAGGTGTACAGGCCAATTTTCCCGTAATATTCACCGGCGGTAGCCAATGGATTGTGCAAACGAATGCGTGCATCTTCTACGGCTTCCCAGTCGGTACGGTTTAAGTTGGGGGTACGATCGAACCACGATTCCGAAACCGTGGGGCCCCAATACGTTGTGTCGGTACCCCAGGTGTAAAAGTCCTGCGTTTTTACGTTAAATTCCTGTTTAGGACCTACCGCCCAGGGATAGGGATTTCCGTTTTTGTCTTTGCCGGGAATTCCCACCACCAACGATAAATTGGAGATGTACTGGAAATCGCCCCACAAACCTTGCGGCGAGGCCGTACCGGAAAAAATGCCGTAATTTTCAACGGCAATTTTCAACTTGCCTTTGTCCAAATAGGCACGGGCACGGTTTAACAGCGGATCGTCAATGCTTGTTTTGTGCAATGCCTTGTTCTTAGGAATTTCCGCTGCTTGCGTAAAAACCATGAGTAATAGTACAAATGCGATTATTTTATTCATATTCTCCACCATCCCTTAAATTCTAAAACGCAAATTCTAACGAAAAATCTACTTGACGTCTTCTACCATAGCGATAAGGTTGATCCCACAATGTTCTGGAGAACCAGCCCATTTCGATCAACTGATTAATTCTCGGGCCCGGATCGTCTGCTTTACCGGTTTCCGGATAAATGTCAATCGGGTTTTTCCAATCAAATAAATTCTGCACACGCAGCCCCAGAATCATTTTCATTCCGCCGCCAATATCAATAAACTTGCGGAAATTGAAATTAGCCGTCAAATTCCACGGGCTGCGTTCGGAATTAGTTTCACCGGCCACATTCCCGATCACCGGCGTGTAGGGAAAACCGCTAATCGCCAGAAACATCAAATCAAACCGGGAATGTTCCATGAAATGCTTCCCGAACAGAACCGGACCTTGTTTGTCATTAAAGTGATAGGAATACATCAAACTGATATCATGAGTACGGTCGTACGACATCAAAATTTCACGTTTGGGCATGGTACGCGGCGTTTGTGTTTGGCGATAGCCTTCCCACGGATCTTTGCGGTTTGCCGTAGCCCGGGAAAGGGTGTACTGCAAAACCATATTGGAATTTTCGCCGCGCCGACGAATGACCACGTCCACACCGCGGGCGGTGGCATAGTCGGTATTTAACAAGATTGTGTAAGAATAAGGGAACTGCGGAATGCGTTCCGTAGAAGTAAGCTGGGAATATTCCTTGGACCAGCCGATTACCTGCGTAATCACATTGTCCGAAATTCCCACATTAATTCCGAATTCGTAGGCCGTCATATGTTCCATATTCAGGCCGGCATTACCCACAATGGGAGAATAGGTTTTAATATCACGATCGGGATTAATATATTTATTGCGATAAGCCGGCGTTTGAGTAAACTGGCCGTAACCAAAAGTAAACGTAGCATTATCGGTAATAACGTGCGAAAAACTGATACGCGGGCTCCAGCGTGTTTCCCATTTGCTGTTCACCAATTCTTTTTCCACCGCCCAGGGGTCTTTCCAATATTTGGCGTGGGCATTCAACATATCGACCCGCATGCCCAGATGAATGGTCATATAATCATATTCCAACAAATCCTGAACATAAAAAGACAATTCTTCGGGATGTCGTGGCTTGGGATATTTTTCCACGTACGGAATGTTCAGCCAGGGCAACTGAATTTCATTCATCATAATGTAATGCTGGCGATAATCCACACCAGTCTTAATCTGGTGGTGCTTGGTTACCTGGCTTAAAAGATTGGCCACCACTTCGTACGTTTCGGAATAGCTGTGGTGGTAATACCGGTCATGACCTTTTATGTAATATTCAAACCAATAAGGATTATGTTCATAGTCGTCATCAAAACCGGGACTTTCATATTCGTCGGGTGTTAGATGACGCCCGCCGATGGTTCCGTCATCCGTTTCAAAAATATCCATACGCTGGAAAAAGCGGGACATATTAATATTGTAAAACGTTTTTTTCGAAAGCTGATGGTTGAACATAATCGACTGGCGATCGGAGCGTTGCCGGTCAATATTTCGTCCCTGCTCGTAATATTGGTAAGGATAATTGGCCAGGTTTGCCGTACGGAAAATGTTTTCGATAATCCAGTTGGAGAAGGCAAATTTCATGCTGTTGGAAATTTTCCAGGTAAGCTTACCGTAAACATCCCAACTGTGCCGAAAGCCCATTTGATGCCATCCGGCAATCGTATCCAGACGATTTAAAAATTGATTGTGCTCCGAATCCTGAGGCTGAGAGCGATCATAGGTCAAATGATCGAACTCGTACACACGATATGCCGAGCCCATGCGATGCCCCGTTACGATAAAGCGCACTCGTTTGTGCGTCCAGGGGATAGGCCCGCCGATGCCGCCCGAAATTTCACGGTAGTCCCGCAAATAATCTTGCCGTTGAAAGGCCAAGTTGGGGCGGGAAAGCGGATCGACACTGTAACTAAAAAGATTTCCTAAATTTGCCGGGTTCGATGACATCAGGCGTAAGTTACCTTCTAATTTCTCCCCGCCATCACGCGTGATGATGTTAATCATACTGGACAGGGCGCCACCATACTCCGCATCGAAAACTCCGGTTTTAATATCGACCTGCTCGATAGCAAAATCGTTCAACTCGGTTCCGGTGTATTTGGAGCCATAAAAGGGATTGACAATGTACGTACCGTCAATCGTGTAACCAATTTCTCCGGAACGGCCGCCGCGAACGTGAATTTCTTCGATCCCACGATCTTCAAAGCCGGCAATTCCTTGTACGGAACTTTCCATCTGAATAACGCCAGCCTGAGCCGTAACCATTTCGGAGAAGTCCGTTACAGGCATCGACTGAATATCTTCGGCCTGAATGGTAATTTTCTTGGCCGTTTCGTCTTTTTGTACCTTGAACGGTGTAGCCGTTACGACAATCGTTTCACCCTCGGCAATCTCTTCGGTCATTTGGAAGTTGACTTTGGTCGTTTGATCCATAATAACCTTAACGCCGGGATGTTCGATGGTACGATACCCAACATAAGTTACCACAATGGTATAGGTTCCCACCGGCACATTAATAATGTAATAATCACCGTCCGTATCGGTCGAGGCGCCGAAATTTGTACCTTTCAAATACACATTGGCACCGGCCAGCGGCTCTTTGGTATGCGCATCTACCACACGGCCCGCAATTTTTCCTGTCGTACCGGCAAACAGGGAAACAATACTAAACAATACCGCTGCAATACCGTAAACAACGTATTTCATAAACCCACCATACCCTATTTTGAACATTAATAATTAGACATGCATATTGAGGAAAATTAAAAAAAGTGGCGGAATATCTCATTCCGCCACTAAAACATTTCACGTTATTTGCTTATTTGAGTAGCACCATTTTCTTCACTTCGGTTTTGTTGCCCATCTGCAACTGGTAAAAATAAATACCAGAGGCAAGATTGCCTGCATCAAACTTCAACTGATAAGGCGTACCCTTTTGTACCTGACCGTTGAACAAGGTCGCAACCTCTTGTCCGGCCGCATTGAAAACAACCAACTTGGCCTTACCCGATTTTTTGGGCGTAAACGCAATGGTTGTTGTGGGGTTAAACGGATTCGGATAGTTTTGCTGCAATCCGAAATCCCGTACAACCTTCGGCTGCTCGTCTTCTACAGCGGCAGGTTCATTAAAATTGCTGGCCTCGCCAATGTAATCAAAATTCGTAAGTTCGATGTAAGCATCTTTGCTCGGGTCACCGTTTGCCGTATCGGCCAGACAATAAGCATACCAAATTTTCCCGTAATTTCCACGGACATCCTGATTGGCCGAAGATTTGGACATATTCAATTCGTATTCGTCCAAAGCCGGGGAATCGGTACAATTAATCGGTTCGGACCAATTCACGCCGCCATCAATGGAGTGGGAAGCATAAATATCGGTTTTAAATGTGGCATCACTGCCATAGGTTTCGGGATCGCTGTAGCGGTTAAAGCGGGAAATCTGCACATCATTGTGACGTCTGTCTAACCATGCGGCATACAGATGGCCTTGTTCATCCATACTGATTTGGCATTCCGAATCGAAGAAATAATTGGACATGCCTTCGATGTAATCGTCGCCTTGCCAAATACCGTTGTTGTAGGCAATGCGGTAAGCAACCCAGGGCTGGCCTTCTTCTTTCTTCGCCAGAAGCACACCACTGTAACGATAGTTAGGATACCAGCCATCCGATCCCGGAGGATAAGCGCCCCACAAAGAGTTAAAAACCACATAAATCGTATTATTATCATCCACCAAAACACTCATATCAAAATTGGTACCCACAAAGGCCGGGCCGTCATACCAGGTCGTATCCGTGCCATTGATTTCCCAAATAATCCATTTGTCTTCTGCGTGGATATACCCCGGAATACCCAATTCCGTGACAAACCCTACCGTATCCCAGGCAGTCCATGTATGGCCATAATCGTAAGTAATGGAATAGGTAATCCGTGTTTTGTTGTAGTAATACCCGGAATCGGGATTATGCCAACCCAGATGGCCAGGGCCGGCGATCACGCCAAACCCGCTGGAATTCATATCTACACCACAACGAGGCAAACTAACTTCTGCCGTATCGATACGTATGGGATCATACCCTTCATCCCAGCCATAGGTCCACCCGCCGCTCGGATCATCCGAATGAGCCGTAAAAATATACTTTTCTGATTGAACGTCATAAAGTTGGCGTTCCTGATCGGAATACCATTCTTCATAAACACTTAAATAACGATATTCACCCGATGCATCCTTCCGAATGACAACCGGGCCGTTCCACAAACGGTTCTCCTGAGTCATCAGGGGATGCGAGGAAATCGTTGGAGCCAGCCAGCCCACATCCATCTGATAATCCGGCGCAGTCCAAAGGTTTCCATTGGTACCGTAGGTACCATACGAACTAATTGTGTACGGATGCGACGTATTCGCACCGGAGGAGGTTTGTTCCATATATTGGTTAAAAGAAGGGAATGGACGATCAAGTGCCACCATACACGGATAGCGCCCACCAATACCTCCGAGTCCGTCGTTTAACTGATCGCTGTTGTAAACAGTCCCCGAGGCCAACCCACCGGCAACGTCAACTTCCAATTCGTAAATTTGGCTGGCATCGGAACCGCGATAGGCAATGGCTACAAAGTCAATGTCATCACCGGTATCCACATCTGTGCCGGCATAACGATCGATGGAACGCACCATTGAATTTAACCAACCGTATCCGTTTCCCGATGTAGCCACCTGACGGTTGGTAGCCGGATCGGTACTATAAATGTGGTTGGCAGCCTGATTGTTTACCTGTTTTACGGGATATTCCGCATACGGAGCCATAGGTTCTACCGGATTTATCCTTTCCACCGGCATCCGGGTAGTCACCTTTACTCCCTTCTTCACGGCCTGCTTGTTCAGCTTAATCTCTTTTGCCCAAAGCAGCCCGATCGATAACATGGCCATAAGAATAAGGTACATGAAACGTCGCATAACTCCTCCTAAATATTAAATTAATTAATGAATTATTAGCGCATTAAAATCATTTTACGTGTTTGCGTAGCACCACCCATCTTCAGGCGGTAAAAATAAATGCCCGAAGCCAAATCGGTGGCATTAAATTTCACCCGATATTCCCGATGCGCTTGTACCGGCGCATTGTAAATGGTTCGAATCAAGCGACCGTTTACATCAAACACCTGCAACACAGCCCGACCCGCCTTGGCCGCCGTAAAGGTAATGCTCGTTGCCGGATTGAACGGATTGGGATAATTTTGTTGCAAGGCAAAGCCTTTTACGGTCACCGGTTTGGCATCATCAATGGCGGTAGCACCAAAGTCATAGGCTTCTCCCACCCAAACACGGTTGGTGCGATAGGTGTAAACATCGGGATCGTTTTGTCCCACCGGTTCATTGGGGTCAACCTCGCAATAGGCGAAATACACCGTACCACTGTTTTTCGAAGAGGCACGACGCACGGCTTTGAGTTCGTATTCATCAATATGTTTGGTATGCGTTACATTCATTTTTTCCGTCCAGGTAACCCCACCGTCCGTAGAGCGCGCTACAAACACATCGGCCTTTAACAACAGCTCTTCGTTGGGATTGCCATAACGCATTTTTTCAGCCGGTTCGATATCCTTATGGGGACGGTCCAACCAGGTCACATACACATTTCCGAGCTCATCCAGAGACAAATCGGCTTCCGAATTGAAAAACAAATTGTCATCCACCTGCTCGCTGGATGAATCTCCTACAAAAAATCCGTTATTAATCGCCACATGATGATCTTCAAAAGTATCGCCTTCGTCCGTGCTAACGGCTACGTGCAAACCGCATTCATGCCAATCACGATAATAGCTATCTTCGCTAGCCCAGGGTCCCCAAGTAATATCATAGGCCACATATATTTTGTTGTCTTCGGTAACAATGGCATCTACCGAATGGTTGTTCGGAATAGCAATAAAGGCGGGGCCTTCGTAAATGGTCATTGTAGTGTCATTGGGATCGGACGGATTCGCCGGTATATAAATCGAATCGTCTTTGGTAATATTTTCCGGAATACCCAGCTCACCCCAGGAAACTTCGCGAGGCGTTGTCCACGTTTTTCCGTAATCCTTGGTGACCATCACCATCAGACGTAATTCACTTAAATAAAAAGTATTTCCGGGATGCGGTCCCTGGTGTCCCACACCTATGCACACACCAAATCCGCTACTGTTCATGGAAATCGAAGGATACAGGAAGAAGTTCATCGTATCGATAACGGCAGGATTTGTATCAATAGTCCAGCCAAAGGTCGGATCATCGGTTTGAGCATTAAGAATCACATATTCGTAAGGCTGGGTTTCCCCTTCGATAGTCCAGTTGCGATAGGCACCGATATAATGATAATTACCATCTTGGCCTTTGACAATTTCCACCGGACCGCTCCACAAGCGGTTTTCGGCAAAATTGTAATGATGATACCCCTCGTCCATGCGCATGGAGGCCGTCCAGGCACCACCATTGTCACCATAGGAACCGTAATCGGTTATCAAATAAGGATGTGAGATTGCAGGCTTGGTATTGGCATCTCCGCTTACATATTGATTAAAATGAATAAACGGGCGTTCCAAAGCAATCGCACCGGGATAGCGTCCGCCAACGGTGCCATCGTACAAATCCTGATTCAACTCAACATATCGGTAAAACGTAGCGTTTTCCAGGCCATTGCTGACATCGATTGTTGTGGCGCCGATGATACCCGTAGCCGGATTCGAAAGGATGTACTGACGATAACCGGCAACCACGAAATCCACATTTACACTAAGAGCATCTTCGCCGGCAAAATGATCAACCGAACGAATCGCCGTATTCAACCAGCCAAATCCATTACGCGACGAGTCGATTTTCACGGCAATGGAATGATCGGTAGTAATCTGAGCGGCAACTTGAGGTGTCTTTTGTAATTGGGAAATGTTGTTTTCGGCATAGGGAATGGCGGCTTGTTGTTCGCGTGAAGGTAATTTGGGTGTCTGAATAGTAACTCGTTCAATTTTAGCTTTGAACACGCGATGCCGGTCAATTTGCGGCTTTTCATTGGCAAAAGCCAAAGTCATGAAAACAAAAATAAGGAATACGGTAAAAAAACGCACGCTCACTCCTCCTCGATTTTTCATTAAACAATACTTTTTGACAACTAAATGAAGAA
>CAYXUS010000147.1:0-4089 GCA_964468415.1 uncultured Caldithrix sp.
ATCGATTCCATAGCTCATTCAAATAATTTTTTCTTTCACGAAATCGATCGTGCATCGGCTGATATCTTTTGGCAGATATGGGGTTTTAAAGAATTCTTCTTTACTAAATCTCTTTTCACTTCAAGTATAGCGCTTAAATTGTCTTCGAGCTTAAAAAAGTAAACACAGAGAATGCACGGATTAATGAAACCAAAATATCCGGATCACCATTTGGTTTTTGCTCATTTCTTACAAAAGAGCCAAATATTTTGAGTGTTGCCACATTAAATTGCGATCGAGGCCTGTACAATTCTTTTCGAAATTTTTAAGGTAATGCTTTTCCATTCTGACTTCATTTTTCAAAAATGCTAAATTATTTCGGGAATAGCAAATTTTAGGGGAACGCTCCACCATTCAAAAACAGCTACGTTCTCCAACCATTTTAAAGGCCGGTATGCCCTCCGTTTTTAAAAACAGGGGGAATAAGAGAAAGATTTTTTTCGCTGAATCTGGAATGGCTTTATGTAAAAATAGAGGCACTTAAAACCTTCTTCCGCCTCGCTGGCGACGAAACCGCCCTTTACCGCGTCCGATCCAGGGGCGCACCTCCTGCGCACGAAAACTGCTGTCGCTTGTCATCGTACCGATGATCTTGATCTGTTCCCCCGAACGCTCGTTCATCCGTCCCCGCCAAACCGCCTGCGAAACATCCACCTGCCATACTTTCCCCCTAAAATCTTTCAGCCGCATGCGGCCGTCGGGCAAAAGCTCTTCCACGGTACCGGCCAGCAAACCATTGCGCGGCGATACCCACATTTCCAAACGACGCTTGTGCAACCCTTTGTAAAAAGGCACCTTCTTTTCCAGATAGGAATCGAAGCGCTGCGGCACCTGAATTTCGTTCAGCAAAAATCCCCCCGCAAACGACAGAGCAATACTGGCGATAATTACCAGAGAGGCCCGATAGCGATAGCCGCGTTCGGTCCGGCGAAAATAGTGATACATCAAAAAGGAAAAGGCTATTAAAAACAAAATCCACAAATAGGGAATGGCCATCAGCACAAACTGCCCGAAGCTTTGCTTGAAATGCGGGTACAGGTCCCATTCGGTGTGTCCCAGATGATAAATAATCAATCCGCTGGAAAGCGCTCCCAAAACTATCGAAAGAACAAACAATCCCCAAATTACCGATCGCTTGAACAAAAAATATGTTTTGGGGTAAGGACGAATGTTTTCCTTTTCGATTTTCTCCAAAATTTTTTTGCTTAATTCCGTCATAATAGCACTACACCTCTAATTGTATTTTTGCGGCAAGGGTTCTGAATTTTGTCTTGGCGCGGTTTAACAGTGTGGCCACGGTGCCCGCGGGCTTGCGCAGCGCATCGCTGATTTCGGAGTAGCTTAATCCTTCCAAATAATAAAGGATAAGCACATCTCTGTACTTTTGCGGCAATTTTTCCAAAACGAGTTTTATTTTTCGCGTCTCTTCTTCCTTGGCCATCTTTTCAAAACCGTCCGGTTCGTCGCTTATCAATTCTGCCAGTACTTCCGCTTCTCCATCGTCTGCCGCTATTTCCTCATGATTAAGCCGACGTTTGTTTTTATGGTAGTAATTCACCACTTCATTGTGCGCAATGCGGTAAATCCATCCGGAAAAGGAAAGACGTGCGTCGAATCCGTTCAAATTCCGATAAACTTTAATAAAAATTTCCTGTAACAGATCTTCGGCTTCCTGCGGACTGACATTGGTGGCGTGGCGAATGTAACGCATCAACCTGGATTCGTAGCGTTTCATCAAAAAGTAGAAACTTTCTTTGTCTTTTAGGGCCATGCGCACCAGGTCCGCATCCGAATATTTCCGATAGCGCTCTTCGCTTTTCGACATCATCTCAGAACTCAGTTTTACAGATACCCGTGGGAGAGAGAAACCGTTTAAACGGTTTTCTTTCGCTCCCCTTCCACCGACTTTTTTTCAGGCAAATCGTTTTAACGATTTCTGCCCGCCAGCCAAATTGCCGACATTTTGCGGCATAAAACCAACTACGACGTGCCTCCGGCTTCCAATCGTTTTAAACTCCAAAAGGCAATACCCGCCCCGATAGCGTAATAAAAAAAATCGCTCGGGACAAACGTTGTTCCCAGAATAACTTTCCCCAAATAAAACGAACGCAGGTATTGCAAAAACGGCGCATGCCACAACTGAGCGACCTCCAATAACGAGGTGCCTACGAACACCGCAATAGCAATGCGGCTTGCCCGCGCACGTGGCAATAAAAAGGCAACCACCCAACACCAAAAAATCACATACAGGACCCCGCTTAACGAATCATTCACCCAATGCGCCGCAGGACCGTGATAGGCTTTGCTCAAAAAACCCACCGGCGTGATGAGCAGAATTAAAACCAATAATACCCGCTGCTTCCTGTGAATGTTCCCGTTCATGCTCCGTTTTTCAAACGCTGCGTTCTTGCCACCAACGATACACATCCCGCGCCACTGCCAGGCGATCGCTTTGTTCCACCAGCTTTAAGGCGCGTTCTTTGGCCTTGGCCCGCGCCTTGTCCGGATACATGGCCTTGTTGGCCTGCCCCGGGAAAAATTGCTCGTTCACTTCTTTAAGACGGACAAAAATGCGGCGGTGATTTTCCTCGTTTAATTCCAATTCTTTGAATTTTGTCGAAAATTTACGATTGAGGGCCCGCACAATGGCATTGACATTTTGAGTGGCCGTTAAAAAATCGGCAACGACAAACGAATCCGCCAAATTGCGCAGATGACGGTGAAAACGAATGTAGGTTTGCAAATACAGGTCGGCATCGGAAGAATTCTGGAACACCAAAAACGACGCCACCGCCTCAAGCGGATCGCGCACAAGTAAAACCGCCGGAATCCCCTGTTGCGCCGCCCGAATCAGCTGCGCCGGTACGTGCAAATGGTGGGCAATTTTAACATTCGGATTAGCCAAACGAAAGGCAACCACCGTGTACGAATTGGCCGAGCGGGGAAATCCCTCGATGCAGATCTGCGTTTCCCGAGTCACGGCCATTTGATTAAACGGATATTTGCGGGCAAACACCGGATAATACAACGACGGATGGGCACCCAAAATGCTTTGCAACCAATAGAAAAAATCGTTTCGATTCATAATAAAGTTCGATTCATAAAATAAACCGACATGCATTATTTACGGTGTGGTTAAAAAATTAATCGATGTCCGAAGTCAAAAACAATGTAGGTTTGGGCCTGCAGGCTTAATGCGAAAAACAGAATCGCCAGACCTAATTTTTCTAACATGCAATCTCCATTTATTTGCGAATTAAATTGCATCGCAAAAAGACAAAGCCGTCGGCCAACTTTAAACGCCTTCCGGGGTCGAATCCGATTTATTGCAATTTAATCATCTTGCGCACTGTTCGGTATTTTCCGGCGCTCAAACGGTAAAAATACACGCCCGAGGCCACTTCGTTCCCCCGCGCATCCCGTCCGTCCCAACGAACCGTATGGCCTCCCCGGGAAAACCTACGATCGGCAAGCACGCGAATCAATCGTCCCTTAATATCGTAAACAGCCAGGCGCACCCTTTCGGCTTCGGGTAATGTGAAAGGAATGGTAGTAGTCGGATTAAAAGGATTGGGATAGTTGTTGCCCAAACGAAATGTTTTAACCTCCGCGCCGCCATCCGTTCCGCGAATGGCGCTGGTACCTTCCTTGTTCTCCACATAAACCACCACGTTGTAAACGGTAGGCGTTTCGTTGGCGTACAATTTGAGAGTGTGGGTACCGGCAGGTAGGTTTTGCATGATTAAAATGGTTTTGCTGTCTCCGAACAGGGTATTGCCAACCATGGCACTGTCTGTTCCCCAGCCGTAATCGATGTCATCGATCATCACCCGCAGTTCGTCGTCATCGGTACTGTCGATGTTGTCGTTCATGTAATCCCAGCCGGGTTCTTCGTCGGCACTGCCGCTAATGTACACGGCCACCATACCGGAATCGCAATTAAAGGTAAAGGTCTTCCACAAATAATTGTTGCTGCCCGCCGGAGCGGTTTCGTTTAATTGCTGATTCACCACCACATCTCCGTGTGGCGATTCCAGCACCGTGGCATCG
>CAYXUS010000148.1:0-3296 GCA_964468415.1 uncultured Caldithrix sp.
ATCTTCATTGTCACTAACGGCCAGACGTTTGTCCAAATCGTAAATATCCAAATCTTCGATGGTCGCTCCGACAATCAGGGCATCTTTTAGCGATTTTTGTCCTTTGGCTACCAGCTCTCGGTAAAGCTTGGAGAGCTCAGGATTGGTAAACACGCCCATCGAATCGCTCTTAACCGGATCTTCAAGACCGTATTTTTTGAGCAAAAGTGCCACAGCATCGGTATGCCGCTGTTCGCTGCGAGCAATATTGTTAAAAACCATAAAATTCCATTTGTTGTAAAGAGCCAAATACACATCGCGGGCCAGTTTTTCTTCCTCGCGCATGTACACCAGCGCTTCTTTTTCCGATGTATCCAGCGGCTGTTTGGGCAATTGGGCACACGCCGTTGCAAAGTTAGCGTTTTGTATTCCGGGATAGCGCATTCCCATGCCTCTGCCCATTCTTTGAGCAAATGCAAACTGACTTGTTACCAATACCAGCATTGTGCCGGTAACCATCAAATATTTAAGCCACTTCATACTTTCCTCCAACGTTTGTGGTGGTTACGTTTCCCGCTCACCCAAATTCAACCGTACATGCGGGAATATTTGACCTCGTTCTCCGGCCGGGAGGGCCTTACCCCAGCCGGAGTTTTTGAGGTCTGTTATACGCCGGCGTACAAAACGCTTTGAGTGACCATGGCGTATTAGAAACTGTATTTCAACTTTGTGTACACCATGCTGTTGTCGTGAAACTGCCCGAACATGCCTTCGGTGCCGGTAAAAATGTTGGCACCCACCAAAATTTCGAAGGCATCGGCCAAGTCGTACGTAACTTTCGGACGAATTAACGAAGCTTCGTTGTTAAAATCGTAGTACATAAAGAAGGAAAGATTCAGCGTTTCGTTCAGGTAATCCTTCGTTGCCAGAAACGTCGCCATATTCGAATACTGATCGTTTTGGATAAAATCATCATAATCCAGAATCGCTTGCTGGATAAATTGACCGCTAAGGTGCCAATCCATAAGCGTATAGTCAATGCCTAATAAATAGTGCAAATAGTTTTTCTTTACGACCGATTCCTTGGCCCTCGGATCGTTGGTATTGAAGTATTTGCCCTGATAATAGGCACCTTCGCCACGCAAGACGATCGGGCCGAGCGTCGTACTAAAACTACCGCCGCCAATCGTTAAACGATGGTGTTCGGGATAAACCGTAATTCCGGTTAAAACCGGATGTTGCGGATGGCTGAAATCCATGTGTTTTACAACGTGCATGGTAGGATCGTCATCCCAGGCGTACCCGCCCATTACCTCGAAATCAATGTATTCGGTGAGGGCCGAAAATTTGGCGAAGAATTCACTGTTGTCGAGATTGGGCTGCACTTCTTCCCGGGAACGGTCAATCACCGGCTTAACCGGAAAGGCCGGCATGGCCGGACGCCAGATGCTGCCCTCCGGAGCGAATTTGGTTGGTGTAAAGGTCGGTATCCAGACCATTTCCAATGTGTTGTCACCGATGTAATAATCGGCTTTTACACTGGTAATGCCCATGCGGATTTCATCAAAATCACGCAGCAAAAACTCGGTTAAATCCTTGGGCGAAACGATATCGGTAATAAACACACCGTCCGCTTTGCCCCAGATAATTTGCTGTTTACCTACGCGCACATCCACCGAGGAAAAATACATGTCCAAATAGGCCTCACGCAGCCCTAATTCGGGATTCATATTCGGATATTGATACATGTAAGGATTCACCTTAAATGCGATCTTGTCACCGGTTTTTTCCACATTCAGGTTAAAGGTGTTCTGAATAATGGCGTAATTGTGATCGCCTTTGAGCAAAACACCCATGTAATTGCGCGCATAGCCGGTTAAAGAAATACCCTGCGCCTGAAGACCGATCGCAAAAATAAATACGATGCTCAGTGTTTTCAGATATTTCATCGTTACAACCCTCTCTTCATCATTCTTTCGGTAAACATTCTGGTGGGAATGCCGGTATCGATTTTCACGTCTTTCAATTCCATAATGGTCTTGTGATGTTTTTGCACGTTGTCCATCATGACTTTGGTAATAATCCAGTAGCCTTTGATTTTGTCGTATTTTTGAATGGTCAAGGTTTTAAGATATTCACCGTCTTCATCGTAAAATTCTTTTTTCAGACCGATCCATTTTCCTTTAACCACCCAGGTAACGGTTTTGGAATACATGTAATCCGGATCTTTGGGCGTGCTCTCGATAACATAGCAATCTTCACCCTTCAGTTTTTCTTCACGTAAAATCTTGTGATTATCGTCGGTTGGCTTGCGATCGCCCAGGTCATCATAAGTAAAATCGGAACCCATAAAATAATCGCCTTTGCTGTCGCTGGAGATACGTTTTACTTTTTTCAACGCCGGCAGGTAAATCCATTGATCGTCGTCTTTGTTGGGATCGTCATAGCTCCAGTTCATGAATGATGTGTTGCGCACATCCGCCGGTTTGACAAAGAACATGATCTTTTTTTCCACCTTGCCGAAGTCGCGAATAAATTGTTTGATTTCCCGCACACGCTTGTCGCCATTGGAATTAATCAGGGTCATAATAAGGGTAGCTTCCATATCATTCCCGGTCGGACGGTTGTAAACTTTTTCCATGACCTGCAAACCGGTCAATTTGTCTTGAGCAAACGCATTGATTACGAATGCAAAGGTTAATAATGCGAGTAGGCTTAATTTGTACTTCATGGTACACCTCCTGTTTTTGTTGAAAGGATTCCGGAAGTTCGCAACTTCCGGAACCCAAGTTTCAGGTTTATTTGTTTTCATTGGTCTCTATTTCTTTTTTGGCATCATTGGTAAAATAGATATTGGAAACGTACAGGATGATAAACATGATCGTTAACGTCCCCACAAAGCTGGTGAACATGTTTAACGAAACCAGCAATCCCAGCGAACGGTTCGGTGGGAACACGGAGAACAACAGCACCATGAATCCTGCAATAACCACAATGGCATTGTACAGAATGGCTTTACCCGAATGGTGCATGGTCAAATGCGAAGTCAGACGTTTATCGTGCGTAAGCCCCGCATTTACACGGTAACGATCGATAAAGTGCACGGCATAGTCGATGCCGATACCGATGGCAATGCTGGAAATAAGCGCCGTGGTGGTACTAAGCGGAATATTCAGCAACCCCATCACGCCGAAACCTATTAGAGCCGTAATGATGATGGGCACCGAACCGATTAAACCAATGCTGAATTTTTTGAACATGAGCGCCAATAAAATAATAATGATGAATAGCGACATAATCAGGCTGGTAATCTGACC
>CAYXUS010000149.1:0-9939 GCA_964468415.1 uncultured Caldithrix sp.
GTTTTTCTCATTTATCGTCGCGTGGTGATTATTCGCAAAGGAGAACCGAAAGATCGCTTTGATCAAATCGGTACTCGTGTGTTAAAAACAATTAAAATTGTTTTTGGCCAAACACGAATCCTTAATCCCCGTTTTTGGGATGGGGGAATTGCTCATGCCTTTATCTTTTGGGGATTTGTGGTTTTGCTGATTAATTCGACCAATGTGCTGCTCGGGGGACTGTTTCATGGGTTTCATTTTCCTTTCTTGGCGCCTCAAAGTCAGGCTCTGACGGTGTACAATTACATTCGGGATATTTTTGAAATCATCGTTACCGTGATGGTGCTTTACGCTTTTTTTCGGCGCCTTGTCCTTAAACCCAAGCGTTTGTCCAATCACTGGGACGGGTATGTGATTTTGACTTTTATCCTTCTGATCATGCTTTCGGATTTTTTTATGAATGGGGCCGAACGCGTAATGCATCCCGCCCATCTGGATAACGCTTCGCTAATGCATTATTTGATGGGTAATTGGTTTATTGCCCAAGGCATGGGATGGGAAACCGCTCATGTTATTTACAATGTGGGGTGGTGGGTTCATGCGGTAGTGGTTTTGGTTTTTCTCAATATTTTGCCGATTTCAAAACATTTTCATGTGATTACGGCTCCGTTTAATGTGTTTTTTCAACGGCTCGATTCCGGTTATCTTCCTGCATTGGATATCGAAAATGCCGAACATTACGGCGCTTCCAAATTACATCATTTTGCCTGGAAAGATATTTTGGATGTTTATTCGTGTACGGAATGCGGACGCTGTCAATCGGTATGCCCGGCTTTTAATACCGGTAAGCTTCTTTCTCCCAAAAAGATTAATGAACACATGCGAGACTACATCAATGATAATATTAATGATTTGGTGACGTTCTCACGCGAGGAACTGGAGGAGAAAGAACTTAAGGGAGATCCGTTAATTGGCGCTGTGATTCCCACGGAGATGTTATGGGCCTGTACAACCTGTCGGGCCTGCGAAGAGGCCTGTCCTTTGACCATTGAATTTATTGATCGTATTGTGGAAATGCGGCGAAGCCTGGTGCTGGAGGAAAGTGATTTTCCCAAGGAATTGCAGACGGCATTTAACGGTATGGAGCGTAACGGGAATCCGTGGAACATTAATGAAGATCGCTTAAAATGGGCAAAAGACGATGAAAGTATTCAGGTGAAAACGGTGGAGGAAAATCCCGATTTCGATATTTTGTATTGGGTTGGTTGTGCAGGGGCTTTTGATGAACAAGGTCAGAAAATTGCCCGGTCGTTTGCTAAAATTTTGAATAAGGCGAATGTGAACTTTGCGGTGCTTGGCAATCAGGAACAGTGTACGGGAGACAGTGCGCGGCGTGCGGGTAATGAGTATTTGTTTTCGATGTTGGCTGAAAGCAATGTGGAAACGCTGAATAATGCCGGGGTGAAAAAAATTGTAACAACTTGTCCGCATTGTTTTAACACGCTGAAAAACGAATATCCGCAATTTGGGGGAAATTACGAAGTTATTCACCATTCTCAGTTTATCGATCAATTGCTGAAAGATGGTAAAATTCATCTGAAAGAGGCAGAGAAGGTAAGAACAACGTTCCATGACCCGTGCTATTTGGGACGTCACAATCATGAATATGATGCTCCGCGCGATGTGTTGGTTCACGTGCAAGGACTTGAATTGACCGAGATGAAAAACAATCGTCAGCATAGTTTTTGCTGCGGTGCCGGAGGGGCACAGATGTGGAAAGAGGAAGAGAAGGGCAATGAGGCGGTGCGTCGTGCCCGTATGCAGCAGGCGATGGATGTACAGGCGGAACAGGTGGCAACGGCCTGTCCTTTCTGCTTGACGATGCTGAAAGATGCTAATACGGAGCTGGAAGGAAATGTGGAGGTCAAAGATTTGGCCGAGATAGTGGCGGAACGATTGGGCTGATTGGAAATTAACGCTTCATGGTGGCAGAGCCGGAAAGGAAACCGTTTAAACGGTTTTGCCTTTCCGGCTTTTTTGTGTGGGGCGAAATCTGCGGGTGGGTAAACCGTTTAAACGGTTTTGCCCACCTAATATCCACAAAACCAATCAAAAACCATAAATTACATCGCATCTTTCAGTAACATTGGTTGTTAACTGCTTTTTAAAATGTCTAAACATCCTTGTTATTTAAACACAAAATTGCAATTGAAAATAAAAATGTATAAAATTATATCAAGAAAACAAAAATTCCGGGTTGGTAATTATGATTTCTGATAAAGACAAAAAAATAATTTTAGACCTTGCTCAAAAATATAAAATTAAACGTGTTATTCTTTTTGGCTCCGGAAGCAAAAGTTCAGGTAAAAACAGAGATATTGATTTGGCTGTTGAAGGTCTCCCAGATAAATTGTTCTTTAAATTTTACAGCGAATTAATTTTTAATCTTTCCCAACCGATTGATTTAGTGGATATTAGTAAAAAAACCAAGTTCTCCGAAATACTTATTTCTGAAGGTATTCAAATTTATGGCTGATCTTAAAGACAAAATAGAAGCAGAATATGAAAATATTGATAAACTAATTTCCGAACTACCTCCAGCGAATCGCCTACCTTTCCTCGAATTCTTACAATTAGCCGGTGTGGCCACCTTGCTTCACAATTTTTACAATGGAATTGAAAATATTTTAAAATTAATTTTGAAAGATAAAAATATTCCTCTACCTGAAGGCAGCTCATGGCATAAAGAGTTATTAAATCTTGCTAAAATAAATGGAATAATTTCCGAATCCACTTTGATGCTGTTAGGGGAATATTTAGCTTTCCGTCATTTTTTTAGCCATGCATACGCTCTTGATTTATATGCTGATAAGTTAGAACCTTTAGTAGAAAATATTGATCAAGTTTATCAAATTTTCAAAAAAGAAATTTCTACATTTTTAGAAAAGTAAAATAAAGTAACAGTTAACAAACGGTTTAACACGGGCGCGAGCACGCCCCAAAAAGGGCAGGCAGGGGCACGATTTGAGTCCACTTTGCGTTTGGCCGGCCTAAATTTGCGGCTGAGTGAGGGGCGGTTGGGCTGCGCCGGTTAACTGTGACGTTATGCAGTAACAGTTATTCCTGAAAACGAATTTTTTTTACCAAACTTGTTGTTTATCGCAAACAGTCGACTGTCCCCCAAAAATAAGGTAGCAAATATCCGGAATCCTCCGATACACAAGGCCAAAATGGGCATTGACAGTGTGAAAATATCACGAAAAAATAGCTTCCCCTTTTGTGATGATTACAGCAAATAAACAAAAGAGAAGCCATTATGCCATAACAAAATTTACGCAGGCCGTGCAAATTAAACTTTGGCAGTTTACCCATTCATTTGAAGTCGATTTCAGCAAACCGGAACATAAATTTCTCCACCAAAGTCTCTTTGCCTTTTTAAAGGCAGACAAGTACAGATTAATACCATTGGACGTTCATGGCAAGAAAAAAAGTCACTAAAAAAGTAGTGATAAAATTTTGGGGGACGGCCAGTTCTGACAATGTGATCTTTCCTTTGACATTCTTATCTTATTTTAATAATTTTAAATGCTTGAGTAAATTAACGGAACTCAATAGTTTGGGCATTCGTTGATTATTAAAACGACTAAAAAATTAGATATTTTGATTAATGAAAAAAATTATTTTAATCTTTTCTATTATTGTTACTTTTTTGGGAATCTTCCTTACCGCCTTGCCTTCCTTATTGCGAGTTACCGGGTTGGCTAACCCCTTAAAGAAACATCTTGTTACCTCGCTGGTAAACGGAAAACCGTACTCGTTAAACCTGGATGATTTTAGAATTGGCCTTGGTACGCTTGAACTAAAAAATGTGGCGGTAAAGGCCAGAGATCATCGTTACGATTTAGGGGTACAAATCATTCGATTTGGCTTTAATATTTCCAGACTGATTGTACATTTTAGCACGCCTGTTAAAGCACTGCAATCGGTTACGTTGATTAAGCCATATTTGATTATTCGCCAAAAAGCCAATTCTTTGGGGCCCGAGCAGAAACCGGCCTGGGCCAATGTACAGGAGATTCTGCAAAAAATAAATCAAAAGCAGGCCATTAAAATTTTTCGCATTGAACAGGGAGAAATCGTTTACGAACAAAAAGATGGCCGACGATTGATTTTGGGCAAGAACTTAGATGGCATTTTGAGAAGCGACAACTTTTCCCAGATCGATCTTTCTCTGGGCGGACAGTTGTTTTCTGATCAGACGGATCAGGCGCAGATTTCGGGACGGGTGAATTTACAGGAGCAAAAGTTCCGGTTTTTGTGCAAATTCCAGCAATACGAACTGGCCAAGTCAACCATTCGCCATTTTAGCGGAGAATTCAAGCCTGTTTCCGGAACGATTAAAGGATGGATGCTGTTGGAAGATCGCCATTTTGATCCGGACAGTTTACGCCTGAACGGGGAATTAACTTTTTCGGATTTAGTCGTCCGCAAAGGCAATGAAATCGTGCAAAGTGCCAATTTCAAAATGGTTTTTTCCGACAATCGCGTGACAATCGATTCGTTAACTGCACGATTTGCTTCGGCCTCCATTGCGGGTAAGGCCTGGGTGGATAATGTCTTTCATCCGCACGTTTTTATCGATTGGGATTTGAAAAATTTTGTGCCCGGTTCCTTCTTCCAAACGGTAAAACAAAAATGGTATGGGCGGATACCCGTGGACGGGCATCTTTCTGCCGATTTTGACTTGCCAAAAAATAAGGGGAAGCTATCTCTTGTCAACGGTAAAATTCGTTTGGCAAAAGAGAAAATTCTGGAAAATGTGCGGAGCAAAGTTTTAATTTACCCCGATTCCATCCGAATAGCCGAATTTTCGGCACGAATGAATCCGGCCAATCGCCTGATCGTGCACGGGCTTTTTAAAAAGCGAAATCAAAGCATTCATCTCTTTGCGCGAATACGGCACTACACAGCCACGCACAAAATCTTTGATCGCCTTTCTCAAAAGGTGCACGAAGTTAACCTGCGCTTAAACTATGCCTTTACCTCAAATAAAATCGATGGAACATGGAAGTACGCTCTGAAGGATTCTTCTGCGGCCCTGTTTGCCATGCAGGGAAACATCACGGGAAACAGAAATTCGCTTGATATCGTTTTAGCACATTCAACAGATAAACATTTTAAGGCCGAAGTACGTTTTGTACATCTGGAAAGCCGCCCCTTTATTCAGAAAGCAGCAATCCGAAATTTTCCTTTTGAACAAATTACGAGCGCCCCGTTTTTGCTGCCGCTTTTGCAACGCATTAACAGCGAGTTTGAGCTCAGCGGGCCTCTGAATCGTCTGAAGGTGCATGTCCTTTTTACGGATGAAGAGAATCCCAAAAACCAGAGCGAACTTTTGGCCACTTTAAGCAATTTGCTGAATGGCACGCGGTCGCTCGTTGGACTGGTACGAATCAAAAATATTTCCGGAAACACTGCCATTAAATTCGGAGAAGATTTTCTACAGGGAAATTTCCGCTTTCAGGATCAAATCAAGGGGAATCTTTCCATAGATCTTTCCAAAGAACGCTACCTGAACGGAGAACTCCAGTTTAGAAATTTCAATGTGGTTCAGGCCCTGAGCGACTCGGTGGTTCGCGACAATTTCAGATTTTTGGGTACACTGAACGGCAAAGTGCAATTAAGCGGCGATTTGAACAATCCCACCGTAACGGCCGATCTTTCGGGCGATCGATTCGTCTTTCACGATGTGGGATACTACCAGGCAGGCCTTCGGCTAAAGGCCGATAAAGATTCGCTTATTGTCGATTCCGCCTACATTGCCATGAATAACCTGCCCGTTTTTCAGGGGAAGGCCCGTGTCTTGTTCTCCGGGAAAAATGTGGAAGGCGTGTTCTCCGGGCACAACGTTGATCTGGAACAGATCATGTCCAGTATTGCATCGAACAAGTTTACCTTAACCGGTCTGGCTGACTACACACTACATGTGAGCGGGGCACTATCCAGGCCCCAACTGGATTTAAATCTTCGCGTGGGCAATGGAGTGCTGGATCGCGTTGCGTTTGATGAATTGAAATTGCATGTCCAAAACGAATACCTGAACGGGGGAAATTTGTTTTCGGGCAAGAATCAAATTTTGAATATTGATCAGATCCGCCTTCTCAAGAACAACAAATTCGAACTAAATGGTCTGGGACAGGTGCCTTTGTATTCTTCCGGAGATATTGATCTGTATTTAAATTTTAAGGGTGATCTTTTTAGTATTATTCCGCTTTACCAGCCGTTTTTTCGCAAAGGAATTTCGGATGTCGATTTGCACCTGGCGTTGGGCGGCACTCCGGAGCGTTTGAGGCTGAGTAGCGGGTATCTTTTGATCAACCAGGGGGAGCTTTGGCTGAAAAAAGTGGTGCCGCACATTCGCAACATTACGGGTGTTATCGAGAAAAAGAGTCAATCGAATCAGGTGAATTTGATTAATATTACCGCCGAAAGTGGCGGAGAAAAATTAACGATCAATACCGTACGCAATGTAACCCTGGCCGACGGAACCCGGCTTCACCCTTGGTATTTTAAAGGCATCGATCTGGATTTTGGCGTTCTGAAAATGGAAACGACGGGGCGAGGCGTTCAGGTACACATCCCCAATTTAATGCTTCCCAAATATGACGGACGCTTGGCTTTAAGTGGCATGAAGCCGGGCGAAAGTTTCTATTTTGCCGGACCAGTGCGTCATCCGTTGTTGCACGGGAAAATTACCGTTTACGATACGCGCATGACTTTTCCTTTTATCGAAAGTGGCAACCCGGCAAGCGGTCCCAATCCGGTTATTGAGTTTTTGACCAATATCGATTGGGATGTGTTAGTCGTTTCCGGTGAAGATGTGGTGTACACGCGTGATATTCCGGCCTACATCGACAACGTAAATACGGAATTGTTCGTCGATGAATCCAGCCCCGGCCTGCATTTCAAAGGAATACTCAGCAATAACACCTTCCGGGTTTCGGGTAAAGTCAGCTCTTCGCGCGGGCGTCTGGAATATCTGGATCAAACTTTCCGCGTCGATCATTTCCAGGCGGAATTCACAGAAAACAGCCTCTATCCGTTCATTTCCGGGCAGGCCTGGACGACCATCCGGGACAGCATTGGAGCCGTGCCCAAGACGATTTACCTGAAACTGTACGCGGTCGATCCGGAAACCCGGCAGGAAAAACAGCAGGGTAGTCTGGAAAATTTCAAATTTAAATTGGTCTCGGCCGACCCTCAAATCGGCGAAGATCAGGAACGCGTGTTGTCCTACCTGGGCTTTTCCGTCGGGAATTTACGGGAAAAGGCAACCAGTGTGGGAGGCGCCGTAACCGAAAAGTACATCTTCCGTCCTCTGTTCCGTCCTATTGAGCGCGCCATTGAGAAAAGTTTGGGTATTGATTTTGTGCGAATAAATTCTAATATTGCTAAGAATTTGTTTTTTACGAGTATCGGGTACGGAAGTAAAAATTTTGGAAAGAATCAACCTTTGATAAATCCTTTTAATTCGCCCATCCCATACCTTTTTCTTATTCAAAGTTCCGAGGTAACGTTGGGGAAATATTTGACGCAAAACTTATATTTATCGTACACCGGACAATTGGTTTCGGTGTACGACAAAACCAAGCCGACCTTTGATATTAATCATTCGTTTGGCATCGAATATCGATTTTTAAGAAACATTTTACTTGAATTTGAGTATGATCGAGAATTGATGGGCTATTACAAGGTGCCCAACCAAAAACAATATTTGGAAGATTTTAAGATCAGACTGAGGCATTCATTCACATTTTAAGATGGAGGTGACTGTGCAGAGAACCTTTGGTTTCCTGTTCGCTCTTTTACTGTTTGCGACACTCGCATTTGGGCAAAGCCAAAAAGTAACGATTCATACCTTAAGCATTATAGGCAACGAAACGGCCGATGAGAGCATGATTCGCCTGAATTCAGGCTTGCGTGCCGGGCAAAAAATCAACGGAGAAGATATTCAGAAGGCCGTTAAAAATCTGTGGGCTCTAAACATCTTTTCAGACATCAAGATTTTTGTCACCAATCAAAGCATAAATGGGCTGGACCTGGTTATTCAGGTAAAAGAATACCCCCGTTTGCGCGACGTTATCATCAAAGGAAACGATGCGCTTTCCAAAAAAGATGTGGAAGAAGAACTGAACACTTACCGCAGCATGGTGGTGTCCGATTACAAAATTTTCAACATGCGCGAACGTCTGCTAAAAAAGTACCACGACGAAGGCTATTTGTTGGCAGAAGTCAATATCGACACGGTGGCTGCGGGAAAACATTACGTGAATTTACTGGTCAACATTAATGAAGGAAAAGAAGTACAGGTCAAGAAGATTCGTTTTCATGGGAATAAGCATTTCTCCGACGGAAAACTTAAAGGGCAAATGAAAGAAATTAAGGAAGACCGCTGGTGGAGAAGTGCCGATTTTGATCCTAAAAAGTTCGAAGAAGACAAACAAAAAATTATCGCCTTTTACAAGGAGCACGGCTTTCGCGATGCGGAAATCGTAAAAGATTCCATCTCGTACAGTCCGGACAAATCGGATTTGTACATCGACATCTGGATTGACGAAGGACAAAAATATTACTTCGGCGACATTACATTCGAAGGAAATACGATTTTTTCCGACGAAGTTTTACGCGCGGCTCTGGACATCGAAAAAGGGGACGTGTACAATCAGAAGAAATACGATGAAGGGGTACGCGACCGGTTGCAAAAGCTTTATTTCAATCAAGGTTACCTGTTTGCTAACATTCAGCCGCGCGAGATTCCGGTGGGCAAAGATACGCTGGACATTCATTTTAGAATTATCGAAGGCAACGTGGTACGCATCAAAGAAATCATTATTGAAGGAAATACCAAAACCAACGAAAAGGTCATTCGACGCGAGTTTAAAATTCACCCCGGCGATGTGTTTAACAGCAGCAAATTGGAACGCTCCGTCCGCGATATTACCATTTTGAACTATTTTGCCTACGCCAATCCCGATGTTAAGCTGATTCCCAATAACGATCGCTACGTAAACCTTTTGCTAAAGGTAAAAGAAAAATCTACGGACATGGCAAATATGTCGGCCGGTTACAGCCAGCGCGACGGATTGATCGGAAGTGTTGGGCTTACCTTTAACAACTTCTCTCTGGCGCATCCTTTTTCCGGCGGGGACGGGCAGCGTCTGGTATTCGATTGGCAATTCGGAAGCATTTACCGTTCGATTTCTTTAAGTTTTACCGAACCCTGGATGTTTAACACGCCGACTTTAGGCGGCTTCTCTTTGTTCGATACGCGCCGCGGCGGCGGTTATTATCCCTGGGATCAGAAAGATCGTGGGGCATCGGTGCGTTTGGGGCGTCGTTTTTACTGGCCGGACAACTATTTTCGTGGCGATTGGATCTTCCGTTATGCTCTGTCGCAAATTTCAAACATCCGCGATCCGGAGCTGGCGGCAAGTTACCGCTCCTATTTCGGTGAAAGCGGCCAAACCAAACAGATCAGTTTGACACAAATTATTACCAGAGATAGCCGAAACAATCCGGAATTTCCTACCCGCGGTTCGGTAAATTCGTTAACCACCGAGCTTTCCGGAGGCCCTCTGGGTGGCGATCAGGACTTCTTTAAAACTTCGTTTTTGTCGGAATGGTACATGCCTTTACCGTTTGGGCTTGTCCTTTACAGTCACAACAAATATGCCTTTTTGGTTCCGCTCTTTAAAAAGACGCGCATTCTTTACGGAGAATATTTTTATTTGGGCGGCAGCGGCTTGGGCTTTTCCGAACAGTTGCGCGGTTACGATGACGGACAGGTAGGGCCATTAACGCAAAACGGCAGCCCGCTGGGCGGCAAGGCTATGGTACGCAATACGCTGGAATTGCGTTTCCCCATTTCTCCCAATCCGACGATTTTCGGCTTGTTTTTTG
>CAYXUS010000150.1:0-17643 GCA_964468415.1 uncultured Caldithrix sp.
AAAAACCACATTCTGGAATATCTGCCCGATTACATGGTGCCGGCGATCTTCGTCAAGATGGATAAACTCCCGCTGACGGTAAATGGCAAAATCGATCGCAAGAAGCTGCCCGATCCGGAATTACAGCAAAGCCACAAACTGGTTAAACCCGGCACGGAAATCGAACGCAAGCTGGCCGAAATCTGGAAAGAAGTGCTCAAAATAAATGAGATCAGCGTGAACGACAACTTCTTTGAACTGGGCGGCCATTCGCTGGGCATTGTGCAGGTACAGGGAAAAATCAAAGAAGTTTTTGACAAGGAACTTAACGTGGTGGACATGTTCAAATATCCCACCATTCGCGCTCTGGCCACCTTTTTGGGCGAAGGCGGAAACGGCAAGGAAAAGCTGGAAAAAGTACAAACCCGGGCCAGCAAACAGCGCGAAGCCACACGCCTGCAACAGCAGCGCATGATGCAACGGCGCAGGAAAAAGTAACACAAAAAGTTAAGGGCTAAAAGTGCAAGGAGGGCTTCTGCAAGCGGAAGCCCAATGCCCGTGTAATGCATGTAAAAAGACACGGTTAGTCCTATTCTAACTTTTTAATCCCGTTGGAGTTAAGTAACAGGAAATCGAGTCATGGAATTTAATCCGCACAACATGGAAGAGCGTACACAAGATATTTACGAACAATTACCCCACTACCCCAAACCGCCCATGGTACCCCTGCCCGATTGGGAAACGATGGTTTCGTTGCAGGGTTTGGGCGTTAAGCCAGGCGCTTTTTCGCGCGCTATGGGCAAAACCCTTATGGCCTTGACCGGCTTTAAACGCTTTTACAATCAATTGCCGGAACATCTGGAAGACTGGCTGCGCAAAACCAACATGCGCGGTGCGGGATTGTTCGCGCTCATCAACTCGGCCAGCATGGCCCTAACGGACGATCCCCGCGATCTTACCCCGGCTCAACGGGCGGCCACGCTCATTTACGGCACCTACCGCTTTTACGACGATCTGATGTCCGGCACACTGGAAGCGGACAAATACAAGGATCAGGTGCTGGAAATGGGGCAATATCCCAATCTCTTTTCCACCTGCCTGACCATTGAGGGCAAAAAAGCCCGCCTGTTCAAAAGCAAACGTACCGATCAAATTACCGTTATCATCCGTGGGCGCTATTTTCTCTTGAACGTGGGACATCCGGGCAAAACCACCACAGTGGCCGATTTGAGCAATGCGTTGCAAAAGCTGATCGATTTGGTACACAGCGAACAGAGCTCCGCTAACGAACTTTCACCGGGGCTCTTAACCGGCATCGCCCATCCGGTGCAACTGCGCATGTTTGGTAAGCTTTTGCAAAATCCGGAAAACCGCGATTCTTTTTACAAAATTCGCCACAGCTTTGTTACGGTTTGCCTCGACCTGGACGATGCGCCGCAAACTTACGCCGAAGCGGCCAAAACAACCCAAAGCAAAAATTTTTACAACCGCTGGTACCATGCCAGTTTGCAAATCGTGGTTTTCGGGAACGCCCGGGCCGCGACATTTTTAAATTTTAATACCTACATCGACGGCAATCCCATGATGCGCGGCAGCGCCGCAATTCAACGCCGCGCCGCGGCAGCCCCGCTCGAAGGCGAAGCATCCAAAGGAGAAATTGGCCAAGCGCAGGAACTCAAATGGCACGTTCCCCCGGCCATGATCGAACGCGCCAAACAGGTGGCCAAAACCGTGCTGGATGATCAGCAGGCTACGTTTGAGCTGCCTGGCACAGGCACATCTTTTTACGCCGCACACCAATTGAGCGCGGTACCCGCTTTTATGACGGTGATCGATGCGGCAGTGAAAGAATTAATCGGACGGCACGCCAATATTGCCCAATACCTTTCCATGTCCAAATACTGCTGCATGAATTTGGCCAATGCCAACGCCACCACGCCCGAAGTCAAAAAATTCGTGGACTACATCGCCCAAAAGAATTTTGACAGGCAAACCGCCCGTGAGCTGTTGCAAAAAGCCATCGCCTCGCAGGCCGAGGCCTACCGCGCGGCACGCCGTTATTTACCGCCGTCCAAAATCGTTTCCATGTTCGTTTCCGGACGGAAAGGCTTGGCAAAAGTGTGGGTTTCTTCCGTGCTGGCATTGTCCATGATTTTGTTAAAGCTTTTTGGTTTGTACGAAAGCGAAGAAATGGAAGTGATCGCCTCGCATCCTAAAATCGAGCCGGAAATTCCCGTGGTGGGACGCCCGGGCATTCGTCTGCCGTATGTGCGCTATTTTGGCTTTCATTACCAAATTTTTGACGATAAAACTGTATTAACCTTTATGCCCTCACCCAAATGGCAAATTAGCAATCAAAAATTGGCAGAAACAATTGCAAAGAAGGTAAAAATCTTAGAAAATCTTTTTGATGAAAAACGTCCCTGATCACAACCCTCAGACAAAAGCAATTTCGATTTTATGTGATTTTTCGGCTAAATAGGACGTTTTAATCACATTGTACGATTCAATTATCCGTAAATTTAAGATTTGAAATTTTTGGCTTTTTGCAGCACATTTAGGGTTTTGGTCGGGCTTTTCTATTAAGGAGACAAAAATGAGTGATCGAAACGATGGGTTAGACATCGCCATCATCGGCATGGCAGGTAAATTTCCCGGTGCCGAGAACATCGACGAATTCTGGGAATTGCTCAAAAACGGCGTGGAAGCGGTAACCTTTTTTACCGATGAGGAACTTCTCGAATCTGGAGTCGATCCCCAACTACTTAAAGATCCCAATTACATTAAGTCGCGCGCCATCATCAAAGACGAAGATAAATTCGATGCGCAGTTTTTCGATTTTTTCCCGCGCGAAGTGGAAATGATGGATCCGCAGCATCGTCTGTTTCTGGAAACAGCCTACAATGCGCTGGAAGAGGCCGGTTACGATCCCGATCGCTTCGACGGACTGATCGGTTTGTTCGGCGGTGTGAGTTTGAACACTTATTTGTACTCCTATTTGATGTCGCAAAAAGGCTTCATCAGTTCGGCCGAAGGCTACCAGCTTTCCATCGGCAACGACAAAGACTTTTTGACCACGCGGGTATCGTACAAACTCAATTTGACCGGCCCCAGTGTGGACGTGCAAACGGCCTGTTCCACCTCGCTGGTGGCCATTCATCTGGCCTGCCAGAATCTGTTGAATTACAACTGCGACATGGCTTTGGCCGGAGGCGTTTCCGTCACCGTTCCGCAAAAGCAGGGCTATTATTATCAGGAAGGCATGATTCTTTCCAAAGATGGTCATTGCCGCGCTTTTGATCACAAGGCCAGCGGAACCATCAGCGGCAGCGGCGTGGGCATGGTGGTGCTCAAACGTCTGGAAGACGCCCTGGAAGACGGCGATCACATTTACGCGGTTATCAAAGGCTCGGCCTTTAACAACGACGGCGCCAACCGTGTGGGCTACACGGCCCCTTCGGTGGACGGTCAGGCCGAGGTGATTGCCAATGCGCTGGCGGTTTCCGGTGTGGATGCCGACACCATTCAATACATCGAAGCCCACGGTACGGGCACGGTGTTGGGCGATCCCATCGAAATTGCGGCCTTGACGCAGGTGTTCCGCGAGCAAACCGACAAAAAACAGTTCTGCGCCATCGGTTCGGTTAAAACCAACATCGGGCATCTTGATGCTGCCGCCGGTGTGGCCGGATTGATCAAAACAGCCCTTTCGTTGCATCACAAACAAATTCCGCCCAGCATTAATTTTGAAAAGCCCAATCCCAAAATCGATTTTGAAAACAGTCCGTTTTTTGTCAATACGCAGCTTCGCGATTGGCATCGGCAAGGAGACGTACCGCGTCGTGCGGGCATTAGTTCGTTTGGCATTGGCGGCACCAATGTGCACGCCGTGCTGGAAGAAGCGCCGCACATCGAAGCAAGCGACGCGGCCCCGAAAGATCAACTTTTGCTCATTTCGGCCAAAACGCCCACCGCGCTGGATGCGGCTACCAGAAATCTCGGCGCGTTCCTGCAAAAAAATCCGCAGGCAAACCTGGCCGATGTGGCCTACACTTTGCAGGTAGGACGCAAAGCATTTAACCACCGCCGTTTTGTAGTGGCCCAAAGCACGGAAGACGCGGCTCAGGCCTTGAGTTCCCTGGATCCCAAACGCATTTTGAGCGCCGCGCACGACAAAGGGCCCGATCAACCGCCGGTGGCTTTCATGTTCAGCGGACAAGGTTCGCAGTACGTGAATATGGGCAAAGAATTGTACGAAAACGAACCGGTCTTTCGTGCCGAGGTAGATCGTTGCTGCGAGCTGCTGCAACCCTATTTGAAGCGCGATTTGCGCACGCTGCTCTACCCGGCTGCCGGAGAGGAAGAAAGCGCCGCGGAAGAATTGAATCAAACGGCCTTTACCCAGCCGGCTCTTTTCGTTATTGAATACGCTCTGGCCAAATTGTTCATGCACTGGGGCATCGAACCGGCTGCCATGGTCGGTCACAGCATCGGCGAATACGTGGCCGCTACTCTGGCCGGTGTTTTTTCGCTCGAAGACGCCCTGAAAGTGGTAGCCGAACGCGGCCGTCTCATGCAAAGCATGCCGGCCGGTGCCATGTTGAGCGTGCGTTTGGACGAAGCGGGCGTGCAGCCCTATTTGAACGAACAGGTAACCATCGGCGCCCTGAACAGTCCCGGCGTAACGGTGCTTTCCGGCCCGTTCGAGGCCATTGAAGCCGTGGAAAAACAACTGCGCGAAAAAGGCATCGGTTTCCGTCGCTTGCACACCTCGCACGCGTTTCATTCGGCCATGATGGATCCCATTCTGGAAGACTTTAAACAAGTGGTGGCTTCGGTAACGTTAAACGTACCGCAACGCCCCTACCTTTCCAACACCACCGGAACGTGGATTACGGACGAACAAGCCACCGATCCGCAATATTACGCCAATCATCTGCGCAGTGCCGTGCGTTTTATTGACAACGTGGGCGAACTGTTGCAAGACGCCCATACCGTGCTGTTAGAAGTGGGGCCGGGCACGGTGCTCAGCACGCTGGCCCGCAAACATCCCAACAACACGCTGGGACGCACCATTCTCTCTTCCATGCGCCATCCCAATGACGAAAGCGGCGATCGGGCTGTGTTTTTGCAGGCCGTCGGGCGCTTGTGGTTAAGCGGTGTGGACATCGATTGGCAAAACGCACACAACGGGCAACGACGCCTGCGTGTTTCGCTGCCTACCTATCCGTTCGAACGCAAACGCTACTGGCTAAAGGCAAGCAAGCCCATTACCTCGGCGGCTTCGGCTTTGACCGGTTCCGTGCAAAAAAATCCCGATATTGCGCAGTGGTTTTACATGCCCGTGTGGAAGCAAATGCAAATTCCGCGCGCTCCCGGGCAAAAGTTCGCCGAAGATAAAGTTTGGCTGGTACTCAAAGATCAAACCGGTCTGGGCACCCAGCTCATTGAAAAACTGAAAGACAAAGCAAAAGCCGTAATCGTTCTGGATCAAAGTCGATCCTTTGAGAAAAAATCCGACACGCATTACGCCATCCGTCCGGCGGAATACGATGACTTTTTGCAGGTCATTAGCGATTTACAGGAAAACGACCTGCTGCCGGACAATATTTTGCATCTGTGGAATGTGCTGGTGCGTTCGGTGCCGTTGCCTTTCGAAACCGAAGTCAAATCGGCCTATCTCAGTCTGCTTTACCTGACGCAGGCGCTTTCGGCCCGGCACGTAACCAAAAAGATTCAGTGCGGTATCATTTCCAACAACATGTTCAACATCACCGGCTACGAGCCCATCGACCCGGCGCTGGCCACGGTGCACGGCTTGAGCAAAGTGATTCCGCAGGAATTTCCCAACATCTCTTGCCGCGACATCGACGTGGCCTTGCCGCGCACGCTCACGGCCGATTTGGGCGATTTGGCTCAGCGCCTGTTGCTGGAATTTACCGAACAGGAACGGCAATTGGGTGTGGCCTACCGTGGCAAGCAACGCTGGATTCAGGAATTCGAACCCATTCCGCTCACGGTCAAGAATCCCACGGCCGGTTACCTGAAAGAAAACGGAGTGTACGTCATTACCGGCGGTTTGGGACGCATCGGATTGAAACTTGCCGAATATCTGGCGCAAACGGTCAAGGCGCGGCTGGCCCTGATCGAGCCTTACGATTTTCCGCCGCAGGACGAATGGAACGCCTATTTGCAAACCGCCAAAGAAGATGATGTGACGGCGCTAAAGATCAAACGTCTGCAAGGCATTGTTGAAAGCGGCGGGCAGGTGCAGGTGCTCAAAGCCGATGTGAGCGATCGACAGGCGTTGCAAGCGGCTCTGGAAAACACGCAGGAAACTTTCGGGCCGATTACCGGCATTATTCACGCTGCCGGAATCGTTGGCGCCCATGCGTTTAAAGCCATTCCGGAAATCAAAGAAGAAGACTGGAAGGCTCAATTTCAGGCCAAGGTGTACGGCGCCCTGAATATTGCCGACATTTTACAAACGCTCGATGTGGATTTCGTCCTTTTGCAATCGTCCATGTCTTCGATTTTGGGCGGTTTGGGATTCGGCGCTTATGCTCCGGCCAACGCCGTGCTGGATGCGCTGGCCAACCAGCAAAACCGTCTGAATCGCGCGCAATGGATTTGCGTGAACTGGGACGGCTGGAATTTTGACGACGAAACGTTCGACAGCGGTCTGGGTTCGGAAATCGCCCAACTGGCCATCAGGCCCGACGAGGGCATCGAAGCCTTCGAACGGATTTTCAGCTACCGCGATCTGCCGCAGATCATCGTTTCCACCGGAGACTTGCAGGCGCGTATTGCCAAGTGGCTAAAGACAGATATTGCCGAGGCCGAGAAGCAACTGGAAGAAAAACAGGCCGGTGAATTGCACGATCGCCCCGATTTACCCACGGCCTACGTAGAACCGGAAACCGATTTGCAAAAACAGATCGCCGGCATCTGGCAAAAATTGCTGGGCATTTCCCGTATCGGCATTTACGACGACTTCTTCGACCTGGGCGGCAATTCGCTGATGGGCACGCAATTGATTTCCGAATTACGCGCCGAATTTCAGGTGGAACTGCCCTTGCGCAGCCTGTTCGAAGATCCGACCATTTCCGGCGTGGCCAAAATTATCGAGGCGGAAAAAGAAAAAACTCAGGACATTCCTGTGGACGAAATTTCTCAGATGCTGGAACAATTGGAGAATTTGTCTGAAGAAGAAGCCAGGAAAATGCTGGAAGAGAAAAAGAAGAAGAAATAATTTATTGAATTGTTAACCGGTTGAATGGTGCATGCGCTTGTTTTTTACGCATTTCGAAGTAAGAAAAAGTTCTTTTTTGCCGATTCCTTATTGCAAAGAATTAAAAAAGCGGATTGCAGAACTTGCCGGTGGCATTCACGAAGCGTAAAAATACAGTCGCACACAAACGGGAAGTTTAAAAGGCAAACGGAATTAACGGTGTAATAAGAGATTAAAAAAATTTGTCGGGAGGCAATCCGCACCCGGCGTCCTCCCTGTTCGCAACAGGGAGGGCGCGGGGGATATTGAAGCGGGTCATAAACAAACAGAATTCAGGGACTCATGAATATCTACGAACAAATCGCCAAATTACCACCGGAAAAACGCGAACTTCTGGAATTGATGTTACAGGAGAAAGGGGTTGATCTCAATCAGATCGCCATCTTGCCCCAGCCAAGGGACAAGAACACTTTTCCCCTGTCTTTCGCCCAGCAGCGCCTGTGGTTTCTGGATCGTCTGGAACCGGGCAGTCCTTTGTACAACATTCCCTCGGTTTTGCGCATCAAAGGGCGCCTCAATATCGAAGCGCTGGAAAAAAGCTTTAACGAAATCATCAAACGCCACGAGGTGCTGCGCACCGTATTCGGCGAAGAAAAAGGCGAAGCGCACCAGATTATTCTGCCGGAACTGCAACTGCCGCTGGAACACATCGACTTGACGCAAATCCCCGAACAAGACAGGGAAAAAGAATTTCTGCGCCTGGCCGTGGAAGAATCGCTCAAACCCTTCAATCTGGCTACCGGCCCCTTGCTGCGCGTTACCCTGCTTAAACTCGGTGCACAGGAATTCGGACTGTTTGTCACCATGCACCATATTGTCAGCGACAACTGGTCCACCGGTTTGTTCGTACACGAAATCATGCGCCTGTACGAAGCCTTTGTCACGGGCAAGGCGCACAACCTTCCCCCGCTCAAGGTGCAATATGCCGATTTTGCCGTCTGGCAGCGCAAATGGCTGGCCGGTAAAACGCTGGAAAAACAACTCGATTACTGGCGCAAACAATTGGAAGGCATTCCCCCGCTGCTGGAATTGCCTTTGGACAAACCGCGTCCGGCCTACCAAACCTACAACGGCGATTTCAAACTGTTTGAGATTCCCGCCGAACTTTCCAACCGCTTGCGTGAATTAAGCCGCCAACAAGACGCGACCCTGTTTCAAACCTTGCTGGCCGCTTTTTTCGTGCTGCTCCACCGTTACAGCGCACAGGATGATATTTGCGTGGGTTCGCCCATCGCCAATCGCAACCGCAAAGAGACCGAAGCGCTGATCGGTTTTTTTGTCAACACGCTGGTGCTGCGCGCTAACTTGAGCGGCAATTCGGCTTTTACCGAACTTTTGCAGCAGGTCAAACAAACCACACTGGGCGCTTACCAGCATCAGGATTTGCCCTTTGAAATGCTGGTGGAAGCCCTGCAGCCGGAACGCGACATGAGCCATTCGCCGCTTTTTCAGGTCATGTTCGTCATGAACAACGCTCCGGTGGAAAAATTACAGTTGCCCGGTGTGGAACTTTCGCTGGTGGAAATCGAAAACAAAACCACCAAATTCGATTTGATTCTTAACGTCACCGACGGCGAAGAAGCGCTCAAATGCAAGTTGGAATACAATACCGATTTGTTCCTGCCGCAGACCATGGATCGCTTTATCGGCCATTATCTGACGTTATTGCAGGAAATCGTCGCCCGACCGCAGGCACCCGTCGGCTCTTTGAATTTGCTAACCGAGGCCGAACGTAAGCGGCTGCTTGACGAATGGAGCCAACCGGAACGCCGGTACGACGAAAAACGCAGCGTAATCGCTTTGTTCGAAGAACAGGTTCGACGCACGCCCGATGGTATTGCGCTAAGGGTTAAAGAGCGGCAACTTACCTATGGCGAACTGGACGCGCAGGCCAATCGGCTGGCCCGCTACCTGTTAAAGCAGGGATTGAAAAAAGGCGATATTGTGGGCGTGAACGCCGATCGTTCACCGGAAATGATTGTGGCCTTTTTGGCCGTGCTCAAAAGCGGAGGGATTTACCTTCCTCTTGATCCCGACTACCCCATCGAACGTCTGGAATACATGCTCCGGGATGCCAAAGCCCGTTTCATGCTCACCAAATCTTCTTTTGCGCAACAGCCGCGAACAGCGGCACAAAAAATCTTTTTGGATGCCGAATGGACGGTTATTGAACAGCAAACGGAGACATCGCCCGGCATTGAACTTTTTCCGCAAGATAGCGCTTACGTCATTTACACATCGGGTTCCACCGGGCAGCCCAAAGGCGTGCAAGTGCAACACGGTCCTTTGGCCAATCATTGTCTGGACATGTGCGACCACTACCAATTGAGCCCGGACGACAATGTGCTGCAATTTGCCGCCCTGAACTTTGACGCCTCCATCGAACAAATTTTGCCGCCGCTCATTAGCGGCGCTACCGTGTGCATGCGCGATAACGAAATCTGGAACAGTCAGCAATTCGCCCAAAAGATTCAAGAATACGATTTAACGGTCATTAATCCGCCCACGGCTTATTGGAGCCAGCTCATCCGCGATTGGGCCAAACATCCCGAACAATTGCCGGAAAACCGCTTGCGCCTGGTCATCATCGGCGGAGATGTTTTTCATCCCGAAACCGTGGAATTGTGGCAGAAAAGTCCGTTAAAAAACGTCCGTTTGCTCAATGCCTACGGGCCTACCGAAACGGTCATCACTGCCACCACCTTCGAAGTGCGGCCCGATTTCAACGCTTCCACCGTACCCATCGGCCGTCCGCGGGCCAACCGCGAAGTTTACGTTTTGGATGCCTACGGCAATCCGGCGCCGGTGGGCATTCCCGGCGAACTGATCATCGGCGGAACGGCGTTGGCCAAAGGCTACCTGTACCGGCCCGAACTTAGCGAAGAGCGCTTTGTTCCCAACCCGCTCAAAGAAAAGCCGGGGCGGGTGTACAAAACCGGCGACCGGGTGCGTTTTTTAGCGGACGGCAATCTGGAATTTTTAGGCCGGGTGGACAATCAGGTTAAAATTCGCGGTTTTCGCATCGAGCTGGGCGAAATCGAACACGTAATGAATGGCATCGAAGGCATTAAGCATGCCGTGGTTAAAGTTTTTGAAAACGACAAACGCGACAAAATTCTGGTAGGCTACTATCAAACAGAAGAGGGGACGGAACTTGGCACGAACGACCTGCGGGACAGGCTGCGCAGTCAACTGCCCGATTACATGATTCCGTCTGTGTTTGTGGCGCTGGAAACCATGCCCATCGGCCCCGGGGGAAAGATCAACCGCCATGCCCTGCCCAAACCCGATTTGTCCAAAGCGCACGTGTCCACCGAATACGTGGCTCCGCGCACGGAAAGCGAAGAAAAACTGGCTGCCATTGTGCGCGAAATTTTAAACGTAGAACGCGTAGGCGTTTTTGACAACTTTTTCGAATTGGGCGGCCATTCCATGATGGCCACACAGGTGGTTTCACGCATTCAGGAAGAATTCGGCGTTTCATTGCCTTTGCGCACCTTGTTTGAATTCCCCACTATCGATGGCATTGCCGGCAAAATTGCCGAGCTGCAACTGGAAGAACATCTGGACGAGGAAAACGACGAAGAGCTGTCGGCTCTGTTAGATGAACTGGAAGACTTGTCCGAAGAAGAAGTGCAAAAGCTTCTGGAAGAAGAGGAAACAAACGAGGAAGAATCTGCGCAAACTTCCGAAGAAAAACAGCCCCGTGACGGGCAACCGCGCAACGCTCTGGAGACCTTTCTTTTGGACCTCTGGAAAGAAATTCTGGAGAAGCCGGATTTAACGATTTACGACAATTTTTTTGCCGTGGGCGGCACGCCGCAAAAAGCAGAACTTTTTCTGGAACGCATCGCACAGGAATTTGAGCAGAACCCACCGCCTTCTGCCCTGATGTACGTACCGACAGTGGAACAACTGGCCGTTTTCATGCAAGAATATTACACCGATATTCTGGAACAACGCTTCGGCAAATTGCAAATTAAAGAATCCTATTGTTCCGATGAAAAATGGAAGAAGATGAGCGAAGAGCCACAAATTACCGAGAATGACATTCGCACGATCAGAAAAATTATTGTACCCTTCCGTTTCGATCGGGAACAGGCTAAAGAGAAGAACAAACCGGCTGTTTTCGTCCTGTCACCGCCCCGCTCCGGTTCTACCCTGTTGCGGGTTATTCTGCAGGGGAATTCGCACCTGTTTGCCCCGCCGGAAATGGATTTGCTTTCTTTTAACACCATGCGCGAACGGCAGGAATTTTTCGAAGACCGCGGACTGGTTATTTGGCTGGACGCGATTATTCGCACGCTGATGGAAATTCACCACTGCAGCGAACAGGAAGCCGAAGAAATTCTGGACGCTTATTTGCGTCAGGATATTAGCACGCACGAATTTTACCGCCGTTTGCAATTCCGGCTGGATGATCGGATTTTGGTGGACAAAACCCCCTCCTATTCGTTGGATATGAACATCCTGGAGCGGGCCGAGGCATCGTTCGAACAGGCCAAATACATTCATCTGCTGCGCCATCCGTATGCCATGATTTATTCGTTTATCGAAGCGCAATTGGATCAGAACTTTTTTAAATACGAGCATCCGTTCACGCGGCGGCAACTGGCCGAACTCATTTGGCTGGTCAGCCACCAAAATATTCTGAATTTTTTAAGTAAAATCCCACAAAGCCGAAAATTCCTGTTACGCTACGAAGATTTGTTGCACAATCCTGAAAGCGAACTTAAACGGTTGTGCGAATTTTTAGAGATTCCGTTTGAAGAAGAAATGCTCAATCCGTACAACGGAGACAAAATGACCAGCGGGACGCATCCCAATGCACAGATGGTAGGCGATTACAAATTTTACCTGCATCGCAAAATCAATCCCAGTGCAGCGACCCGGTGGAAAAAATTTCATTGCAAAGACTTTTTGAGTCCTTTTAGCGTAGAACTGGCTCGAGAATTCGGATACGAAGTAAATACTCAAAAAACAAAATGAAACCGTAAGGAATGGGTTGCCATATCGATCGCTTTAACAATCAGACAAGCTTTTGTAGCGATCCCCTCTCTTGGGGTGAAGAAGTAGAAACACACATCAAAAGGAGTTGCCGTACATGTCCGACGATCTGAAAAAGCGTTTAGCCGAACTGTCTCCGGAAAAACGAGAATTGCTGCTGGCCAAACTGCGCAAAAGCAAGGGAACCGGAAGTAAAGCGAAAGCCAAATCCGAGATTTCTCCGCGCAAAGATCCTTCTTCGTACCCTATGTCCTTTGGGCAAAAAGGCTTTTGGGTTATGGAACAGTTAAACCCGGGATTGGCCATTAGCAACATCCCTTCCGCGGTGCGTTTAAAAGGAAATTTGGATGTCACGGCTTTGAAAAAGGCCTTACAATACATCGTAAGCCGCCATCAGATTCTGCGTGTTAATTTCCGCGTTTCCGGAGGCCAGCCCGAACAGATCGTCCCTGATGCAAGACAAATCGAACTCCCGATAATTGATTTGCACGATTTACCGGCTGATGAGCAAGAAAAGCGCGTGCGCGAGCTCATCACAGAAGAGGCCACGCGACCGTTCGACATTTCCAAAGATGTGTTGGTTCGTGCCCGCTTGTTACATCTGGACGCGACAAAACACGTGCTTTCCGTTACCTTTCATCATATTATTGCCGATGCCTGGTCGGTGGGCGTTTTTATTCAAGATTTACTCACGGCTTATCAGGCTTACGCGCAGGGCAAACAGCCCGATTTAGCGCCCCTTCCCATTCAATATTTCGACTACGCTGCCTGGCACAACGCCTTCATCGAAGGCCCGCAGGGACAAAAACAAATTGCCTACTGGGAAGCACAATTAACCGAACCGGAAGGAAAACTTCAGCTTCCCACGGATTTCCCGGCGCAATCTGCAACAAGCCATCGCGGCATGCATATTCCGTTTTCCTTCGGCAAAGAATTAAGCGAAAAAATTTTGAGCTTTTGCCAAAGAGAGAATATTACGCCGTACATGTTTCTTCAGGCCATGTTTGCCCTTTTGCTGGCCAAGTTGAGCAATCGTGACGACATCCGCATTGGTTCGCCCGTGGCCAACCGCGACAAAGCCGAGCTAAAACATCTGATCGGATTGTTCATTAACGTGGTTATTATTAAGAATGATTTGTCCCGCAATATTCCCCTGCGCGAATTCTTAACGCAGGTGCGCAAAACCGTTCTGGACGCCATGGAAAATGCCACGGTTCCCATCGAAATTCTGATCAACAAATTGTTTCCGCAACGGGATTCCAGTGAAAATCCATTGAGTAACGTCCTGTTCGATTTTCAGAACGCACCCTTGCAAAAAACCACTCTGGCCGGTCTGGAAATTGAACCGTTGGAGTTGGAAAGCGGCAGCATCAAATTCGATCTGGTTCTTTCGGTAAACATCACGCCTGACGGCATTCAGGGCGTGTTTGGCTATAAAACCGATCTTTTTAAACATGAAACAATAGAGCGCTTCATCAAATATTACAAAAACCTGATTCAGGCTGCTCTGCAAAATCCAGATGAAAAAATCTGGCGGCTTCCCCTGCTGGACAAAACCGAAGCCCAGTTCATTCTCGAAAAATGGAGCAATCGCAAAAAAGAAAAACTTCCGGAAAACGTGACGGTGGTGCAACTGTTCGAAGAACAAGTGGCTTTGCACCCGGATGTTTTGGCCTTAAAAGGCGTTAAGAATCTCGGGGGAAGCGAAACACCTACCCTCACTTACGACGAATTGAACCGCAGAGCCAATCGGGTGGCTAATTTTTTGCGGGACAAAGGGATTGGCCCGGGTAAAATTGTGGGACTTTCTCTGCACCGTTCACCGGAATTGTTTGTAGCGTTACTGGGAATTCTGAAATCCGGTGCTGCTTATTTGCCCATCGATCCCAATTATCCGGACGAACGCATCGAATACGTGCTGCAAGACTCCGGAGTGACGATTGTGCTTACGCAAAAAGCGCTGGTGAACCGCTTTAGCAATAAAAATATTCTGGCTTTTCAGATGGATGCCGATCGTCTTTTGCTGGAAAAGCAGTCGGATGAAAACCCGTACGTTGCCTTTGATCTGCACGATTTGGCCTATTTGATTTACACCTCCGGTTCCACCGGCAAGCCCAAAGCCGTCATGGCCCATCATCTGGGACTTTTGAATCATGCCTGCGCCATGCGCAACGAATACGCACTGCAACCCGGCGAATCCATTTTGCAATACATCTCCATAAGTTTTGATGCGGCCGCGGAAGAAATTTACCCCGCGCTGATTAGCGGAGCCACACTCGTTTTACCTGGCAGCGGTGCCGAACTGAGCGGCTACGATTTATTGAATATTCTTGAGCGGGAAAAAATCAAAATTTTACACGTACCGGTACCGGTGTGGCATTACTTTATCGATTTTCTCAGCGAACAAAACCGCCCGATTCCCGAATCCATCCGTCTCATGCTGGCCGGTGGCGAGCAGCCTTCGTTGCAAAAGTTACGACGTGCCGCACAACTGGCCGGACATTCCACGGACTTCGTCAACCTTTACGGCCCCACCGAAACTACCATTGCCAGCACTTTTCAGCGCATTACCTTAAGCGAAGACGTTGACTTCGAGTACGGCCTTATGCCCATCGGCATTCCCCTTCAAAACAATCCGGTTTACCTGCTCGACCGGGAAATGCAGCCCGTTCCGCAAGGTGTGTTAGGCGAAATTTACATTGGCGGACTGGGCGTCACCCGCGGTTATTTGAATCGCCCGGATTTAACGGCCGAACGTTTTCTTCCCGATCCCTTTTGCAAAAAGCCCGGCGCACGCATGTACCGCACCGGCGATTTGGGACGGTTTAATTCCAAAGGTGAAATTGTTTTTGCCGGCCGCGTGGATTTTCAGGTAAAAATCCGCGGATTTCGCATCGAATTAGGCGAAATCGAGGCAGCCATCGAAGGGTTTGAAGGCGTTAAACAGTGCGTGGTTTTTGCGCAAACACCGCAGGAAGGCGGCGAGAAAAAACTGGTGGCTTACATCGTTCCGCAAAACAAGGAAGCGTTTTCTCAAGACGCATTGCGCGCCTATTTAAGCGCACAATTGCCGGATTACATGGTGCCTTCCTTCTTTGTTCTTCTGGATCAAATTCCGCTAACTCCCACAGGCAAGGTGGACCGCAAAGCGCTGCCCGATCCCACAAAGGAACAAACGGTTACGGTTTCTCAAAACTACGTGCCGCCGCAAAGCAAGCTGGAAAAGTTCCTTTACGAAATGTGGAAAGAAATTTTGGGCATCGAGCGCATTGGCATTCATGACAACTTTTTCCAGTTGGGCGGCAGTTCCATTCAGGCGGCTACGTTTGTCAATCGCCTGCAGGACGCACTGGGTGAATACGTGTACATTGTGGCCATTTACGACGCGCCGACCATTGCCGACTTGGTGCAACTGCTCAAACGCGATTACCCGGACGGTGTGTACCGCATTACCGGCGAGCGCGTGGAACATCACGAAGAAAAAGAACGCATCGGTCAGGAGCACATCGATCACCTGCGACGCATTATCAAGGTTCCGGCACCCTTTGTGCACACCAACAAGCGCAAAAATCCGCCGGCCGTGTTTGTCTTTTCTTCCCCGCGTTCCGGTTCCACCCTAACCCGGGCCATTCTGGGCGGCCATCCCAAACTCTTCTCCCCACCCGAATTGCAATTGCTCAATTTCAACACGCTGCAGGAACGCAAACAAAATTTAACCGGGCGCGACGATTTTTGGCTGGACGGTACCATTCGCGCCATTATGGCCATTAAAAATTGCACGGCCGACGAGGCGCGCGAAATTATGGCCTATTACGAGAATAAAGATTACTCTGTGCAGGAATTTTACCGCGAAATGCAGGACTGGCTGGGCGACCGCCTGTTCGTGGACAAAACTCCGAATTACGCCCTGAGTACCGAAATCATGCAACGCGCCGAAGAATATTTTGAGGATGCCCTGTACATTCATTTGATTCGCCATCCGTACGGGGTAATTCCCTCGTTCGAAAAGGCCAAATTGCACGTTTTTTATCCGCCGTTCTTTACCGAAGAGCACCCTTACACGCCGCGCCAGTTGGCCGAACTGATCTGGACGATTAGCCATCAAAATATTTTGACCTTTTTAAAAGGCATTCCCAAAGAACGCCAATTCCGTCTGTATTACGAAGATCTGGTTACCGATCCGGAAAAAACCGTAAAGGCCATGTGCGACTTTTTACGCATCGATTTGCACCCGGATATGCTGGAACCGCAGAAAGACAGCTCCAAACGCATGACCGACGGCTTGAACGACCTGTCCAAAATGCTGGGCGATGTGCGTTTTCACGAGCACAAAGGCATTACCGCCGACCGTGCTTACAGTTGGAAAAAGTCTTTGAGCGAAGATTATTTGGGCGACATCACCTGGCAATTGGTGGAAGATTTCGGTTACGAAAACCGCAGCAAACTGGAATATTCCCTGGGCAAGGTCATTCGTCCCATCGAACCGCTTAAAGCGGGTGAAATCCCGCCGCTTTCCTTTGCCCAGCAACGGTTGTGGTTTCTGGATCAACTGGAGCCGGACAATCCTTTTTACAACATGCCCATGACCGTACGCCTGAAAGGCAAGGTGGATGTGCACCTTCTGGAACAGGCCATTAACAAGGTGTGCGAACGTCACGAGAACCTGCGTACGGCTTTCAAAACCGTTAACGGGCAACCGCAGGTGGACATCGCTCCCTTTGTGCACGTAAAGATCGAGCGCATCGATTTAGGCAAGGTCCCTGCGGAAAAGCGGGAAAAGGCCGTCAAAGAATTAATTCGGCGTGAGGCCAGCAAACCTTTTGCTCTGGACAGGGCACCTTTGTTCCGTACCGTATTGGCCCGTGTTGCCGACGACGAATTCATCTTTATTTTGAACATGCACCACATCATTTCCGATGGCATGTCGCTGGAGATTATGCTCAAAGAAATTTCCGCTTTTTACCGTGCGCTGCAAAGCAACCAGCCGGCACCATTGCCGCCCCTGCCCTTGCAATACGGCGCTTACGCCAAATGGCAACGGGAATGGCTGGAAAGCTCCGTACTGCAAAAACAATTACGCTTCTGGCAAAAACAATTGGCCGGTGTGCCCCATTTGCTGCAACTACCCACAGATTTTCCGCGGCCCAAGGTGCAATCGTACAAAGGCAGCAAAGCCTATTTTAGCCTGTCGCAAGAAGTCAGTCAAAAATTAAAGGAAATCGCCAACCACCACCAGACCACACCGTTTGTGGTCCTGCTAACAGCCTTTTCCGTTCTGCTGCACCGCTATTCCGGACAAAACGATCTGGTTATCGGTACCCCGGTTTCCGGCAGAACGCGCAAGGAAATCGAAGGACTGATTGGCT
>CAYXUS010000151.1:0-15948 GCA_964468415.1 uncultured Caldithrix sp.
TTTCCTCTCTGTTTTCAGCTTTCAGCGTATATTATTTTTTTCGTTACTTTTACGTGCGGTGAACCGGCCAAAATAAAGGACAACTACAAGGCCGCTCAAAAATCCGCTTACGCCTCGCAAAATCGGCCAGTTAGAATACATCCCGAATTTCTCCAGCAAAATTTCGCCCCCAACAAAAATACCCACCCCCACCGCCAATGCAGTTTTTAGACGAAGGTGTTTTTGCCAGAACAATACGATCAGTCCCAAAAAGGCGCCGAGGTAAATGAACGTGCATCGCACACACAAGGCCATGGGAATGTGCTCAATGCGCAAGCAGCGATCGGGCAACTGGTGGCAAATGGGATCGAGCAAAAAATAGATTCCGGCGCCAGCTTCCTGCAACAACAAACTGCGGCTGGCACTCAGCACAGGCGCCAGCCAATTCAACACATTAAGCAACAGCAAAATCACAAAAAGCACTTTGAACAAAAGCCATTCATCTCTGCTGGCAGTAACACGCTTCTGTACCCGTGCTTTTTTTCGGATGCTTTGCCCTTCATCACCCATCGCCGTCAAAATCCCTTGAGCGCCTTTTTACGCGCTTCGTTTTTCTGCCGGGCGCTCATGCGCCAATGATAATCGTAAAGCGCGCCTTCCCACTCTCCGTACATGGGATTGGGCAACACGATGAATTTTCGCCCAAACAGTTGGCGGAGGCTGTCGGCAAGCGCAAACCGCCGATCGACGGATTTGTGTTCAAAAACCTGCGCAAAATCGTTCAAATTATCGCCCAGCAGCAGCAGAATTTCGTGCGTAGCGGCAACGGTTTGGCGCCGCGTTTCTTTGCTCGATGTGGTGGTGCGCAGCAGAATATGGGCCTCACGCACTTGCGGGAATCCCGCTTCTTTCAAATTTTTCATCGTACTTTGCAACAGCGCCTGTTTGCGGTTAGAAATGTAAAAAATGTCCACGCCTTTCTGGTCGGCATAGGTTAAAAATTCCCGTGCGCCGGGCACGGGTTTGGCTTTGGCCAAATGCACCCACTCTTTCCATCGGGTCGGGTAAGACTTGCCGCTTAAAATGCAATAGGCTTCGTACGGACTGTTGTCCAGAAGCGTCTCGTCAATGTCCGTAACAATGGCCGGCGTTTTGGCGCTTTTCTGTTTTAAGGCCTCGTCCAAACGTAAACGGGCCAGTTGAAACGCCTGATAACACAACGCCCGGCTTTCCGCCGCGGTTTGCGTGTACAAAGTGGCCATTACCAAATGTTCATTCGGAGAAAGCCCGGCAGTCGCTTTTTCTTGCTTGCTACACGAAAAATTCCAGGCAACCGCCAGAACAATCCATAAAGCGAACACTCGTCGGAAGTATTTCATCGCACATCTCCTTTTTGTCTCGCAGGAATGTACAAAATTTAATGAATGCGTGCTAAATTGAGATATTCCCCTTCCTGCAATAGATTTTTCCCGGCAAATCGAAGCGGGCGTGGCAGCCAAACGATCCGTTGATGAGTCACGGACTGCCGGGAACCTCCTGGGGGGCTTCAAACAAAGCGGCATCGGATATAGCCACGGTGAACCGGGCTGTTACGAACCGGCCCAATCGCAAATGATCGTGCACGATTTTTTGCCGGGCGTCAAGCGCGGCATGATTGATTTTTTGTCTGCAAAAATTTGGGGAAGCGTTTAATCAAGGAATGATTTGTTTATTGAAAGTTTTGTTCGCACGTTTAAGGCGTAAAGGAGGCATTTGCAAAAAGGCCGCGTGATTTTTCGCGCAGCCTTATTACTTAAACTCCGCTTCCAACTGTTCGTTGCGCTCGGCAATGCGCAACGCTTCGATCAATTCGTCCAGATCGCCTTCCATGATGCGGTCTAACTTGTAAAGGGTAAGCCCGATGCGGTGGTCGGTTACCCGCCCCTGCGGGAAATTGTAGGTGCGAATTTTGGCGCTACGGTCACCGCTACCCACCATCGATTTTCGCTGGGCGTCAATGGCGGAACGCTGCTCTTGCTGCGCAATGTCCAGCAAGCGCGTACGCAACACTTTGAGCGCCTTGGCCTTGTTTTTGTGTTGAGATTTTTCATCCTGGCAGGTTACCACAATGCCGGTTGGCAGGTGGGTAATGCGCACGGCCGAATCGGTCGTGTTCACACTTTGCCCCCCGGGCCCGCTGGAACGAAACACGTCGATGCGCAATTCATTGGGATCGATTTCGATGTCCACCTCTTCCGCCTCGGGCAGCACAACCACCGAAGCCGCCGAGGTGTGAATGCGTCCCTGTGTTTCCGTTTCCGGCACCCGTTGCACGCGATGCACACCGCTCTCGTATTTTAAAGTGCCGTAAGCGTCCGGCCCGTCAACCAGAAAAATAATTTCTTTGAACCCGCCCCGCTCCGAAGGCGTGGAACTCATCACCTCTATTTTAAATCCGTGATCTTCGCAATAACGGGTGTACATGCGGTACAAATCACCGGCAAAAATTGCCGCTTCGTCTCCGCCGGTTCCGGCCCGAATTTCCATGATGGCGTTTTTGTGGTCATCCGGATGTTTGGGAATGAGCAGCAGCTTCAGCTTTTCGGCCAGTTCTTCCACCGTTTTTTCCAACTCCTGATTCTCTTCTTTGGCCAATGCCACCAGGTCCGGATCGGAATCTTCTTTGATGATCTCTTTGTTTTCCTCCAGCGATTGCAAAGCTTTTAAATAGGGTGTACCCACTTCCAGAATTTTGTTCAGCTCATTGTGCTCGCGCGATAATTCCCGGTAGCGTTTCTGATCGTTAAACACATTCGGATCCGAAAGTTCTTTGTTCAATTCTTCCAGGCGTTCTTGCAGTTTAAGAATTTTTTCTTTCATGAATTACACTCTCCTATGCTGAAACCGCTTCCACAGGCGATTCGACCACCGGCTCGCCGGCCAGCTCATTGGAAAATTCTTCGCCTAAGGCCGTCTTCAAAGCCACGATGGCTACTTCCAGTTGTCGGGCGTCGGGTTCTTTGGTCGTGATGCGTTGCAGCCACAACCCCGGCGCGATGCCTATTTTAACCAGAGGGTTGTTCAGATTTTTGGCCGATGCCTTTAACGCTTCGTAGCTTAATCCGCCCACCACCGGAATAAGCGGCAGGTGCACCGCCAGACGGATGGGCAGTGAAATGTGCCCGGTCAAAAGAATGATTACGGTATCGACCACCGCAAAAAACAACAAACTAATAACCATCACAATCGCTAAAAAGCTGGTACCGCAACGGGGATGAAATGTTGTGTACGGCTTCAGGTTTTCCGGCGACAGCACCACTCTGTCTTCGAACCCGAATACCGTTTTGTGTTCGGCGCCGTGATATTCAAACAAACGGCGCACATCTTTCATGAACGAAATGCCCCAGATGTACAGCACAAAAAAGATAATACGAATGATGCCTGCAAACAAATTAAAGGTAAGCGCCTGGCGCTCCACATTAAACAGGGCGGTGGTCAAATACAGAGGAAGGACGTAAAAAAAAGCAACGCCTACCAGCAATGCCGTGGTCATGGAAAAAACCGCACCGGCCGTGGACATGCCTTTTTTCTTGTTTTTCTTTTTCTTCTTTTTGCCCTTAGCTTCTTCCTCGGCTTCCGCATCTTCAATGGCCTTGTCGGCCGACCATTGCAAGGTTTTAATGCCCTGAATCATCACCTCAATTAGCGTGATGGCCCCGCGCACGATGGGCACATTGAGCCAGGGGTGCTTCTGGACAAGCGATTCGAATTCGTCCACGCGAACTTCAATTTTTCCATTGGCGCGGCGAATAGCGGTGGCAATGCGTTTCGGCGAACGCATCATCACGCCTTCAATAACGGCCTGGCCGCCCACCGGCATAATTTTTTCTTCGAATTTTTCAGGCATGAATGTATCGGTCTCCCTTCAAATAAAAAAACGGAATGACAGGGTGAACCCACTCATTCCGTTTTTTCTTGAGAATTTCGTATGCGACGTTATTTTAAATTGTATTTTCTCATGAACTTTTCAACGCGACCTGCAGAGTCCACCAGTTTCTGCTTACCGGTAAAAAACGGGTGGCAGGCGGAACAAATTTCAACTTTCAAATCGCCCACGGTCGAACGGGTTTGGAATGTGTTCCCACAAGCGCAGGTCACCGTACCAAGTTTATATTCAGGATGAATACCCTTTTTCACAATGAACCTCCTTAGTGATTATTTTAGAGTCACGTAATTTAAATTAAATTTCTGGCAATTGCAAAGAAATTTTGTGACTCTACGAATTCATATTGCGCAGAAATTCGCGGTTGTTCTTGGTCTCGGACATTTTGTCCAGCAAAAACTCCATCGCTTCGATCGGATTCATCTCGTTGAGTAACTTGCGCAAAATCCAGACACGGGCCAATTCTTCACGCGAAAGCAGCAATTCCTCTTTCCGCGTACCGGAACGGTTGATGTCGATCGAGGGGAAGATGCGGCGGTCGGTCAAGCGGCGATCGAGCACCAGTTCCATGTTACCGGTTCCTTTAAATTCTTCGAAAATAACCTCGTCCATGCGCGAACCCGTGTCGATTAGGGCCGTAGCAATGATGGTTAAGCTGCCCCCTTCTTCCACATTACGCGCCGAACCGAAAAAGCGTTTGGGTTTTTGTAATGCGCCGGAATCGATACCACCGGAAAGGATTTTACCGCTGTGCGGCACCACCGTGTTGTGGGCGCGCGCCAAACGGGTAATACTATCTAACAAAATCACCACATCCCGTTTGTATTCGACCAAACGTTTGGCTTTTTCCAGAACCATATCGGCCACCTGCACGTGGCGTTCGGCCGGTTCGTCAAACGTGGAACTAATGACCTCGGCATCCACGGAACGTTCCATGTCGGTCACTTCTTCCGGACGCTCGTCGATGAGCAAAACCATTAATGTAACTTCAGGATGATTTTTGGTGATGGCATTGGCAATTTTCTGCAAAAGAATTGTCTTACCGGTACGGGGTTGAGCTACAATCAAACCACGCTGGCCTTTCCCGATGGGCGTGAGCAGGTTCATAATACGCATAGAGTAATCTTTACCCGACGTCTCCAAATTAATACGCTCCATAGGGTAAAGCGGGGTCAGGTTTTCGAACAAATCGCGTTGCCGGGCTTTTTCCGGTGCTTCGTCATTTACCGCTTCCACGCGCAACAATGCAAAAAAGCGTTCGTTGTCTTTCGGCGGACGGATTTGCCCGGTTACGGTATCCCCTGTACGCAGCCCAAACCGTTTGATTTGAGACGGAGAAACGTAAATATCATCCGGGCCGGGCAGGTAGCTGTAATCTTGCGAACGTAAGAAACCATACCCATCGGGTAAAATTTCCAGAACTCCTTTGGAAAAGATCAATCCTTCCTGAGCGGTTTGCTCTTCCAAAATACGATAAATCAATTCGGATTTTTTTAAGCCCGAAATACCTGTAATATTCATTTCTTGCGCAATTTGCGTTAATTCGGCAATTTTTTTCTTTTTGAGTTCTTCAATATCTAACATAGGAACCTCGTTGTATATGTTTTGCTTTGTTCATTTATCTTTTCGTTTACCGGAATTTTTTAAAGTACGTGTTTGACAATCAGGTATGATTGAAACGGATTTTTTAAGATACTTACGCAACCCCAAATATAAAGGCATTCGTATGTCATGTCAAATCAAATTTGGAGGGATGAATCCGTTTCACCCTGCTATTTTTTCAAAGCACGCATTAATGATGCGTCATTTAACAAATCACCGATCAGATAGTGACTCCCAAGTACAATTAATAGTTCCGAAGACTTCTGTTTTTCTGCGATTTGTTGCAAAGCAATCCGGGGATTTTCTACGCAGCGTGCGGCCACCCCCTGACGACGAAACTCGTTTTCTAACACGGTAGCCGGAAGCTTTTTGGAGATATTCGGCTCTGTCACCCAGATATTTAGATTTTTTTCTTTCAAATACGAAACAATGGCCCCGTAGTCTTTGGTTTCGATTAAGCCCAGTAAGATGATGATTTGTTTTTCAGGGGCCACGCGTTGCACAAAACGTAACGTGCGTCGAATTCCCTGCAAATTATGGCTCACATCGAAAATAATACGTGGCTCCCGACGAATGGTTTGCAATCGGGCGGGCCATATTTTGCTCTGTAAAACTTCTGCGACCTTCTTTTGGTTCCAGGCAATTCCCTGCTGCTGCAAAAAATGGCGAGCGGCAAGCATGGCCAGGGTCATGTTCCACGCCTGAAAATCCCCGACCTGTTTGCTGACAAACACGTGTTTTTCGTGATTCTCCCTGAAGACGACTTCAAATGTCATTTCATCCAGGGATTCTTTGTGCAGAGAAATTTCTGCCGCGTGCGGCAAATAATGGAAAGGATTTCCCGCAGCGGCCCGCAAAAAAACCTGCAAGGCTTCTTCCGGCTGTGGCGCACAAAAAATCGGTGCGCCCTTTTTAATGATGCCCGCTTTCTCCCGCGCAATGGAGCTTAGTGTGTTGCCCAACTGTTTTTGATGATCGAAATCGATCGGCGTCAGAACCACCTCCCGAGGCTGCACGATATTTGTGGAATCCAGCCGCCCTCCCAGGCCGGTTTCAATTACGGCCACGTCTACTTCCTTGCGGGCAAAATAGGCAAACCCCATAGCCGTCGTCGTGTCGAAAAACGTGGCTTTACGGCGCAGGATGTCGTTTTTGTGGCTTTGCCAAAATTGTACGACAAATTCGGGCTCGATCCATTGATCGTTCACACGAATGCGCTCGCGGTAATCGCGTAAATGGGGACTGGTAAACAGGCCGGCCTTTAGGCCGTGGGCCTGCAAGAAGGCGGCCAAAAAAAAGGCTGTGGAGCCTTTGCCATTGGTCCCGGCCAGATGAATTACCGGGTAGCGCTTGTGAGGCTGGCCCAAAATCTGACAGAGTGCGGTAATATTCTCCAGCCCCAATTTAATGGCAAATTCCTGAAGCGCGTAAATTTCATGAATGGTTCGGTGGTAAGTAGCATCCATTGTGCTTGCAAAATCGGTTCAAATTAAACGAGCGATTTATTCTTGACCTGTTCGCTAATCATGCCAAAGCGACGTTCACGCTGCAAATAATCGCGCACGGCGTCAAGGAAGGGCTCTTTTCGAAATTCGGGCCAGGGGATGTCGGTAAAATAAATTTCGGCGTAGGCCAATTGCCACAACAAAAAATTGCTGATGCGGTGTTCGCCGCCGGTACGAATGATTAAATCGGGATCGGGTTGCTCGGCCGTGTAAAGATGGCGGGCAATCGCGTATTCGTCGATTTGTTCCGGTTTTAATTCGCCCTGTGCAATCTGTTCGGCCATCTTGCGGAAGGCATCCACCAATTCCTGGCGTCCCCCGTAACTTAAAGCCACATTCAGGGTAAGTCCGGTATTTTCCCGTGTGCGCTCCATGCCTTTAAGCATGGCGTTGCGGGCATATTCCGGCAACTTTTGCAGGTTACCGATGGTTTGCACCCGCACATTTTGCTCCATGAGTTTTTTAATTTTACGGTTAATCGTTGTCACCAGCAGTTGCATGAGCGAAGCCACTTCCCAGCTGGGTCGCCGCCAGTTTTCTTCGGAAAAGGTGTAAATGGTCAAATATTCCACACCGATGTCGATGCATCCTTCGATAACCTCTTCCACCGATTTCACACCCTCATTATGTCCGGCCACGCGGGGCAGCCCTTGCTTCTTTGCCCATCGTCCGTTGCCATCCATAATAATGCCAATGTGGCGCGGTACGGAAGGATTTTGTTTTATGGCTTGAATTTTTTCTTCTAACGTCAATTTTCACCTAATCCGTGTTTAATCCGAACATTACCTGAATTTTTTCACTTACACCAAAAAGTGTGAACTTACAAATATTTCGTTGTTTTCGCAATAAGCGCGAACGATAAGTTAAATTTAACAGCGAATCATTTAAAAAGTTCGGGCAAAACCGGCCGTCGAGGTTGTATTGCTTTTGGGTGTGCCAATTGGTAACTTAATGATTTTAAATAAATAGTCAATTGGAGAACAATGGAACAAAAATACATTCGAAATTTCGGCATCATTGCCCATATCGATCACGGAAAATCGACCCTGGCCGACCGTCTGCTGGAACGTACCCACACCCTTTCCAAGCGAGAGCTAAAGGATCAGGTATTGGACGACATGGATCTGGAGCGCGAGCGGGGCATCACCATAAAATCTCATGCCGTGCGCATGAAATACAAAGCGCAGGATGGCAAGGAATACACCCTCAATTTAATCGACACTCCCGGGCATGTGGATTTTACCTACGAAGTTTCCCGCAGTTTGGCCGCCTGTGAAGGCGCCTTGCTTTTGGTCGATGCCGCACAGGGGGTGGAAGCACAAACCATCAGCAATTTGTATTTAGCCATTGAAAACGATCTGCAAATTATTCCGGTAATCAATAAAGTTGATCTGCCCAGCGCTCAGGTGGACGTGGTAAAGCAGCAACTCATCGATTTGATTGGCTGCGACGAAAGCGAAATTTTGTTGACCAGTGCCAAAACCGGCCTGGGAGTGGACGATGTGCTGGAGGCCATCGTTCAACGCATTCCACCGCCTGCGGGCGATCCGGACGCGCCGTTGCAGGCACTGGTGTTCGATTCGCTATTCGATAATTATCGCGGAGCCATTACCTACATTCGTATTTTTAACGGCACTTTGCGTAAAAACGATGCCATCAAATTCATGCGCACGGGGCGCACCTATCAGGCCGAAGAAATCGGTATTTTCCGTTTGAAACGCGAGCCCGTGGACGAACTCCATTCCGGCGAGGTGGGCTATTTGATCTCCGGCGCCAAAAACGTCAAAGACATTCACGTAGGCGATACGGTGACGCACACCAAACATGGCGCCAGCGAACCTTTGCCCGGCTACAAAGAAATTAAACCCATGGTTTTTGCCGGCATTTACCCCATTGTGTCCGACGATTTCGAAAATTTACGCGACGCACTGGAAAAACTTTCTTTAAACGATTCGGCCCTGATGTACGAGCCCGAAACATCCAAGGCCCTGGGTTTTGGCTTTCGCGTGGGTTTTTTGGGCTTGCTGCACATGGAAATTGTGCACGAGCGTCTGGAACGGGAATACAATCTGGCCATCATTAATACCGTACCGAACGTGGTGTACCACGTCTATTTACGCAACGGCGAAATGGTGGAAATTCACACCCCCAGCGATCTACCCGATCCGGCCAAAATCGATCACATCGAAGAACCGTACATTGCCGCGCAAATCATTACTCCGGCCGAATACATCGGCAACATCATGAAGCTTTCGCAGGAAAAACGCGCCATTTTCAAGTCAACTTCCTACCTCGACCCCACCCGGGTAGACATGGAGTTTTCTTTTCCCTTGTCCGAGGTAATCTTCGATTTTTACGATCGGTTAAAATCTGTTTCCCGGGGTTACGCTTCTTTTGATTACGAGCTGGAAGGTTACCGCCCGGGCGATCTGGTAAAGCTGGATATTTTGATCAATGGAGAACCTGTGGACGCCCTTTCTACCATTGTGCACAACAGTAAAGCTTATGAAATGGGCCAGAAGTTGTGCCGCCATCTTAAGGAATTGATTCCACGCCAGTTGTTTGTGGTAGCCATTCAGGCGGCCATTGGCAGCAAAATTATTGCCCGGCAAACGGTTAAGCCCTTGCGTAAAAACGTTACCGCCAAATGTTACGGCGGCGATATTACCCGTAAACGTAAACTCTTAGAGAAACAAAAAGAGGGCAAAAAGCGTATGAAACAAGTTGGTCGAGTGGAAATTCCGCAGGAGGCGTTTTTGGCGGTTCTCTCGATGAATAAAGACGATTAAGGATTTTTAGGAGGCACTTTGAGCAAACCGGTTGTCAAAAAAAAGAGTCGCTTTAAGGGATTAACGGAAGGCTTGTTTTCTGCGCTAATCGCCGCTTTAATCATTCGGCAATTTTTGATTCAGGCCTACACCATCCCTACTTCTTCCATGGAAGACACCCTGTTGATCGGTGATTTTTTGTTAGTTAATAAATTCAATTACGGCATGCGTACCCCGGACTGGATCGGCATTCCCTACACAAAAATCGGTGTGGACTTGCCCTGGTTCCGCTTTCCGGCGTTGCGCGATCCCAAACCTTACGATGTGGTCATCTTCCGCTACCCGCGCGATCATTCGTTAGATTACATCAAACGCTGCATTGCCGTGGGCGGCCAAACGGTAGAAATCATCAACAAGGTGGTGTACGTAGACGGTAAAAAATTTCCTTTACCGCCCCACGCCAAATTTGTCGATCCGCGCATCTTTCAGCGTGACGAGGGGCATTTCTTCTTCCCCACTTTTCGCAACCTGGGTAGCCGGGACAACTACGGCCCCATCACGATTCCCAAGGGAAAATACTGGATGATGGGCGATAACCGGGACAATAGTTCCGATAGCCGCGTGTGGGGTTTTGTGGATCATTCCGAAATTGTGGGGCAGGCCCTTATTATTTATTTTTCCTGGAATTCACAGGTGCCCATTACGCAAATTTTCAAAAAAATACGCTTTGGCCGCATTGGCCGCGTTATTCGATGATGGAACAAAAGGCCAACATCTCTTTTAATCCGGGTATTTACGTTCACATTCCGTTCTGCGAACGGAAATGCGGATATTGCGACTTTTACTCCGTAACCAGCCTCCGGCAAAAGCGTCCTTTTCTGCGTGCTTTATTGCAAGAAATCACACTCGTGGCAAATAAACTTAGACCAGGTGCCGTTTTCGACAGCCTTTATTTTGGCGGAGGTACGCCGTCGTTGCTGAACCCGGAGGAACTTCACGAAATTATCGAAAGCTTCCGGGGCCATTTCACCCTGTCGGACACCTGTGAAATCACTCTGGAGGCCAATCCCGGAACGGTGGTGGAGCGTTACCTGCACCATTACCGGCAGGCCGGCATCAACCGCCTGAGCATCGGAATCCAAAGCTTTGACGAAAAAGAGCTTGAGCTTCTGGAGCGCATTCATTCGGTGCGGGATGCGTTGCAAACGATAACGGCGGCTCGTCAGGCCGGTTTTACGAACATCAGCATCGACCTGATTTACGCCCTGCCCGGGCAAACCATGCGGCAATGGAGGCATTCTCTGCAAAAAGCCGTAGAATTAAAGCCGGAACACATTTCGGCCTACAATTTGATTTTTGAGGAAAGAACTCCTTTTTACAAACGCAAGCTTCGCGGCGAACTGCAGCCAAAGTCTGCGGATGAAGAATACGCTTTTTTCCTGTTTACGAATCGTTTTTTGGAAGAGCACGGTTACCGGGCATACGAAGTTTCAAACTACGCCCGGGGGCCACAGTTTTATTCCCGTCATAATTACAAATACTGGCTGCACGTTCCCTACCTGGGTTTCGGGCCATCGGCCCATAGCTTTTGGGCCAAACAGCGTTGGGGAAATGTGCGTTCGTTGTCGCGCTATTTGCGCACGCTAAACGAAAAACGTCTTCCGGAAGAATTCCGCGAAACCATTACTTCGGAAACCGAGGAATTCGAACACATCTTCTTGCGATTGCGCACGTACGAGGGAGTAAATATCGAGTATTTTGAAAAACATTTCGGTCGATCTTTTTTCGATGCGTATCGTAAAACCATTAACGCTTTGCTGGAAAAACAGTACGCCCGATTCGAGGCGCCGTTTTTTCGCTTAACCAAACAAGGAATGGCGATTTGTGATGAAATTCTGGCGCAGTTTGCTTAATCCGTTACTCATTTTTTTGGTTTTCACGATTGGCGGAACGGCTGTAGCGCAGCAATCGTCTCAGCTGAAAATGGCCAATTTGTTCAAACGTTCCGGGAAATACGAGCAGGCATTGGAGCTTTACCTTCAGGTGTACCGTTCCGGCAAAGTCACGCCTGTTTTGGTGCGTAATATTCAGGATTGCTACGAATCTCTGAAGCGCTACGACGAAATGATCGCCTTTTTCCAAAAGCTGATTACCCGCTTCCCCACAAACATCGAATACCGCATTAAACTGGGTCGCGCCTATTTTTTGGCCGGTCAGCGGCAAAAAGCCTTCGAGTTGTGGGATCGATTACTGGAAAAGCACAAAAAGAACGTGTATTTGTACCGCTCGTTGGGCGCCAACCTGATCGACTTGCGTTTGTTCGATCGCGCCATCCGGGTTTACCAGATGGCCATTGAGAACGTACCCCGCCAATTTTCTTTGTATCGCGAAATTGCACTCATTTACCGGGCACAGCTCAATTACGCCGCCGCTCTGGAAAATTATTTGCATTATTACCAGCACTTTCCCAACCAGTTCGGTTACATCCGTTCGCAAATTATTGCCATGACCAGTGACACTGCGGCTATTCCACAAATGATCGGGGTTTTGCAGGCCTACCGCAAATCTCACCGCCAACTTTTGGGCATCGACGACTTGCTGGCCGACATGTATTTGCGCCAGAAAGATTTTGAGCGCGCCTTTCAGGTTTATTTGGATTTGTACCATCACACCGGCGAAACCAATTACCTGTTCCGCTTTGTAACCAAAGCCGCCGATAACGAAGCCTATGCCTACGCCGTGCAGGGACTGCAAATGCTGGTAAAAGTAGAAAAGAAGCAAAACCGAAAGCACCAATTCCGGCTGGAATTGGCGCGTAACTACTATCGCTGGGCCCGGCAGGAATTCATGGCAGGCCACGCTAACAAAGGACAGCAGCTTTTAAAAAAGGCGCAGCAAACCGCTCGGGCTATCATCGACGAAAAACCGGCCTCCCCCTACCGCTGGGCCGCCTATGACTTGCTGGGAGACATTGCGCTTTACTTTCGCGAAGACCTCGACAAGGCGATCCGGTACTACCAAAAGGCCCTGCAGGCCCGCATTGATGTTCGTTACAAAGACCGCATTCGGCTGAAACTGACCCGCTGTTTCTTAATGCAAGGGCACCTGAAAAAAGCCGCCGCCACACTTGCACGCATTCAATCCAGAGATTATCAATCTCTGGCACAATTCCGGCAGGCAGAACTTCTGTTTTTTCAGGGAAGGCTGCAGCAGGCCCGGAAGGCTTTCGAGCGCCTGGACAAAACTTTGGCTGCCGACGATTCACTAAAAAACAACGTGCTGGATTACGCGTTATTATTGACACTGGCCGGACAAGATTCTGCCGGACTGGTTCGCTTTGCCCGGGCAAAACTATTGGTACGGCAAAAAAAACTTTCGGAAGCCGCCGAATTGTTCGAGGCTCTGGCAAAATCAAATTCTCCTTTAAGCATGAAAAGCGGAGAGCAGGCCGTCACCCTTTTGATTCGTTTGGGAAAATACGAGCGGGCCAAAGCGCTTCTCAGAACGTTAAGCGCAAAATCTTCCGGCTATGCCGATAGCGATCGGCTGTACTTTCTGCTGGCACGGGCACAGGAAAAAGAACATCTCTGGAAAGAAGCCTTTGCCACCTACCAGCAGTTGCTCACGCAATTTCCCGACAGTTTTTATCTGGAACAGGCCCGGGAAAAAGCGCGTTGGATTAAGGAAAACAAATTGAAAGCGCAGGTGAAATAAATGAAACGGTGGACTAAATTCATTTTCCTTTTAGCCCTTTTTGTAAACGGCGTGTTTGCCCAGTACATTCTCATTCCCATGGATTTAAGCCAAACCGATCATCTGAAAGCCTATGGCATTGCCTACTGGGTGTTAAAACAAGGCATTAATGTAGAATGGCTTCTCAACTATCGGGGCGGCTCGTTTCTGTTTACCGATACCCCGGCCTTTCGCGATGAATGCAACCTGCGCGGCGTGCGCTTTGAGCTGAAAAACGGAACACAGGTTAATCAGATTTACGCCGAAATCGAAAATAATAACATGGACCGGGTGTTGCTGGAAAAAGCGCCCAAAATTGCCGTGTACACCCCACCCAGCTCCCGCCCCTGGGACGATGCCGTAACGCTGGCACTGGATTACGCCGAAATCAAGTACGACAAAGTGTACGATCGGGAGGTGCTGGACGGCAAACTGAGCAAATACGACTGGCTGCACCTGCATCACGAAGATTTTACCGGGCAATACGGTAAATTCTGGGCTGCATTTCACAATCAGCCCTGGTACATCCGCCAACAAATGGAGGCCGAACGGCTGGCCCACGAGCTGGGTTTTAAAAAAGTAAGCAAAGAGAAAGCCGCAGTGGCCGTAGCCATTCGCCAATTTGTACTAAACGGCGGTTTTTTGTTCGCCATGTGTTCCGCCACCGATGCCCTGGACATCGCTTTGGCCGCCCAGCGCACTGACATTTGCGCTTCGGTGTTTGATGGCGACGGGATCGATCCCGATTACGAAAAGAAACTGGATTTTAGCCAGACGTTCGCCTTCCAAAATTTCAAACTTATTACCGATCCCTCGGTGTACGAATTCTCCAATATCGATGTGCCGCCCAGTTACATGCCCCGGGTCCGCGATCCGGAGAGCGACTACTTTACGTTGTTTGAATTTTCGGCCAAGTACGATCCGGTGCCGACCATGCTCACACAAGACCACGTAAACGTGATCAAGGGCTTCATGGGGCAAACCACCATGTTTCGGGAAGAGCTGATTAAACCGAACGTGATTATTATGGGCAAAATCGAAGGCACCGACGAGGTTAAATACATCCACGGGAATTTAGGCAAAGGTACTTTTACGTTTTACGGCGGGCACGATCCCGAAGATTACACCCATCGCGTAGGAGATCCGCCCACCGATTTGAGCTTGCACAAAAATTCGCCGGGCTATCGTTTGATTTTAAACAATATACTTTTCCCGGCAGCTAAAAAGAAAAAACTGAAAACCTGAGACACACGCAAATGCAGGGGAATTGTTATGAAACAGATTTCTGTTCGTACCACCAGCCAAACCGAAATGATCGATATTACCCCGGCCGTGCAAGAGGCCGTGAATGAAAGCGGTATTCAGAGTGGCGCTGTCACGGTTTTTGTGCCGCACACCACCGCCGCGGTAACCATTAACGAAAACGCCGATCCTTCCGTAAAACGTGACATGCTGTACGAAATCAACAAAGTCATTCCCTTTGATGACCATTACCACCATCTGGAAGGAAATTCGGCCGCCCATATTAAAGCCTCGCTCTTCGGAAGTTCCGAGACCATTCTCGTGGAAAACGGACGGTTGCAATTGGGCACATGGCAGGGAATTTATTTTTGTGAATTCGACGGGCCCCGTCATCGTAAAGTATGGATTCAAGTTTGGGGAGAATAACGCCGAATTTGACTTGCTGTAAATACGGAATACATTTATTTTAACAAAAAAACTTAACAAAGGAATGTAATATGCTGGATGAAATCGTTGATGTTTTTATCGAACGTATTCGTAAAAAGGTGCTGGCCGACAAAAAAATGACTCATGTACCTCTGGCCTATTTAATGACGCTGGACATTCCTCAGTCTATTAAACACTTTTTTGATCAGGAAGTGGAACTGTGGATTCGGGAAGAGGAAGAGAAATTTTCGAGCAGTGATCGTTTTAATTACGACATGCCGGAAATCCGCGTTTTAATCGATCAAATTTTCGATTTGCTCAAACAAACCGCCCAATTCGACCTTGCCAAATTCAATCAATTGCTGGAGCGGGCCGTTAAACTGCAAATGAATTTCGTCATTGAACCGCATCGTACTTTAACTCAGTTTTTGTTCAAAGATCGTCCCGTAATCTCGACGATCGAAGTGTACGACACACTCAAGTATTTTTTTCAACTGGAATATTACAAAGAGGCCATTTCCGAATATTTCAATACCAAATACCTGAAAACCATCTCGCAAGACCAATTCATCGAGTTGATCAACAAAATCGATGAGAAGGTTTTCGGGGAAAATCGCGTCGAGATGACGCTAAAAACCCTGAAAACCATCATGACCTTTTTGAGCGAAGCACAGGGGACCAAGGTTACGTCGTTGCCGGTTAATGTGCTCTACGCCGCACTGCGCGATCGAAACCTGAATGACCTGGCCGAAAAAATCGAACAGGCTCAAAA
>CAYXUS010000152.1:0-24805 GCA_964468415.1 uncultured Caldithrix sp.
ACCTCTTCCTGATCCATGTCCGTGCTCACCGTAGGCACATCCGTCTCCATAATGTCCTTTAATTTGGTATTCCCATCGGCCAGGACCAAATCCGTCATCGACACCGTACCCAATAAGTGATTTTCCTCATCCACCACATAAACCGAATACACATGGGAAATTTCATCCTTTGCGCGCAAGCGACGAATTTCTTCAATGGCTTCATTCACGGTAGCCGTTGCCGGCAGGGCCACATATTCCAGGGCCATAATACCGCCGGCCGTGTCCTCTTCGTAATGCAGCAGTTCCTTGATCTCATCCGATTCTTCTTTGGGAATGCGCTTTAAGATCTCCGGAACAGATTCCTCCGGCAAAGCTGCCACAAAATCTGCCGCATCGTCAGAATCCATTTCGCTTACGATCTTGGAAATCCGCTCAATGCCCACCTCTTCGGTCAGCTCTTCCATCAACGGCGGATCCAATTCGGCCAAAACAGCACTGGCAATGTGTGCCGGTAAAATCGTAAACAAGTAGGCGCGTTCTTCTTTCTTCAAATGACTAAAAATCTGCGCAATATCCGCCGGATGCAAATCGATCAAAATATTTTGCAGAGCGCCTTTATTCTGACGCTCAATCAATTCCTTTATGTCCGGAATAATGGCGTCAACATCGATTGGGATCATAGGCCCTTTTCCTGTTTTAAGCTGTTTGTTAATTGTTTGAACTCCTCTACCGTTAACTGTTCCGGCCGTCTGGCAAGTAAATTATCATCTAATGAATTTACGGATGCTTTGTCAAAAATTCTACTTAAACTGTTTTTCAGTGTTTTCCGTCGAAAATTAAAAGCACCACGCACAACTTTCCGAAATAGCGCTTCATCAGGCACATTTTCAATCCGCGGGAAAAAGTCGAGAGCAATCACGGCAGAATCCACCCCGGGCACCGGGAAAAAATTGCCCCGTTTAATCTCGAACAAATATTCCGTGCGGGCGTAGGCTTGCGTAAGCACCGATAAAATACCGTAATCCTTGCTGCCGGGCCGGGCGGTAATGCGTTTGGCCACTTCTTTTTGCACCATAAGCACCGCACGTTCAATGCTTTGATAGAAATCCAACAAATGAAAAAGAATCGGACTGGTAATGTGGTAAGGCACATTACCAATCACCTTAATCCGTCGCTCCCCGGCCCAATCGGCTAACGTGAGCGTCAAAAAATCTTGGTGTAATACCTCCATCTGGCCCGCAAATTTTCCCCGCAGTTCCTCAACCCAGCGTTCATCCACTTCCACCGCAACAAACCGCGCCGGACGGGCCTCCACAATATGCGTACTTAACGCGCCTTTGCCCGGACCGATTTCCAGCACAATATCATCCGCGGCAATGTGCAAATTCTCAACAATTTTTTGCTGATAATGTACATTGATTAAAAAATTCTGCGAAAATCGTTTTAACGGACGATTGGAAGTTCGTGAATTGGTCACAAAAAATTCCCGGTAAAAAAACCAAATTGGTTTGAATTGGAATGGAACAGAATAAAATCCGGCGCGGCGGCACTTGTGCTTACTATTGCCCAGTCATTCCGCGCCGCTGTTAATTTCTCAAACGAGCACCCCGCAATGTTGCCGGTACTCAAGATTGCACGTAATTTAAATCAAATTCTAAGTTTGGTAAACAGACGCAACGCGTTTTCCGTGGTCACTTTGCCCAGTTCTTCCACCGAAACCTGTTTGATCTCCGCTATCTTTTGCGCCGTATAAATAAGAAATCCCGGCTCATTGCGTTTACCCCGCAGAGGAACCGGGGTTAAAAACGGGCTATCGGTTTCCAGCAGCAAACGTTCCAACGGAACCTGTGCAACCAGTTCATCCAACTTCGAATTTTTAAAGGTCACGTTTCCGGTAAACGAAATGTACAAATCCGTAGCAAGAATCTTTTGTAAAAATTCCTGATCACCGGAAAACGAATGCATTACTCCGCCGATGTCCGAAATATTCTTTTCTTTGATCAAAGCGTACATGTCATCGTGTGAGTCGCGATTGTGAATGATGAGCGGTAATCCCAACTTTTCGGCCAGATGGGCCTGGTACAAAAACGCATTCTTTTGCACATCTTTCGGCGCGCGCATGTGATAATAATCCAGCCCCACTTCGCCGATGGCCACAACTTTTTCGTGTTGCGCCAGCTCCTCAATCATTTCAAAATCACGATCGGGTACATCCGCACATTCCGTGGGATGAATACCAACGGCAGCAAAAACCATCGCGTACTTCTCGGCAATCTCCACCGATCTTTTCGAAGATTCCAGATCGGTGCCAATCGTAATAATGGCTGCCAACCCGTTCTTAATGGCTCTCTGGATCACAATCTCCCGATCTTCATCAAAGAGATCAAAATCCAGATGTGCGTGGGTGTCAATAAATAATTCCATGGTCCCTACCCTGCCCTTGTTGCTTCCGACTACCGAACTTCGCTGCCCGAGGGCATCGTTTCGTCCATTACCGTCAGCAAAGACATCTTCCCCTCGGACGATGCGGCCAACAACATACCGTTCGATTCCACACCGAACAATTTGGCCGGCTTCAAATTAGCCACGATTACAATCTTTTTACCGATCAACGTCTCGGGGCTGTAATGTTCGGCAATACCAGCAACAATTTGTCGTTCTTCTTCTCCCAAACGTACCCGCAATTTAAGCAGTTTCTTCGATTTGGGAATCGGTTCGGCGCTGACAACCTCTGCAACCTTTAGCTTCACCTTTTGAAATGTTTCGTAATCGATTCTCTCTTCTTCAGGCTTTTGCGCTTTGTTCTGCAATGCTTTTTGCAACTTTTGAATTTCCGCTTCGATAACTTCGTCTTCGATTTTCTTGAACAAAATCTTCGGTTTCTGCAAGGCATGCCCCACCGGCAGGCGCTTGCTCGGATATTCGTCCCAACCCGGTGTCCCTTCGATGTTCAGCACCTTCCAGATCTCCCGCGAAGTAAAGGGTAGCACCGGTTCGCTCAAAACCGAAAGCACCGTCACCGTTTGCAGGCACAAATTAATGGTTGTTGCGCAATTTTCCGGATTGGTTTTGCGTGTATTCCAGGGTTCCTTGTCATTAAAATATTTGTTGGCAAAACGTGCCAAATCCATCAATTCCCGCACATACGCCCGCATCTGATATTTGTCGATCAGGGCACCAAGCCGGTCCGGCGCCTCTTCCAACCGACCGAGCAACTCCTTGTCCAGATCGCTCAGAGGGCCCAAAGCCGGAACTTTCCCTTCAAAGTATTTGTGGGCAAAAGTCATTGTGCGATTAATAAAGTTGCCGTAAATATCGGCCAGCTCGTTATTGTGGCGTGCCTGAAAATCCTTCCACGAAAAATCGGAATCCTTGGTTTCGGGCAAAATGCTGGCCAGAACAAACCGCAAGGGATCGGGATCAAAGCGCTTTAAGTAATCATCCAGCCACACGGCGTAATTCCGGCTGGTCGAAAGTTTGTTGCCTTCCAGATTCAAAAACTCATTGGCCGGCACATTTTCCGGCAAAACAAATTCGCCGTGGGCCATAAGCATGGCCGGAAAAATCAAACAATGAAACACGATGTTATCTTTACCGATAAAATGTACCAAACGGGTGTTTTCATCTTGCCAGTACTCTTTCCATTTTTCCGGCGCCCCCTGCTTTTCAGCCCATTCTTTGGTCGCCGAAATGTAGCCAATGGGAGCATCAAACCACACATACAGCACCTTGCCCGTGGCATCCACGCCATATTTTTTTGCCACGTCTTCCGGAACCGGCACGCCCCACGGCAAATCACGTGTCACCGCCCGATCGGCCAAACCGTCGTTAAACCAACTGCGCACCTGTCCCAATACATTGGGTTTCCACTCGGGGTGCGTTGCAATCCATTCTTCCAATTGCTTCTGGAACCTGGCCAGCGGTAAATACCAATGGGTGGTTTCCTTCAAAATCGGTTTGGCATTTGTAATGGCGCTGCGCGGATTAATCAACTCCAGCGGACTAAGAGATTTTCCGCATTTTTCACATTGATCCCCGTAAGCGTTTTCGTACCCGCATGAAGGACATGTTCCCACCACAAAGCGATCGGCTAAAAACATCTTCGCTTCCGGATCGTAAAGCTGCTTTTCGGTTTTAAGCACAAAAACGTCTTTTTCGGCCAGCACTCGAAAGAAATCCTGACTGGTTTTGTGATGCACCGGAGAAGACGTGCGGCCGTAATAGTCAAAGCTCATGCCAAAGGCTTCAAAACTTTTCTTGTTCAGTGTATGGTAACGATCCACCACATCCTGCGGCGAAACACCTTCGGAACGGGCACGCAGCATGATGGGCACCCCGTGCTCATCAGAGCCGCAAATGTAAATGACATCCGAACCTTTAAGCCGATGGTAGCGAACAAAAATGTCGGCCGGCAAATAGGCCCCGGCCAAATGTCCCAAATGAATTGGCCCGTTAGCGTAAGGCAAAGCACTGGTTACTAAAATGCGTTTCTTCAAAACATTCCCTCGTCAAATCGTTAGAATACATGATTCAAAATACAACGCTGCAATTTAAAGCAGTGTTTCAAAATTTGCAAATGGCCGGAAAAATAAACTTCCGGTCAAAAAGAAAAAACATCTAATAAGTGGGCAAAAGCGTCACTTCTTTAAATCAAAAGGCAAAATGTAAATGGAATGGGTAAAGGGATTGATATCGATGTACACATCCACGCCGTAAACCTCGCGGATTAAATTGAATTGCAACACTTCATCCGGCTTGCCGTCTTTAACAATTTTGCCTTTGTTCAGCAAAACCAAACGATCGCAAAATTGGGCGGCTAAATTTACCTCGTGGGTCACTAAAACAACCGTTTTGTCCTGAGTTTGACTGAGCTGCTTTAAAAGCTTTAAAATGGCAATTTGATGCTTTAAATCCAAAGCCGAAGTTGGCTCGTCCAACAAAAACACATCGGTATCCTGCGCCAGAACGCTGGCAATAAGCACCCGCTGTTTTTCGCCGCCACTTAAAGAGGGGAAAAGGCGTCGGGCAAATTCTTGCAAATCCATTTGACGCAATGCGCGCTCCACCGCTTCTTCTCCCAGAGGATCGCTGGCAGGAATTCCCCTTAAATAGGGAAAACGTCCCATGGCTACTACTTCCTTCACCGTAAAAGCAAACGAAAGGTCGATGCCCTGGGGCACGTAGCCGATACGGCGAGCCAGTTCTTTGCGTTTCCACTGCTGCAAAGGCTTCCCAAACAAGTGGTAAGTGCCTTTTTGTGCCGAAAATAATGCAGCCAAAATTTTCAACAGGGTCGATTTTCCCACACCATTCGGCCCGATAATGCCGATCATTTCGCCACTTCCGATCGACAAATCAATATCTAAAAGCACCGGCGCGGCTCCGTAGCCAAAGGTAATATTTTCCAGCCGAATGATTTCGTTCATTTCGCTATTCCCGAATTATTTAGGGCTAACTTAAAAAATTATTGGAATTGATGGCAAACCGGACGGACAACATTAGCGCCCTTTTTCAAAGTTGGCCTCAAACCACTGTGAGGTGTGCGACCGAACCATTTGTACCAGACAAATGTGCGCCAGAAATGGTGTGGGATTTTTCAAAGCATTTTCGTACAAATAAATTAAGGCATTGCTGTATTTATCCAAATAAACGCTGTCGATCTGGGTGGGATCCCCCAACACAACCAGCTTCGTATCTTCGCCCAAACGGGTTCCCAGGGTACGCATTTGAAAAGGGTTGGCGTTTTGGGCTTCATCAAAAATTACAAAAGAATTGGCCAAATCGGCACCGCGAATATCGGCCAGATTCAACAATTCAATAACCCCGGAATCAATCAATTTTTTGTAGCCTTCTTCGGTCCCCTCTTTGGAAAACAAGCGCAATTTCTCAACAAAAGGACGCATTTTGGGCAACAATTTACGCTTGACCGATCCCGGCAAAAAACCGATGTCTTCGCCCAAACGGCTTTTGGTAATCACGGGTTTGATGAGTTTAATGGAATCGTATTTGCGCTCCTTAAACACCTTCTCCAGGGCGGCCGCCATAGCAATGTGCGTTTTTCCGGTACCGGCTTTACCGATGATAATCTGAATCTTGATGTCATCATCCATAGCCTGTTGCATGCACACCGCCTGCTCAAAATTGTAGGTATAATGTTGCATGTCTAAAACTTTGGGCGGCATGTCCAAAATTTTGGTGGAAAAATAATCGAAATATTTCAATTTGTCGCCCTTGCGAATGCCCATGCCAAAAAATTGATTGCCCGGATCGAACAGGGCCGCTCCTTCGTTTTCGTTCAAACGCCACTTTTTACGGTAGGGAATATCCCAGTCGCCCGCCGCCTTGTGTTTAAACAGATAATTAATCTCGTCCTCTTCCAGTGCCAATTCTTTTACCGGCTGAAAAAAACTGTCCAAATATTCTTCGGAAATTTTGTCGTGCAGGTAATCTTCACAGGGAATATTTAAGGCCCAGCTTTTAATGCGCAAATTACGATCTTTCGAAACCAGGATGAACGAACGTCTGGGAAATTTCTCCTTTAAGCCCATAATTTGCGACAGCATGGCATTGTCTTTGTACGAGGTAGCCAATTCGGGAGGGAAGTTCTTGGACATAAAATTGTTCACAAAATACAGCGTACCCTGATGCCCATTGGGAATCAGCAGGCCTTCTCCGGGATCACCCCCGCGCTGGATGAGCAATTCCAGCTTCTGGCTGATATCGCGGGCATTGTAACCCAGTTGCGGATCCTTCTTTTTGCTGTCGATCTCGTCCAGCACAAAGAGAGGAATAAGTACAATGTGTTCTTCGAAGCGAAAAATAGCCGACGGATCATGCAATAAAACATTGGTGTCCAGAATGTAGCAATTACGCTGATCCTGCGGCGATTTCGGATTTAAATCTAATTGAGCCATGCTTTAATTTACTGGTTATTAACCGTTGCAGAAAAGCGGCTACACGTTAAAGCGAATATTTAAAATATCGCCATCCTGAACGATGTAATCTTTTCCCTCAAGGCGTAACAGGCCTTTTTCTTTACAGGCCTGCATCGAACCTTCCCGAATCAAATCGTCGTAGTGTACGGTTTCGGCGCGGATAAAACCTTTCTCCAAATCGGTGTGAATAACGCCGGCTGCTTTTTGCGCATTGGTCCCCTTGCGGATGGGCCAGGAACGGCATTCGTCTTCTCCCACGGTAAAAAATGAAATAAGCCCCAATAATTCATAGGACTTACGAATTAACTTTAACAGAGCCGGTTCGGAAATTCCCAGATCGGCCATAAAGGCCGCGGCATCTTCCTCTTCCAGTTCGGAAATTTCTTTTTCAATTTCGGCGCTAAGGGTGGTAACACCGGAATTTTTCGTGTTTAAATACGCAAAGTCTTTTTCGATGGCTTCGGCATTCGGAATGTCATCTTCCTGAATGTTAATCACGTACAGCACGGGTTTGGCCGTCAAGAACTGGTAACCTTTGAGAATAAGCTGCTCTTGCTCCGTAAAATCCATTTCCCGCAAGGGCTTTTCCTCTTCCAGTTGAGCCTTCAATTTTTCGAAAAGAGCAAATTCTTTTTTGTCTTTCTCATCCTGTGTTTTGTTCACAAGTTTTGCCAGTTTTTCGTAACGATTCTCCACAATAGACAAATCGCTCAACAGGAACTCGGTGTTAATGTATTCGATGTCTGCCTTGGGATCGATGCGATCCAGCGGATGCGGATAATATTCGTTTTCAAAATTCCGAATGACAACCAGCAACGAATCGACTGTTTTCAAATTGGCCAAAAATTGCCCGGGCAAGCCCCGGGTTCCTGCCGATGCGCCCTCCAGTCCCGGTACTTTAATGTATTCGATGGTGGCGTTTACCTTGCGTTTGGGATTGAACATTTCGGTTAAACGATCCAAACGTTCATCGGGAACTTTTACCACCCCCCGCTCGGCGCTCATTTTTGCCCCGGGCTGTTCTTGCATTTTATGTTTTAACAATGTCGAAAAAATTGTTGACTTGCCGGAATAGGGTAAGCCTACTATACCTATTTGCATACCTTCTCCTTACGCGCACTGAAAATTGGTTAAACAGATTTCCTGAATCGAAACCGCTTCCGATTCTTTCCTAATTGAGTGGTAATTTAGTGAATTCCCGATGCCCAATCAAAACTATCATGCCCGTAGGCCTCCGGGGAAGCTTTCTTCCCCGGAAAGACCAACCGGCAACCTTTAGCGCAACAAAATCATTTTACGCTGGGCGTAAAATTTACCGTTCACGCGCAGGCGGTAAATGTAAACTCCGCTTGGCAATTGTTTCCCGTTCAGGCCGCGGCCCTTCCAGACCACCTGGTGGGTTCCCGCATTGAAATTTTCGGGGCCGACTACCGCGACTTTTTCGCCGTTCGTGTTAAAAATTTCAATCCGTACCGCGCCCCCCTGTTTTAGATGCACCGGTATTGTTGTAGAGGGGTTAAAAGGGTTGGGATAATTTTGCCCTAACGCATACTGACGGGGAAGGCCGGAAAGCGTTTGGTCAATGGCAGTAGCCTCACCTGTAGAGTCGGCCTTTACCACAAACAGATCACTTTCCCCGTTTCCCGTGGATTTCGTAAAGCCAACGGCCAAATAGCACTGATCGCTGGTTTCTATTACGTTCCAGAAAATATCTTCCTGATCGCCGCCAAAGGCCTTTTGCCATTTTGTTTTCCCCTGACTGTCCACTCTCCACAACAGCCCATTCCAATATCCCCCGAAAGATATTGTCTTGCCGGCCAGAATCAGGCCTCCGTCATGGGTGGTGCTGATGCCAAACGCGTAATCATCCTCACTGCCGCCGGCATGGCACGTTTTGAGCGTATCACCCTGAGCGTTCATTTTAAGCCAAAGCATGTCGTGCCGGAAACCACTGCCCCAAAAACCGTAACCGGCAAACACCGCAACGGTATCGCTCAGGCAAACATCGTATCCTTCGGTCCAGCCCATGCTCGAAAACGATTTTAACCATTCCGTACTTCCATCGCTGTGCAACTTAATCATGTACATATCCGGCGAGAATGCCCCCCGGCTTTTTGCCGAAACGTAAATATTGCCCGAGGCATCTACGGCACAACCCCTGCCCTGCTCTTCACCTGTGCTGCCAAAGGTTGCCGTCCAAAGTGTATCGCCTTTGTCATCCACTTTTAACACCCACACATCATCCCCGCCATGACCAAACGAATTGGTTGTGCCGGAAATGACAAAATTCCCGTCCGGCGTTTTCTGGATTGCGTAAGCATATTCATTCCCGCTGTCGCCATAGCACTTATGCCATTGCATTTCGCCGGAGGCGTTTACTTTGACAACAAGCAAATCTTCGGGGGCCGTCTCGTCTTTGCGGCAATAACCAACCAAAAGTAAACTGGAATCTGCCGTCAGGACTCCACTGCGGAAGAGCTCATTCTCTCCCAAATCAAAATTTTTCTGCCAGACCAAATCTCCCGTGTTCGTAATCCGCACCAGGTACCCATCCAGCCCCACACCGTTAAACGATTTGGTGTAGCCAATCAAAATATAATCGTGGTTGGGACACTCCAGAGCAGAATACCCTACGTCATTTTCTGTTCCGCCAAACGTTTTGGTAAAGGTGTTCCCGGCGGTTAAAAGCAGGGGAACGGTTAAAAAGAAAACCAACACTGCCCGCAACATTTGTTCACCTCCTATCATTTATTTTGAAAACCTACAGGTAAGTGTAGCCATGCTACCAAACCCACGAACAAATTGTCGCACAAACTAAAACAATTTTAAAAAGCAAACAGACAACAAGACAGAAGGCACTGGTTCGGAATTTTTAGGAATTCGGTTAGGCGTATTCTTCTTCCTTAATTTTGTATTCTTCCAATTTGTTGTACAAAGATTTTCGGCTAATCCCCAACAAATTGGCCGCTTTTAATTTATTGCCCCCGACCATACGTAACGTTTTTACGATAGATAATCGTTCTATTTCGGGCAAGGGGGTACCCGCCTTCAGGCGAATTTCTTCCCGGGCCGGGGTCAGCACAAAAGGCGGCAAATCTTTTACCTTAATCTTTTCTTTGGCCTGAATCATGGCGTGCAAAACCACATTGCGCAACTCTCGCACATTACCCGGCCAATGGTAATGTTTTAAAATTTCCATCGCTTTTTCATCGATGCCGGCAACACCGGTCTGGTATTTTTTCTCGAATTGTTCCATGAAATATTGCAGCAACAAGGGAATGTCCGACACGCGTTCCCGTAACGGAGGCAAATCGATCCGATAAACATCCAGCCGATAATACAAATCGCTGCGAAAACGCTTTTGGGCAATTAATTCCTGCAAATCCACATTGGTAGCAGCCACAATGCGCACATCCACCTCAATAGAACGCGAACTTCCCACGCGTTCAATGCGCCCGGTTTCCAGTACGCGCAGCAGGGCTATTTGCAGGGCCTCGCTCATCGTGCTAATTTCATCCAGAAAAAGCGTACCGCCGTTGGCTTCTTCGAATTTTCCCTTGCGCTGTTCGGTGGCCCCCGTAAAAGCTCCCTTTTCGTGGCCGAACAATTCGGAAATAATCAAATCTTTGGCAATGGCTCCGGTATTCACGGCAATAAAGGGTGCGTTTTTGCGATGCGAAGCAAAATGGATGGCCCGGGCCACTAATTCCTTACCGGTTCCGCTTTCTCCGCTGATGAGAACAGGTACATCGATGTTAGCCACTTTCCGAATGCGCTGAACAACCGCCTTAATGGCTTTGGATTGCCCGACAATCTCACCGAAATGCAACGGAATGTTCGATCGTTCCGGTGATTTCCAGCCCTGACTTTTTAAGGCACGCCGCACCACTTCTTTTAGTTTTACCGGATCGATCGGTTTGGGCATGTAATCCAGCGCGCCAAGATGCAACGCCTGTACCGCCTGCTCAATGGAACCGTATCCCGTGACCATAATAACTTTAAGCAAAGGATCGTAATCGTTAATCATTTTCAGCAGTTCCATGCCGTCGATTTTTTGCATTTTGTAGTCGGTAATAACCAGATCGTACGAGTGGTTGCGGATTAGCTGCATGGCCTGCTCGGCCCCTTCGGCCTGATCGACCAAATAGCCTTCGTCTTCCAGCAACAAAGCCATTCCTTCCCGATGGGCTTCGTCATCATCAATAACCAAAAGGCATGGCTGACTTTTTAACATGTTTCTTCCATGTACTCATTTATTTTTTGATTCTATCTTCGGCGAATTTGCGTTTTTTCTGAACCCCTGCAATTCAACAGAACGCTTCGAAAAACTTGAAAATAAGATAGAACATTCATCAAAAAAATGCCGTGATCTTCATTACACGCGAGTAATCAGATAGTTCGTGACTTCAATAGGTTTGGGATTTTCGGGAACCGAAATCGACACGCTTTGCCAGCGGAAACCTCGTTCTTTAAGCAGTTCAAAAAACAAACGGGCTACGGCGCGGCCCGGCTCGGCAATAATAATTGTTCCATGACGATTCAAATAACGCTCGAACAGCCGAATGAGCGGCAAAAAAAATCGCTCCTCGTACAAAATATCCGAGGCGACAATGCAATCGAAACGTTGCGCCAAATCGGGGAAACGCCAATCCAGAAGTCGGGTTTGAGGTACGGACAAATGATTTAAAGCAAAATTTTCTCTGGTCATGTTTAACGCCGCCTCTTCGTAATCGGTCAAAAGCAACGTGCGCGGCCGGAGATAATGCAACACAAGTGAGGTAAGCCCCAGCCCTACTCCCAACTCCAGTACCGATTTGCCTTCGATTAAATCCGGAACCGAAACAAGGAATCGGGCCAGTCCGATTGCCGAGGGCCACAGCTCGGCCCAATAGGGCAAACGTTCGTCTTTGCTAAACTCTTCATCGGTAATTTGTTCGATTAAAGTATCCAGATTTTCCACACGCTTTATTTGCACGTCAATCGTCCCAAAACGGTGACGCTCTGTCCGGTAGCGAATGCTCATGAACTTTCCTTTTCAAACTGTGTTCTGTTCCAAAAAACGATGGATGATTTGTGCAGCCCGTTGCGAGGCGCCCGGTTCCCCTAATTTTTTGCGTACTACTCGCATTTTCCCGCGAATCGATTTGTTCTTTTGCGGGTCTAACATTTCCTTTAACAAAGCAGCAGCACGCCGGGGTGTAAAATCATTCTGGATTAACTCCGGCGCAATCTCTTCTTCGGCTACGATGTTCGCCAGACCGATATGGTCCACCTTCACCAACATCCGCCCCAGCCAGTAGGTCAGCGCATTTACGTGATACACAATCACCATCGGCACGGCAAAATAGGCCGTTTCGAGGGTGGCCGTACCCGAAGTAACCAGTGCCACATCTAATTTGGGTAAAAAACGGTACATGGGTTCTTCGATAACTTCTGCTTTTGTCCCCACTTTGTCTAAAATATTCTGGTAAATCTCTCGCGGTAAATGCGGCACTTTAAGGACGCATGCCTTTTGTATTCGTTTTTCTTGCTGCAGCAAGGCGGCCGTTTTCAGCATTTTGGGAAGAAGTGTTTCAATTTCATTACGGCGACTACCCGGCAAAATGCCCATTATTTCGTTTCCTGTTTCGACCTCCTTGAAATGTTCGGGCAAATGTAAAAAATGTTTATCCACCAAAGGATGCCCGACATATTCCGCCTGAATGCCGTATTGGGCGTAAAAGGCTTGCTCAAAAGGGAAAAGAACCAGCATTTTGTCCACGTATTTTTTTATTTTCTTGACGCGGTGTTTTCCCCAGGCCCACAATTGCGGACTGATGTAGTAAACAACAGGAATGTTCAGCTTTTTGAGACGGGCTGCCAGGCTTAAATTGAACCCCGGGTAATCGATCAGAATGGCACAGGCGGGCTGCCGCTCCCGGGCCTGTGTTTCTACGGTTCTCATAACCCGGCGAATAAACGGTAAATGGCGCACCACCTCACCAACTCCTAAAAAAGCCAATTTCTCCAGATGAAAAAGCAGCTCCATGCCATTTTCGGCTAAATTATCGCCTCCGATTCCCCAAAATTTTAAATTCGGATTCAATTGGGTCAAGGCTTTGAGAAGAGCAGCCCCGTGTTGATCCGCCGAGACTTCTCCGGCAACAAGTAAAATGTTCTTTTGCACCGCTTCGCTTTCTTTAACTGAATCTTTAAAATACAAAGCTAAAAAAACACCCGCACAAAAACAAATAGAGAAGCGGGCAATAGGGCAAACAAAAATGCCAAAAAAGTTGCTACGTGCTCACAAAACGAGCGAAAAAAACAGGGCACATTTAAATTTGGTGATTATTGAGTCAGCAATAAAAAGCGCCGTTTCAGGCGTTCTTTTCATTCCGGTCTTTTTAACCTTTAAAAGTGAATAAAATTAATCACAAATTACTTTTTTCATTTGCATTTTTCACTTGTTTTTTGTGCGTAAAATTTTTATTATGGGTTTAACACGGGGGGCATAAAAATTTTCCGTAATCGTTGTATTTTCAATGGTTTAGTACATTCAACTCCCCTCAACCCCTGTTTTCTCAATCTGTGAACCAAAAAAGCCATGTTAGAGGTATGAATTATGTTTATTGATATGTTCAAGCACAAAGGGAAATTCACCCAGGTTGCAGGACGTCGAAATATTAAAAATTATCAAAATCTTTATTTGATGCTCAAGAAAAAAATCAACGACGGAGCATTACCCCTACATCCGGAAAACAAATACTGGGGAGATAACGATTTAGCACGTAATATTTACGAAAAGAAATATTTTGTTAAAGACTTAAACAACAACCTTCTGGAAAAACGCCCGGAAGAATTGTTCAACCGTGTTGCTGCCTTCATTGCTGCCATTGAAACCGATCCGCAAAAACAGGAAGAATGGGCAGAGCGTTTTTACCGTTACATGTACGAAGGGTACTTTGTCCCGGGTGGCCGCGTACTGGCCGGTGCCGGTGACCTGTACCGTCTGAAAACGCTCTCCAACTGCTTTGTGACGCAAATAGAAGGCGACAACATCGAATCCATTTACGACGCTGCCTATGAATGCGCGCGTACCTATTCTTACGGGGGCGGCATCGGGGTAGATTTGTCCATCCTTCGCCCGAAAGATTCGGTTGTGCACAACGCGGCAGACACCTCTACCGGCGCTGTTTCTTTTATGGAGTTGTTTTCATTAACCACCGGATTAATCGGCCAAAGCGGACGCCGCGGGGCACTAATGCTTACCTTGGACATCAAACATCCGGATATCATCGATTTTATCCGCGTGAAGAAAACCCCGAATTGGGTCACCAAACAAATCGTCGAACAACTCAGCTGGACCAACATGTTCGATGCGCATCAATTACAAAAAATCGAACAACAGGTCATGGAAAACACGCAGGTGCGTTTTGCCAACATCAGCATTAAAGTTTCCGACGAATTTATGCAGGCAGTTTCCGAACAAAAAGAATACGGAAAAAACAAAATTCTGGTTTACAAAAAATTCAATAAAAAAATCGTCCAACATGCTTTTATCGAAGATACCCCGCATTACTCCTACCAGATTCCGGCAAAAGATATCGAAGATTACGAGCTGTACAAGGTCTTTTCCGACATCAGCGCATTAAACGACTTTTTGTACAAAGGATACGAATTCCTGATTACCGAAAGCGATCTGGAAGATCCCAACAAGCGAGATGTTTACGGAGATTTGATTTTACCTCTGGACAAAGAGCCTTTCGATTTAGCCGTGCGCATGAGCGGCGACTTTATGCTTTATTTTGCCTCCAAACCCACCGGAGAAATTCGCCGGCTTATCAAGGCACGCGAAATTTGGGATGCCTTTGTAGAGGGCAATTACAAAACCGCCGAGCCGGGACTGATTTTCTGGAGTAAAAACGTAAAATATTCGCCGTCCAACTATATTGGCCGACCCATTTCCTGCACCAATCCCTGCGCGGAGGTACCTCTGGAAAACGGAGGGGCCTGCAATTTGGCTTCGATCAATCTGTCGCGCATTGTTAAAAACGGCTTTACCGAAAATGCCGAAATCGACTGGGATTTACTGAAAAGTGTAACCCAGACAGCCGTGCGCTTTTTAGATAATGTGGTAAGCTGGAACGAACTGCTTAACCCGTTGGAAAAACAACGTAAAGCGGCTTCGGAAACACGTCGGTTGGGGTTGGGCATTATGGGTGCCGCCGATATGCTGTACCAATTGGGCATTTTGTACGATTCCGAAGAGGGCATCGGACTCATCGAAAAAGTAATGAGTACCATTACGAATACCGCTTACCAAACATCCGCCAATTTGGCCGCAGAAAAAGGCCCCTCTCCCGTGTTCGACTTCGAAAAATATTCCAGGAATCCCTTCTTCAAAGAGGCGCTAACTCCGGAAACACAAGCCTTAATTCGCGAAAAAGGCATGCGCAATATCGCCCTTTTGGCCATTGCGCCCACCGGTTCCATTAGCAATATTGTGCTGGGTTTTAAAAACGGCAACAAACATTACATGGGCGTTTCCTCGGGAATCGAACCGGTATTTGCCCTGTTCTACACGCGTCGTGCGGAATCGTTTGGCAACCAATTCTTCAAGGTTTTTCACTCTTCGGTACAGGCCTACATCGACATGCACAATCTGGAAGACAAAGTAGCCAACGCCCTGACCGAAGCCGAATTAACCGATTATTTGCCGCCGTTCTTCTTTAGCACGGCCCATCGCATTAATGCCGAAAAGCGCGTGGAAATTCAAGGACGTTGCCAAAAATATGTTGACCACAGCATCTCTTCAACCGTAAATTTACCGGAAACCATCGAACCGGAAGTTATTTCGAATATTTATCTATTGGCCTGGAGAAAAGGACTTAAAGGCATTACCATTTACCGTGACGGAAGCCGCTATCCCGTGTTGCAGGTGGAAGGTCAAAAGACCGAATTCCAGAAAATGAAAGAAAAACTCTTCAAGATTCTTTTGGCAAACACGCAGGAAGAGGTTACATTACACGGAGACGATGTTATTCTGACTCCTGACGAACGGTTAACCACCGTGTACCATTACATCAAAGAAAAAGAACACAAAAACGCATAAAAGGAGTGGCGCGAACCATGTACAAAATCAAGGACAAGAGCTTCGAAATTAAAGAAATTAAACATGAAGAACCCTTGGATAAGGTTACCGATCATATTTTAGAACGTCCGGATGTGGTTAATGCCAAAGTGTACCGTTTGCGAAGCGGTTTTGTAAAACACAGTGTGTACATCACTCTGGGCTATATTACGCAAAACGGTCGCAACCGACCCATTGAAATTTTCATCAACAGTAAAGACTTGACTAAAAACGCGGAATATGCCGTACTAACCCGGCTTATTTCGGCCATCTTCCGTAAATCTTCCAACCCGGTTTTTATTCTGGAAGAATTAAGCAGTATTCATGATCCCAACGGCGGTTACCACAAAAACGGGAAATACATCCACTCTTTCTATTCGGAAATCGCCGATGTAATTGAGCAATTTTTCCGTGAAATTGGTTGTATGGACGAAGAAGACGAGCAAGAACGGATTATTGCACAGCATGTTAACGATGTGCTCAATCCGCAACCTGAGCTGGATGTGGAAGTGAACACGGAATTTTTTATTTGCCCCGATTGCAACCAGAAAACATTGAAAATGGAAAACGGCTGTCTAACCTGCATCAATCCCGAATGCGGATACAGTAAATGTGATCATTAATTTAAAGGCCCCGCTCTGGCGGGGTTTTTTATTTTCCCGCCTGCCTCATCTATCTTTCACTTTACGCCATCCCATAAAACCATGAGGCCCCGCCATTTCCACCAGGCGCTTGCATTCCAGGTGCTGCCGCTTCCTTTAGCCAGGCGGCCTGTGGCGTTTTACCGACAAAAGGAATAATGCACCTGATTTCCGGAAATGTTACAAACATGTTGAGATTTTGTGGTAATTTTCTATCTTCACAAAATGCGTTGGCATTTGTAGGTAAGAAATTGTTAAATTGACAGCAACTTATGATTAACGGTGCTATGCGCGGAGGCTTTATGAACAATCCTGAAGCGAACGGTAAGAACCACACCGTTTTGCTGATTGAAGACGAACCAGGCATCGCCCAAACCATTACCATTCAACTGCAGTTGGTGGGCTACACGGTTCATCATGTGCTAAACGGAAACGATGCTCTCCAGTCACCCCACCTTACCACCTGCGACGCGATTATCCTGGACTGGATGCTCCCCGATGTGGAAGGCCCGGAACTCATTCCGCAACTGCGTGAGATTACGCAAGCCCCCTTACTGATGCTTACCGCCCGCTCCGAACTAATCGACAAGCTGGTCGGTCTGGATGCCGGAGCGGATGACTACCTGACCAAGCCCTTCGACATGATGGAACTTATTGCACGCATAAAGGCCTTAATTCGCCGTAGCACCACTCAAAAAGCGGCACAAGGTGCGATGAATACCCTCCGGCTCGGCGATGTGGTGTTCAACTTTGACACCCGACAGGCCTATGTGCAGGGCAACCCCGTTAAATTAACCCCTACCGAGTTACGCTTGCTGGAAATTTTAATGAAAACTCCCGGAAAAGTTTTTACCAGAGAGGCATTGATCAAAGAAGTTCTGGGATACGAATACGAGGGGTACGGCCGAACGCTGGATTCTCATATTGCCCGCCTGCGCAGTAAAATTGAAAAAGATCCTAAAAACCCCAGGTACATTATTACCGTTTTTGGCATTGGGTACAAATTCGGGACAAACGAATGAATTTTCGTTCATATTACACCAAAGTCATTTTTAGCCTCGTCGGGATTTTTCTTTTCCTGTTTATTTTACTGGGCATTGTGGACGGCCTAATTATTAAACACACCATCAAAGGCACGTTAAGCGTCATTCAGCAGCGTCGCATGTTTGCGATTTTCAAAGAGTTAAAAAAATTGCAGGCACACAACGCCGACAACGCCCGGGTTCAGCAGTTTATCGACCAGCTTTTCATGGAATTACAAATCGATGTGTACGATAATGAAGGCAAGTGGATAGCCGGCAATCGTTTGTTTCGGACTCCCCCTCCAAACATCAAGCAGGCCCTGGCTTTGACCAAAGGACAATTCAGCGGATATTCGGTTGTTTTCGAAAGTCCTTTTAAAAACAGCCGTTACAAATACCTTACGCTAAACTGGACAAGCGAAGAAAAACCGATTTTGCGCAAGGCGTTTTTTCTGCTGGCCCTTTCCGGACTGATCACAATTTTTGTGGCCGTGGGCGTCGGCTGGGCGCTGTCTTCATCCCTGAACAAACGATTAACCATCCTGCAAAACGGCGTAGCCGAAATTGAACGCGGTAACTTTAATGTGCAGCTGAACATTAAGGGACACGATGAAATTGCCCAATTGGGGAAAAAATTCAACCGCATGGCCCGCCAGTTAAACGACCTTATTCAACAATTGGAAGAAAGCAACAATGCACGAAGACGGCTGGTGGCTCATGCCACACACGAGATGAAATCGCCTATTACCTCCATCAAAGGATTTGTCGATATTGTTGATTATCTGGGTTTGCTGAAGCAAAATCCCCAGGGGCATCAACTCCTGGAAGTGGTCCGAAAAGACATCAAGCGCCTGGTCAAAATTACCGACGATCTGGTGCAACTGGCTAAATATCAGGAAGCCGAATTTTCATTGGAACGTTCTCCCATTGCACTCATTCCCTTTTTAAAAGAAGAATTCCAGTATTTTTTTTACAAAGCGCTTTTGAATACGGCACAAGTCGAGTTGATTTTGCCGCAGGAAAAGTCGTTAACTATCCTCGCCGACCCCATTCGTCTGAGCCAGGTTCTGGACAATATCTGGAGCAATGCCTTAAAATACGGAGATCATACTCAACCGATCATCACGGAGGTGCGCCATACGAATGCCAAAGTTACGATTTGTGTGCGCAATATTTTACCTTATGATCTGGACATCGAGCCGGAACAATTGTTCGAACCCTTTTACCGCTATCCCAAAGTTTCGGACAAGGTGCCCGGTTCGGGATTGGGCCTTTCGATTACCAAGGAACTGGTAGAAAAAATGGGAGGAAAAATCAACATCGAATACCAGGAAAAGCAATTTGTGGTTTCCATGCACTGGGAAACGGTTTGATCCGGCTTTCGATTCCCCGCAGCCTTCCTCCGGGGACACCCGTACGATTAAGCCTGATTTTCTGTTTTCAACCACACGTTCGTCAACTGTGCATTGGGCGGCAAAATCGCATTCACCTGTTTTAACAAACTTTTTTGTACCCGTCGCCGGGCATTTTCGGCCTGTTTTGTTAAAGTCACCTCCGCCTCAAACGCGCCGTTGTTCTGAAAAACACGGGCATCCTGCACCCATTTGCTCTCTTTTAAGGCCGCGCAAATAAGCGCACCAAATACCAGGTCGTCCTCCTCGGCAGACATCCGGTCGCTTGCCCGTCCCAAAATTTTCAGCTCTTCTTCGGCGGGTAAGGCCACAAATCCCGTGGCCCAAAATCCTTCCCACAACTTCTGGTTTTCCACGACGCTTCGGGCAATCAAATCGCCTTTCAGCCAAAGCTCGCCAAAGGCCGCCTCGGGATGGGCCGCCACAACACGCATTTGAAGGCCGGGGAGCAGATTACCCCTGAGCCACAAAAGTTCACGTGACGCTTTTCCCGTCACAAACAACGAGGTGGTGTGTGGTGTGCCAAGCAGCAAACGGTGCTGAATGGAGTGCGTCAGAAGAAAGCGCTGCACTCCGGGGCCTACTGGCTCTTCGCTGGTGCAAATGAGCCAGGAAAACTTTTTGAAAAAGGAAATATCGATGGGCGCATCCGTTCGCTTCTCCTTTTTGAGAAGGCCTTTCACAAAACGAACCGTCTTTTCAAACCATGACTGCGGGCCGGTTTTCAGCACCACCGATTGATACAACCGACGCACAAACGCCGTATCGGTGAGAATGTGCGTAGGACGAAAGGTTTGCAACCATTCTTTTAATTGCTCTTCGTTTTCCGCTTCCGGTAAAAAAATTGCTTGAGTTCCGGCAAATAGCGGCATTAAAATTCCCAGAATGGTTGGCAATGGTAGCGAGAGAGGCAGCAATACCATCAGGCGCGTGGTTTCGGGCAAATTTAAGGCCCGAGCTGCGGCCATCGTTACGGAGAGAAGATTCCTGTGAGACAGCTTCACTTCTTCCTGATCTTCAGCACCGGGCATTTGCAGAACGCTGCAAATTGTGTCCTCATCAATTTCCTCCGGGACGATTTCTTCTTCATTTCGTCCGATGAAATCTTTGACCGATTTTTTGATTTTCTCCAGTTCCCGCCCGATGATCTCCTGAAAGCCACCGCTGCGTTCATCCCGCGTTTGCAGGGCAAAGTTTTCCATCAAAAGCAAAAACCTGGGATGCTCAATTTTTAATTCGGCCAAACGCGCAATGGCATTTTGAGAGACAAAGGCCAGCTTTACCCGATGCTTTTCCAGAATATTCCTGATGGTCTCCTCGTCCCAGCGCAAATCGATGGGCAAAGCAGCCGCACCGACCAGAGCAATGGAAAAATAGGCAATGGCCCAGTTGGCCAAATTCTCACTTAAAATAGCTACCAAATCGCCTTTTTGTACCCCTTGTTTGCGTAATCTTTCGCTTACCAGTTGCACCCGATTGTAAAAAATGGCATAGCTGATGGGCTGGCCGTTTAAATCAAAAAACAAATGTTTTTTTACGTCTTCGGGCTCATTCTCTTCAAAAACCGCCTGAAGAGTTCGAACCGATAAGGTTGGTAGCTTCATATTCCTTCCCATGTGTATTTCCGATCACTATTTGCCATGCCAATTTATGAAGAATATGGAACGGATCAAAGAAAATTAAACTTTCACCCTTTGTTTTCGTATCTTTAAGCAAACCCAAAAACGGAGGTAAAAACCATGCGTGTGTTCGTCCTTTTTTTAGTCTTATTTCTCATCCCAAACCTTTGGGCCAAAGATTCTTTCGAGAAGAATCTCCAGCTGGATTGCCAGGGAATCACGAAGTTGCGTGTGGAGGCCGGAGCCGGTTTTCTCAAAATACAGGGCGTTGAAGGGGCAAAACGCATCGAAGTTCTGGCGGACATCGTACCCAATGGCGCAACCCGTCAGAGCATCAATCAAAATTTGACGCTCACGCTCAAAAAAACCGGCAATCAGGCGGTTCTGATCAGTAAAGTTAAAGACCGTGGCCTCTTTGAATGGCTGCTGGGGCAGACGGGAAACGTGGAGGTCAATTTAACCGTGCGCGTTCCCAGCGATCTTTTGGTGGAGGCTATCGACGGTTCGGGTTCAACGGAAATTTACGGACTCCGCAACAATTTAACCGTTACCGATGGCTCGGGGAATTTATCGGTACACCACATAACGGGCAACGTACACATTACCGACGGATCGGGGAAACTTACGGTGGATCACATCTCGGGATCATGTCACGTCATCGACGGCTCGGGCTCCACGGAACTAAAAAAGATAACCGGCGATGTTGAAATTACGGATGGCTCCGGAGAGCTCATTCTGGAAGAGATTGGTGGCGATGCGGATGTGACGGACGGTTCGGGGAACATTCGGGCCGAAAGAATACACGGCACGCTGACCATCCGCGACGGTTCCGGCGACATCCACGCCACTTCGATCGACGGCGATTTAGTCATCGAATCGGATGGTTCCGGAGAGGTATTCACCCGGCACATCAAGGGACAAATCATCCAAAAGCGTTAAATTCAATTGACCTGTAACAGGTCGTACACCGTCGGGTCGTTCTTGCCCGAGGCTCCGCCGCCGTGCCATTGGTCTGCTTTGGGCAAAACGGCCCGAAAATCCCCCAGTCCGGACCCTCCGTGATCGTCTTGCAGCCCGGCCAAAACCGTGATGGGCGTGCGGGCATTCAATCCCGGCAGCAAACTTTTGGGTATTTGAAAACGGATTTGCCCGTATGCCGGAAAACCCAGCGGGTGGTGGCGGTCAACCGGTACAAATAAAGCGATTTTCCGGTTCCGGGCATCACGTATTTCCAGCCCGCCCCCAACGTAAATCACCCGATTAAAAGCTCTGTTCGCCGGCAAACGCAACTGCGCCCCGTGTTCGATTTGCCGACCAAACGTTCCGTCTAATTTTTCATCCCGCAGGGCAATGGCCAAATAAGTAAGTTGAAAGCCATATTCCGGGTGCCAATTGGGATTGATCACCCGTCGCAGGTCAACCCGGAATCCCCAATATTTTCCGTTATCGTACACCGTCAGGCTTTTCACATCGGCAATTCCCGGCTTAAACACCTTGTTCAAAGGATACGTGTATTTCCCGTTAACTCCTTTGTCGTCATTTAAAGCATCGCGGGCGTAAATGAGGGTGGGGCCGTTGTGCCCCAGCGGAAAGTACACCTCGCGGGACTTGAGCAAACGAAACGGCAAGTCGTGAATAACGGCAAACTGTGTGCGATCGATGTGCGCCAACTTCCATTGACTCTTTATTTTCACGGAATCTGCCGTCGTGTCTGCGGAAATGTATTCGTAAGTAAAATCCGTGCCGGAGTCGGGCAAAAAGATGGTAACGGGAATGGAATCGTTTTCGAAAAAGGCCCGGCCGTCGATTCTCTGACGGGGCAGGCTGGAATGCAAGCGCAGACGACACCCGGTTTTCGTGCGTTGCAAATAGGCATCCAAAAAGCCGTTTTTGTAGGGTAGCCGGCAACGTACTTCGGGCACCTCCGGGGGCAGATGCGGCCGGAATTCGATCTGGTTTTTGTGCGCCAAAGGCCGATAGCCCACCACATCCCGGTAAAATGTCCGTAAAAACTCCGCCAGGCTCCAGGCCTGGGCAATAGCACCGGAAACGCGAGGCTCTGTTTGCCCTTTGCGCAAAACCGGCTCCAACAGTTCCGCAAAATTTCCAATGGCATCATAGCGCATAATCTGGCGCGCTTCATCCAAAAACAACGTATCTGCGGCAAAAATTTGGTTGAATTTAAGCTGTGCCGCCAGCACCGGCCCGGCCAGCCACGACCAGATGAGCCCATTGTGGTAGGCCGCATCGGGCGGGTAGTAAGGCAAATAATGGTGATAGGGATGAAAATTCCGATCGCGGTACCACAGCGAAAGGACACCGTGCCGGGTGGTCAGTTGTTCGGTAACCAGACGGGCGACAGCCTGCTGCCGGAACTTGTCAAGCAAGGGTGGAATATCGTCTAACTCGGGAACGGTAAGCGCAAAAATTTGGTTGGGCCGCAAAGCACGATCCGGGCTGCCGTCCTCATTCAGGTGGTCAAACAACCCCTGACGGGCAGAATCCCAGAAATCCCGATTAAAATTTTCCCGTAATTTTTCGGCCAAAGCCAGCCAGCGGGCCGCTTCATCCCGATCGGTGTGCAAAACACGGGCACATCGTGCCCCGATGTGCAAAGCGCTGTACCACAAGGCCTGAATTTCCACCGCCCGGTTGCCCCGTGGAGACCAGGGGCCCTCGGAGCCAACCGCATCCATCCATGTTTCGGCATCGCCGTGGGTCAGGTACCCCTCGGCATCCGTGCGGTACCTGATGGCCCCCTGAATGGCCAAACGGACATGCGGGAACATCGCCTTTAAAAAGGCCCGATCGCCGGTAAAAAGGTAATATTCGTACAAGGCTCGGATGAACCACCAGGTGCCATCGGCTGTGTTGTAAATAATTTCCGCATTCGTAATGCGGTTGGGGATGCGTCCCAATAAAGGATTGTTTTCATCGGTCAGTTGAAACCGGGCAAAATTTTCCAGAATGCGTTTCGCCTGCTTAAATTGACCGCTCACCAAAAGTGCTCCGGGCAAAGAAATAAACGTATCGCGTCCCCAATAGTTGTTAAACCAGGGGAGCCCGGCCCAAATACCCGGCCCGCGCTGACGGGTAACCAGAGCATCCAAGGAAATAAGCGCCCATTTTAAGGCATTCTGCAACCGCTCATTTTTGACCCGCACGGGAAAACGATTGAGTAAACGCCGGAAACGTTGTTTGCGCTTTAAGACCAGAGTGTCCAGCGTAGCCAGAAATTTTCGTTTAAGCGTGTCGGTTTGGGCCGTAGAGACAAGACGAAAGAGAAAGAGATGAATTTTTTTGCGCGCACGCAGATAGTCGATGCGCAAATAGGTGTGGGGCAGGGCCGAAACCGGCTGAACAATAATTGGCGCATCGGGGCCGGGAAGCATTTTGGATTTGAGCTTTAGGCCCAGGGGCTGTAATTCGACAAAATCTTTGGAGCCGGGAACCTTAACGGCCACCAAACAGGCATTAATCGAATCGAAAAGGGTAAATCGTTCCACGGTGCCGTCACGGTACACGCGTTCACTGCGGAAAGGTAAATACCGGAAAAGTTTCAGGTGCTTGCGGCGTAATTCACGCCCATTTCTGAAAATACGGTAATCCCGGAAAATGTGCACTTCGTTTACCGTCCATCCCTCAAAGCCGGAACTATTGTAACGGTGCGAATTGCCCACAAAAAACCCGGCAATTTTGTTGGTAAAAGTGAATTGATGGTTCTGGCCGTGCCGCAGAACGATTTCCGGCAAGCGAATGTTTTTTTGAATGACCGGCCTTTGCCGCGGGGGTACCTTGCGTTCGGGAAAAGAACAGGCCCCCAACAAGGCAACCGCTAAAATCAAAAACGAAATGTAAATGCGTTTCATAACCCTGCCCGCCATAATTGGTTAAACGGGAAACAATGCGGCCGCAGCGCTTGTTGCTTTAGCGCCGACCTCTGGCGTAATTCGTAATTCGTAATTCGTAATTCGTAATTCGTAATTCGTAATTCGTAATTCGTAATTCGTAATTCGTAATTCGTAATTCGTAATTCGTAATTATTATTTCAGTATTCTTCACGGCATGGCCCCTGTCATATTACC
>CAYXUS010000153.1:0-4338 GCA_964468415.1 uncultured Caldithrix sp.
GAACGACGGTGCGCCGGTGACTGCCGGTGCTTGGTTGAATAGGTGATTGGTTGAATGGGAAATGGGCGTCCCCCATCAGTTCTCCCGAAGGGATCACTTTCGTGATAGGCCCAATTCTCCCAAAGGGGCCCCTTTCCCGAAGGGATCACTTTCGTGATGGGGCCAGTTCCCCATAAAAAAAGAGGACAATCCACCGCAGGACGTCCTCTTCTTCACGTCGGTCAAAAAAATGCAAAACACTTTCGTTTACGCACAATACGCAAAATTACAATCATCCGAAAATCGCCTTTAAAATGTAGTAAATAACAATGGCCCCGGCCGCTCCGGCGGGAATGGTGATAATCCACGAAACGACGATATCACTCACCATTCTCAGGTTCAGGGCTGCGATACCACGAGCCAGCCCCACGCCAAACACAGCTCCGACCAAAGTGTGTGTGGTACTAATGGGCAATCCGAGACGCGAAGCCAGCACAATGGTTGTGGCTGCGGCAAATTCGGCGGCAAAACCGCGGGTCGGAGTTAATTCGGTAATCTTCTTTCCGATTGTCTCCATCACGCGCCAGCCCCAGGTGGCCAAACCGATGACGATTCCCACACCGCCAAGGCCCAAAATCCACATCGGCACCTGAGCCTTCATTACCACAATGCCCTGCCCGAGTACCGAAACCACCGCCGCCAGCGGACCGACCGCATTAGCCACGTCATTAGCGCCGTGGGCAAATGCCACAAAAGAGGCACTCAAAATTTGCAAATAGGCAAAAATTTTCTCAACCGTGCGATATTCCGAGGTACTGCGTTCAAGCTGTTTGTGAATATTTGCCGCATCCCGCGCCGCTTCCAATTCTTCGACAATGCGCTTAAGTTCAATCTTCAATTCGCCTTTCGATTGCTCGGCCACTTTTTCCAGTTGGTTCACAATCCGCCCCAGGCTGCGAATTACGCCCACCGGTTGTTTTTGCTGCACTTCGATTGTTTCCTGAGGCTCGCTGATATTACGCACTAAAAAATAGGTAACAACGGCCGCAAAGCTCCCCACAATAATGGCGATGCCAAGGGTGTGCATAAAGTCCAGATCCAGATGCAGATTTTTCAGGCCTTTAAATACCATTGCCAGGGTTAAAATCACAAACACCATAAACACAATAAACGGTGCCAGACGCTTTGCCGCCCTGATGGGATTATCCTGATAATAAATCTTTCGCCGCAGAAATGTAAAAGTAATAAAGGCCAGCGAGCCACTGAGCAAGGGAGAAACCACCCAACTGGCCACAATGGAGCCGACTTTTCCCCAAGCCACGGCATGCATTCCGCCCACAACCACACCAAAGCCAATAACAGAACCAACAATGGAATGGGTGGTGGAAACCGGCCAACCGAAATACGTAGCCAATTGCAGCCAGATAGCCGCCGCCAGCAAAGCCCCGATCATGCCGTACACCAGATCCATCGGATGGCCCTGAAAGAGCATGGGACTGATTATCCCCTTGCGGATGGTTTCCGACACGTGAGAACCCACTAAAAACGCACCGGAAAACTCGAGAATCGCTGCCAGAATAACCGCCCGTTTAATCGTTAGCGCTTTGGAACCAACCGATGTGCCCATGGCATTGGCCACATCGTTGGCCCCGATACTCCAGGCCATGTAAAAACCGGAACCGACTGCGATTATCAACAGAATTGTTTCAACACTCATCACATTCTCCTAACATTCCAACACCCAATTAGTCGATGTCCAGAACCATCCTCACGCGATTCGCCAATTTTTCCGCCGTGTTGCTTAAACCTGCCAAAGTCTTAAAAATATTGGTCCACAAATAAAAGCTGGAATAGGGAATTTCCGTTTCGTGCATGAATAATTTTCGCAACAAATCGACCTGAATCAGGTCTACTTCGTGTTCAATCAACGAAATATTGTCCACCATTTCGGTAACCAACTTTGCTTCTCTTCCGCTAAAAGAAGTCTCCAGCAATTCATCCAATTGCTTTAAAATCAAATGGACTTCTTTCACGGATTGAATGTTCTTTTCCACAAAGGTTTTCAATTCCTGATCCAATCCCTCGATCGGTTCCAGTTTTTTCATGGTAAACAAAATGGCCACATCTTCCGCCTTGTCGGCAATGGTGTCCTGCAAGGAAAGAATATCCAACAAATCAGCACGATTAATGGCTAAAAAAATTCCGCGGGGCAGGTTATTACGAATTTCGTTTTTGGTTAAATCGGCCATGTGTTCCTTTTTGGAAATTTGTTTGGCCAATTGTTCGATTTTATCGTAATCCTGAACGGTATAGGCATCATACAAAAGCTGCAAATCCGAAACGCATTCGGCAACCTGTTCCATGTGGGTTTGCAACGGAGCAAAAGGCGAACTTCTGAACAAACTCGCGATGGTTCTCATGTTTTCCCTCTCATTAAAATAAATTTTTAATTTATATCTTTTGTGCTTTGTTTTTGTTAGAATTTTATTAGAATTATGTTAAGAATTTCTTAATTCGCCCGCAAAAATATTTCATTCCCGGCGTAACACGGCAAAAATATTGGTTCTTAAAAAGAACAAGGGGCGGGACGCCGTTAAAATGTGCCACATCAGGAAAACCAAAAACATCCATTTTCGGGTGTAATTCAAATCGGAAATGTATTCGAAATGCTCCGCCGTAAACCCCTGGAGTGTCTGCAAGGCATGGCGACTATTCGCTTGGTGATAGGTGGGGAAGATATCTTCGTCGGCCACTTTGAAAATTTTTGTGATCAACGCATGCTTTAAAGGATAGGGCAGAAAAATCCGCGGCAGAAAAATGAAAGGCGAAGCGATATTGGTGGTAAGCAAAATGATCCGTCCGCCCGGTTTTAACACCCGATGCAATTCGTCAAAGTAGCTTTGGCGCTCGGCAAAGTGCTCCACCACAAAACGCAAGGTAATCAAATCGACCGAAGCATCGGCAAAGGGCAAATGCCGAATGTCGGCCAGCACAAAAGGGCCGGCAAGCTGCTCATGACGAATGATATCGACCCCGATGGCCTGTTTGGCCAGGGGCCCAAATTCCCGAATGGTGGCATTATCGCCGCAGCCCAAATCCAGCCAAACCGTCTCGGGCGTTACATATTTCCGAATGGCATCATCGAACACTTCCCAGCGGTGCTTAAAGGAAGGGTCTACTTTGCGCAGAATGTTATCCGACCATTCTTTGTTGTCCAACGCGCCCCCAAATTCGACAGACTGTTTGGCTCGCCGCAAAAATAGGCAAAATTTGTATTGAAAGCAAAATCACGGCCTGGCCTCTCACGCCCCTGCTTTTAAACGAGAATCTCTTTTGTTCCCTGTTCAGACAGCAGACGATCGAAATAGGCAATGGTCTTTTTTAACCCTTCTTCCAATTTAACTTTTGGCTGCCAATCTAACTTTTGCTTGGCCAGAGTGATATCGGGCTTGCGTTGTGTAGGATCATCGGCCGGGAGCGGTTTGTGCACAATTTTCGAACGCGAACCCGTGAGTTCGATGACCTTTTCGGCCAGCTCCAGAATGGTAAATTCGTCGGGATTACCGATATTCACCGGACCGATAAAATCATCTACGGCCATCATGCGCAACGTCCCGGCGACCAAATCGTCAATGTATTGAAACGAACGTGTTTGCTCGCCTTTGCCAAAAACCGTAATATCTTCGTTTTTCAGGGCTTGAATGATAAAATTGCTCACCACCCGTCCGTCATTAACAGCCATGCGGGGTCCATACGTGTTAAAAATTCGAATGATTTTAATGTCCACCCCATTTTGCCGGTGATAATCCATCATCAGCGTTTCGGCCACCCGTTTTCCCTCATCGTAGCAACTGCGCAGGCCAATGGGATTAACATGGCCCCAATAATCTTCGGTTTGTGGATGGATTTTAGGATCGCCATAAACTTCCGAAGTACTGGCCTGCAAAATACGGGCACGCACACGCTTGGCCAGCCCCAGCATGTTAATGGTTCCCATCACATTGGTTTTAATGGTTTTTACCGGATTGTATTGGTAGTGCACCGGCGAAGCGGGACAGGCAAAATGATAAATTTGATCGACCTCCAAAAGAATTGGTTGAGTTACATCATGGCGGATCAGTTCGAACTGCTTGTGATCCATCAGATGCCAGATATTTCGCTTTTGGCCGGTAAAAAAATTATCCAGACAAAGCACATCATGGCCTTGCCCGATTAATGCATCGCACAAATGTGATCCGATAAAACCGGCACCACCTGTAACCAAAATCCGCATACAATCCTCCGTTTTGTTTTGGTAAATATTTAAAAACCCGATAAGAAAATAAACGACTCCGGAGCTGCGCATTCCGGGACGAAGGC
>CAYXUS010000154.1:0-11484 GCA_964468415.1 uncultured Caldithrix sp.
ACATTGGGGCCTCTCCGATTTTTTATTGAATCTACAATTTTTTGGGCGTTTGCACAATGCTTTGAGTTTAATTTATTCATTCGAAGAATTCGATCAAGTCAAAAATAATTCTCTTACTGCCGGTGAAAATTCATTTTTTGAAAAATGTTTTGAAAATTTGAATGAATATGTAATTTTTAATATTTTGAAATCCGAATTTTGTACGGGAAAGAAATTATGGACGTTAGATTGTTTTTAATTGGATTCGGAAATGTCGGCTGGGGAATTGCCGATCTTTTGGTGGAAAAGCGCGATGAATTGCGGGATACGTATGGCCTGAATTTTTTGGTAACAGGGATCGCTACGCGGAGTCATGGGGTGCTGCTAAAAGAGGACGGACTTAATTTGGTGCAGATTTTGGAATCGGTTGACGGGGGCAAAAATTTTAAATATTGTGGTTATCCGGTGCAGAACTTTTCTACGGACGAAGCTTTGCAACAGGTGCCTTTTGATGTGCTTTTGGAACTTTCGGTAACTAACTTGAGAGACGGAGAGCCGGCTGTTTCTTATATTCGTAAGGCGCTGGAATGGGGTAAACATGTGGTTACGACGAATAAGGGTCCGATTGCTTTGTACCTTGATGCTTTAACGGAATTGGCAAAGGAGCGGGGAGTAGCGCTGAGGTACGAGGGCACGGTCATGGCCGGAACGCCGTTGCTCAATTTAATAGAAAAGAACTTGGCTGGTCTGGAGATCACTAAGGTTGAGGGAATATTAAACGGATCGACGAATTTTATTTTGACACGGATGGAAGACGGGCTGGAGTATGAAGATGCGGTTGAAGAAGCCCGGGGAAAAGGGATCTTGGAAGCGGATGCTTCCGCCGATTTGGATGGCTGGGATGCGGTGGCTAAAGTCATGATTCTCTCGCAGGCTGTTTTCGGAGAACCCCTTGAGGCCGGTCAGGTGCAAAGACAGGGCATCGCCCATCTGCGCAGGGAAGACATTTTAAAAGCGCAGGCAGTAAATAAGGTGTGGAAATTGATTGCCCGGGTGGAGAAGGTTGGTAAGCGGATGGAGGCTTCGGTGCGGCCGGAAATGGTTGATCGCGATCAACCATTGGCGATGGTCAAAGGCACAATGAATGCCGCCACGATTTTTACCGATTACATGAAGGAAGTAACGATTTTCGGCCCGGGAGCGGGCAGGCACGAAACCGGCTTTGCCGTGTTAAACGATTTGCTCGCGATTTTTGCAAAATAGCTGCCGGCCTGCGCGGTCGGATTGATAGCGATCAATCCGACCCCTCAACCATTTCATAATCCTTGCATTCCTTAAATGTTGACAGGTGTAAAAAAGGAGCACTTCACTCATGGAAGCTCTGGACAAACTTCTTGCGTTAACTTTCCAGATACGTGATTTTATGTGGGGCAACTGGATGGTTACCCTGTTGGTGCTTACCGGCATCGTATTGACCGTTGTGACTAAAATGGTTCAGGTAAGGCGTTTGGGAAACGCTTTACGTCTGGTCTTTTTAGGAGCAAAAGGAAAAGATCACAAAAAAGAGGAAACCGGGGATATCTCTCCTTTTGCCGCCCTAATGACCGCCCTGGCCGCCACGGTGGGCAATGGGAACATTGCCGGAGTGGCGACAGCCATTGCCACCGGAGGCCCCGGTGCCCCCCTGTGGATGTGGATTTCCGGCTTCTTTGGCATGGCAACCAAATATGCCGAAGGCTTTCTCGGCGTTAAATACCGCAAAATTGCCGAAGATGGTACTATGGCCGGGGGCCCCATGTATTACATTCGCTACGGACTTAAAGAAAGCAAATTCAGCAAATTTCTGGCCGCCACCTTCGCCATTTGCGGGGCCTTCGCCGCCCTGTTCGGTACGGGCAACATGGCTCAATCCAATTCGATGGCCTTAGCCTTCAAAACCCAGTTCGGTATTTCACCCTTGTTAAGCGGAACGGTTTTAACCCTGTTGGTCGGTTTGGTCATCATTGGTGGAATTAAGCGCATTGGAGCCGTTGCAGAGAAATTAGTACCCTCAATGATTCTGTTCTATTTTGTGGGAGCCCTGGTAGTCATTGTTGTGAATGCCTCGCACATTTTGGAAGCATTCGAAATCATTTTTGCTTCGGCATTTACCGGAAAAGCCCTGGGTGGTGCCTTGATTGGCACCTCGGTACAAAAAGCTCTGAGCTTAGGGGTAAGCCGGGGCGTGCTTTCCAATGAATCGGGGCTCGGTTCGGCTGCCATTGCCCAGAGCGCATCAAAATCCAGCGATCCCGCGAAAAACGGCCTGATCGCCATGACCGGCACCTTCATCGATACCATCGTGGTCAATACCATGACCACACTGACCATTGTGCTAAGCGGGATGTGGTTATTAACACCGGCATTAGGGGTCGATTTAAACGGGGCGCAAGTGGCCATGCAACACTTGCCCCAGCAGGTGCTCGACTTTGCGGCAAAAACCGGGTACAATCTCCAGAACGGAGGCCTTTCCAGCACCGCGCTCACGGCCGCCGCATTTAACACCGTTATTCCGAACGGTCTGGGCGGCGCGATTATTGCGATTGCCTCCTTTTTGTTTGGGTACACCACCTTGATTGGCTGGGCCTACTACGGCGAGCAATGTCTGGAATACATCGCCGGAGTTAAGGTAAAAAAGCCCTATCGCATAATTTACATCGCTTTACTTTTTATCGGAGCCAATTTGCAGGGCCAATATTTGGATATTGTCTGGAACGTTGGCGATACGGCAAACGCCCTGATGGCTTTTCCGAATTTGGTCGGTTTGCTTTTACTGGCCGGGATTGTAGCACGAATTACCCAGGATGCATTCAAAGACGGAAGACGGGTCTACTAACACGAGCAACTCGTTCTGCACAAAAGCGCATGCGCCGTTTTTTTGTGCGTAAGATGCAAGTTATTTTTTTAATATGGAGATTAAACATAAAAAATTTCAACGGGTGGTTACATTTTACAAACCGGTTTGCCCTTAGGCTTGCATTAAAAGTTCTGATAAAATATAGCACCATGCTCAACAAGGGATTTGCCAAGCCCCGAAGTAGGCAGACAGTGGCATGAATTCGTCCGGTGCGGAAATTGTCGCCAGGTGAAAATTCTTGGCGTGTGGCAAATCCGGTTACCTCAATCGTTAAGTCAATTCGTTTCTTGACGAACATTCCTAATATTATCGCGAAGAAGAGAGAAAAATTATGCGGCCCACAACACAACAAAATGCCTGGCGGCATAGCGGCGCATTTAAGGCGGCTCTGTTCATATTTTTCGGAACCATCGTCAGTGCCTGGCTGATATTTGTTCTGGAAAACGGGCACAATGGGCAATTCCGTTCGTTTTGGGACGGTGTGTGGTGGACGTTAGTGACCATCTCTACCGTGGGCTATGGCGACCTTGTGCCTTCCACGGCCGGTGGAAAAACCCTTGCCGTCTTGATGATGTTGTTTGGAGTGGCCTTGCTTTCCGTGATTACCGCAACCATTTCATCCCAATTTGTAACCCAAAAATTAAAAGAGGGGAAAGGCTTGCAAGAAATCAAATTTAAAGACCACCTGATCTTTTGCGGGTGGAATCGGCAATCCGAAGAAATTCTGGACATTTTACAAAAACGCCCCCGGGATTATTCCGGTGTCGTTTTGATTAATCAACTTCCCGAAGAAACCATTCTGGAAATTCTTGATCGGTTCGCTTCGTTGAACGTTAAATTTGTGCGTGGCGATTTTACGAAAGAAGTCGTGCTAAATCGGGCTGGGGTGCAAAAAGCGCGCGTGGCCATCGTGGTTCCCGACGAAAGCGCACCTATGCTGCAAAAAAGTGACGAACGTACCTTACTGGCTACTCTGTCTATCAAAACGCTTAATCCGAAAATTCGCGTCATTGTGCGCATTCTGGATCGGGAAAACTATCCGCACCTCAGCAAGGCCAAAGCCGACGAAATTATTGTGAGCGATGCCTTTACCGGGCATCTGATTGCCAACCATGTTGTTGCGCCGGGAATTCCGCAATTGCTGGAGCAATTGTTTACGGAAGATTCGGATGTCCAACTGAACCAACATCCCGTTCCCGATGAACTCATCGGGCGTACTTATGCCGATTTGCAGGATTTTTGTCGGCAAAAGGATGCACAAAGTATTTTATTAGGCGTGGGAGAAGTGCGTGAGCAATTCGATTTGAGTGCGCTTTTAGGCTCCGATTATTCTTACCTCGATGAATTTATTATGCGGAAATTTCAGGAAGCGGGTAAGGGAAAAAGGGAAGAAAAGCGCATTAAAATTCATTTGGCACCTTCTCTGGATACAAAGTTAACAAAATCCCATTTTTATTTGATCTTAGAGAGAAAAAAATCATGAAAAACGAAGAAAATTATCTGTTTCTGGTCAAAAAGATCGAATTTTTTAAGCATGTTTCTCTTTTTAACGAATTAAAAGAAGAGCAAATAAAAACAATCCTTTGGGCTATGGAAGTAGAACGGTTCCCGGCCAATGCGTACGTAATGCGCGAAGGAACCGTGGGTAATAAAATGTACGTGCTGCTCGAAGGACAGGTAGAAATCTCCAAATCTCTGATATTGCCGGAATGGATGCCGGCGTACGACAAGCAGGAAAAATCCCTGTTGCATTTTTCCGATCGCGATCACGCATTTTTCGGGGAGATGGTCATGTTAGGCGACCAGTCCAAACGTTCGGCCAGCATTGTTACCAAAACGCCCTGTGTGCTGGCCAGCATTACGCGAGAGGCCTTTGAACGTGTCGTGGAAAAGGATGTGGCTCTGGGAATGCGCGTTTACCGGAACATGGCCGAAGAACTGGCTATACGGTTACGAAGAGCCAACAGGGATATCTTAAAATTAACTACTGCTTTGTCAATAGCCTTGGAAGGGTAGTGATGCGGTGATGATAATCGGACGATATCGGTTCAAGAATGAAATCCATTATTACAATTACATTATGGAGAAATTTTTCAGGAAAATTCCTCCGATTCCTACGCATATCTATTTACAATTTGACACCATCCCTGAGCAGGAAATTGAGCTCAAAAAACAAATTGCCGCCCATTGTCATTTTCCCGCCGTTTTGAACGTGTTAGCCAACGACAAAAATTACGAAGTCCGCAGCACGGTGTACCAGTCAACTTACTGGCAGCTTGTCGGACGGTATCAGGATATTCTGGGCTTCGGTAAACGCGAACGCAAAGCCTTTGCCCGCAACGAAGACAAACACAACATTTTTATTTTACTCATGTTCGAAGATGATCCCGAAGTTTTTCAGGAAATTCTGAACAATCCCGCCATTTCCCTGACGATGTTGGTGCGCTTTATTCAGCTTTTGGAGAAGAGAGGGCGGGGGCGGCGCGATGAAATTTTTCTGGAAATGGCCAGGCAGGCGCTTGTGCGTAAAAAAAATCAAATCATCAAGCTTTCCATCCTGCAGCGCCTGATCCGCAATCCCGAATCGCAAAAAAACATCGATGCCATTCTTCCGTTTCTTGTGGCCGAAGAATCTACGCTCAAAAAAGCGGTGTTTAACGTTTTGCGTCGTCTCGATCACGAAACGTTGAAGCGGGTAGTGCTCACGGTGTTAAACGAACGGCATTTTAAAGGCCCTTTGCAACAGTTTAAAGCGCTCTCTTTTTTGCTGGAAATTGTCCGCAAGCAGCGAGAGAGCAATAAGTTGCGTTTTGCCGAAGATCCTAACGTCTTTACCCCGCACAACGAATATTTGTGGAAGCTGATCACGCGAAAGCGTTACAATATTGTTAAGAGTTGTGCGGAAGATCCCGGAAATTTCGAAAATATTCTTATTTTAACCTATTGCCACATCGACAAAGATGCCCAGCTCCGCAAGCTGGCCGCGAAGATTTTAACCGTGGACGATATTATTGAACTGGCAAACGATATTACCACACCGCGAAAAATATTCCGGCAAATTTTAACCATTCTGGAAAACCATTTCGACGAAACGGTAGTGAACAAAGTGATGGAATCGCATTGGCGCGAGAGTCAAAATTTGAAGAATGCCTTAAAAGAGATGGAACGTACGGTCGAAGCCTATTTCGATATTATTTTTCAGGCCCTGGGTTACGACAAAATAAACGATTACCGGACAGCCACCGAAACGCTGCGTTTTGCCCTGAAGCAGCTTAAAAAATACGAATCAGAGTTGCAACAACATTTGGGCAGCGAGCTAAATCAGTTGGACGAGGTGGTGGGAACCATTCAGGATGTTTTTCAGAACTGGATGGAAGAGATTTACTACCAGACCAACGAGAAAACACTACGCGAGCTGGAATACGTCAAAAGCGGTTTGGAAGAAGTACTGAACGTACAAGATATTACCCGCTTTGCCCTGCGCCCGGGTACGCCCGAAGAACTGGAGTCGAGCATTCGCGTACGGGCCCACCTGATCTGGCGCAGTGCCCTTAGCCGTTATTTGGGGCGCATTAAAGACCTTTCGGAAATGCTGCAACGCAAAACTTTAAAGTTGGCACGCCAGCATTTGAAAAGTACGGACGAATTTATCAAAGATTTTAAAGATGCCATGCTCGATCTGGAAAAAAATTACCGCAAAGAGGTGGGATGCCAGCTTACCATTCCCTGCCGGCGCTGTACCAAGCGTACCTGTGCCGCCGAACGCTTTTTGCGGGAATCACACTTTTTGGCCGAACAGTTGCTGGACAATTTTTCCGAATTCTTTTTGGCGCATTCCGCCAAAAAACAAATGCGGAAATTAAACGAGATTCCTCAGTAGCTATCGCTGCTTTCCTGAAAGTTCTTCCTCAAAAAACGATGCCTTCATGCTTTAAAAGCCATCTTTTTATGTGCAGGCCCGAGCTGAATCCCCCTAACTCTCCATTTGTGCGAATAACGCGATGGCAGGGAATAATAATGGGAATGGGATTACGTCCGTTGGCCAGGCCCACCGCACGGAACGCCCTGGGGTGCCCAATGGCCCGGGCGATGTCTTTGTACGAGGCCGTTTGACCATAGGGAATCTCTAAGAGCGCGTGCCAGACCTTTGTCTGGAATGGTGTGCCCCTGGGGGCAAGCGCGATTTCGAACTTTTGACGTTTATGACGGAAATATTCGTCTAATTGCGTCATAACCTGTTCCAGAAATAAATCAGGACGGGACGGAGTGCCCGCAAATTCCTGCAGAAATTCCAGAGAAATTAACGCATTATTTTCCGCAACCAGCTTTAAAGGGCCCACGGGTGAATCGAAAAAAGCGATACGCGTTTGTTCTTTATTCTGCACCACGCCTTCTCCTATTTGGTCAGCTCGAAGAAAACCGAACGTTTGACCTTTTGACCGCTGTTCTTGTCTTTTACGGTAATAATCAGTTCCTTCTTCCCGGGCGGCAATGCCGAAAAATCGAAAGCGCTGTATTCGGAAGATGTGTGGGAAGCCCCCATTTGATCGCGTGAGATCGTAATTTCTTTTGTCCCGATGCCCAACAAACGTTTTAAATTGGTAAACAGATTGCCGCTTTTCATGGGACGTACCGTTTGTTCGATATGATAGCGCGACGCATTGTCTTTTAACGTTAGGTTGTACAGCTCGAAATAAATGTAAACCAATTCTTTGCGGCTGAATTTCATCGTAGGATTGGGAATGATTTTTAACTGGTGAAAGGCCAGGGGAATTTTTTCCGTGGTCGGCTCTACCATGTAGGCCAGCACCAAATCGCTCATGTCTAATTTTTTAGGCGAAATCGGCTCGTATTTTAAAGCAAATTTGTAACCTCCCAATTGGTCGCTCTGCAGGCTGCGCACGTGAGCCGAAACATAAAGTTTGTTTCGCTTGCTTCGGTACTTAAAAGGAAGCACAAAATAATGATGGCTGATGTGCAAAGAATCGTTGAGAAAAACAGTGACCGGCTTGATGGTTTTATCGAGCTGATTCCACAACGTGTCAAAAAACGCGATGCCCGTTTCCAGATGAACGGTATCGGCCCGGGTGTGCAAATCAAGAATCGATTTCAAATCGATGCTCATCCACACCAGGTAATCGTTGCTTAAATCCGGTGCGCGAAAACGGGCGGCAAAAAGATTCAGCGTAATCGGCTTTAGCGAATCGCTCCAGGTGGGACGCTCGCGCTCCAGTGCTCTGGGAATGGTACTTTGGGCTTGCATGCGCAGTTCGTGGAGAGCCGAACGCGCTTCTAATTGGTCGTGAGCCATCATGTAGCGATCCAGCAGGGGATCCCAACCCATGCGCGATTCCAGCATCCGCCGGTCGCTGGGAACGGCCACCAGACGCCAATCTCCGGGCGGAGCGTGCTTGGCAATCTCAAAATGAAAGATGAGCTTGGGATTGTACACCGTGGGATAGTAAAGCCACGATTCGTTCGAGGCCATCCCGTCGCTTAAAGAAACGGCGCGGTCGTCCGGGGGGCCGTAGCGAATGTAAACCAGCCCTTTGTCGTTAAATTTGGTATTGCGCAGGACGACTTCCGGCAGTTGCAATGCGGCCAGGCGATCGGGATCGTTGATGGGAAGCCGTGGGCGGTCGAACACAAAATCTTTTTCGGTCTTGATCATTCGTCTGTAATGTTCCGCCAGGCGGGGATTGTAAGGTAAGCTACCCAGTGGATTGTGCTTGTTCCAGAATTGGTGGTAAAAATTCTTGACTGCTTTTAAAGAAGTAAAACGCCGCTGCAGATCACGGTCGGTCATAATGTATTTGATGTCGTCGAAAAGAAAACGCATTTCCCAGAATTGACGGATGTGGTCCACAGCGCTCCAGTACATTTTTTCTGCCAGCTTCGGGCGATTGGTCTGGTAGTAAAGGCGTACCAAAGAGAGGTAGATGGGAATTTTGGGAAAGGGCAAAGCCTGCGACAACAGGCGCTGAAAAATGGAGTCGGCTTTGTGGAATTCTCCCAGTCGTCGGTATTTCTCTCCTAAAAAATACCGATCGTAGGGCCCGTTGCGTTTTTTTAGCCATGCGATCTGGTACGCATCTTTGTTTTTGGTTTGGATGATGGCCGTTTCGCCTCCGTGGTACAAAAAGGCGTCGTAAAAAGTGAAAATATCATACGCCGGGCGCTGCAAATTTGGTTTTAGCCTTAGCTGTTTTAAACAAAGGTCGATGGCCTGTTCGTATTCTTCCTGCTGCAGTTTGAGATGGGCAAATTCATTGAAAACCTCTTTGTACATGGAATCGAGCGCAATTACTTTCAAAAAGTGCTTTTTGGAGTTTCTCCACATGATGCGCATCCATATTTGATCGCGACCGATAGCATCTTCACGATCAGCAATGGCCATTTTGTAGTGCGCTTCGATGTTATTTGGTTCACGCTTGATAACGGCATTCAGGTAGGGTTTGGCTTCGTGCCATTTGCGTTCCCTGAGCAAAAGACTGCCCAGTTCAAGATAGGCCTCTGTGCTGTCGGGTTCCAGCTTAATGGCCTTGTGCAAAGTTTCTTCGGCCTGATCCCAGTTAAATGTTTGGATGTAGTTCCGGGCATCGTCCAGCAAAATTTGGTAATCGCTTTTTTGTGCCCAGCCTGCAGACAAAAGAAGAAATTGAAAGAAAAGCGCTACAAAAACAAATGATCGAAACATTGGCTCAAAGCCCCTTTGGGTTCTTTTTTCGTTCATATTTTTGGGTTACTTTACCGCTTTCCAAATTTAAAGGAAAAGCGGGGAAAAACAGGGGAGTTTAAGAAATGCTCCAAATCTCATGTCGCCCTTAGCCCCATGATAAATTTTCGTGCATTAAAAAATGCGGGAGTTTTCCCCATTATTCGAAAACCGTCCACATTTTACACATTTTCACACATAGTGTACAAAAAATAGACGCCAATTACAAATTCCTGTGGCAGAAAGCTTCTTGAATTGGTAAGCGGTCAGAACCGTTCTGTGGCAGAAAATCAAACTGTCTTTTCTGAATTTTTCCCCTTCTCAAAAATAAAATGATTGCCCGGAAATTTTGTTCCGAAAAATAATTTTGCCCGTAATGGCTGCCTCAAATAACTTTGACTTTGGTCGATAGGAAGAAAATCGGTAAAATAATATTTGGAAAAGACATGGGGCATTCAGATTCGGTTTCGGAAATTCGGCGGAAGTCGGCGCGCGGAATAAAGTGGCAGGTGAGCACGGAAATACTTTCGCGATTCATTCAATTGGGCATCACATTTGTTCTTGCGCGTTTGTTGCAGCCTGCCGATTTCGGCCTGATCGGCATGGCCTTGATTTTTACGCAACTGGCTTTTGTGTTGTTTGATCTGGGATTGAGTTCTGCCCTTATTCAAAAAAAACATCTGGAATCCCGGCATTATCGGGTAACTAATGCGGTTTACGGCGTTACGGCTTTGTTCTTTTACGCGTTGGTTTTTTTGCTTGCCGGGCAAATCGCCCTGTTTTTTCACCAACCGCTTTTGCGTCCCATTTTGCGCTTTTTAGGCCTTATCTTTTTTCTTTTCGGGTTACGCGCCACGCCCAACGTGCAATTGACCCGTGCCATGCGGTTTAAGGCCATTGGCCTGGCGCGTCTCGTTTCCATTCTTACGTATGGCATTTTGGCCGTAGCCCTGGCGAAACTGGGCTTTGGCGTTTGGAGTTTTGTTTACGGCATAATCGGGCAAGAAGCGGTTCTAACCGTTTTAACCGTCATTATTGCCGGAAAATGGTACATGCCGCTCTGGGATGGCGCTGCGTTTAAAGAGCTTACTTCGTTTGGCTCGCAAGTGCTGGGAAGCCGAATTATGGGGTATTTGAACATCAATCTACCGAATATTTTGATCGGACGCTGGATGGGATCGACCATTCTGGGATATTATTCGGTGGGTTACCAACTGGTGGATTTTCCCGTGCAGCGCATCTCCAAGAATATTTTGCGGGTTATGTTTCCGGCCTTTTCCAGGCTTCAGGATAAAATTCCCCAATACCAGCAGCTTTACAAAGATACGGTAAGCGGATTGATGCTGGTGGTTTTTCCTATTTTTGCCGGGATCGCCCTGGTGGCCCCGGAATTTGTGCACGTGTTTTACGGGCCCAAATGGCATCCGTTAATTCCGGTTCTGCAAATTTTGACAGTGGTCGGCCTGATGCGTTCAATTTGGGTGATGACCAGTGTGGTGTTTCTTTCCAAAGGCAAACCCAAATGGGAACTTTTGATCAATGCGGTTTATTTCGTCGCTCTTGGGGTGATGCTGATGTTGGTTTATGTGAAGGGACTTTTGGTGGTCGTTGCAACCATTTCCGCCCTTTTCTTTGTGTTTACGATGGTTGCGGTGGGCGTGAGCGCGCGACTGATCCGTTTGAGCTGGCGTGACTGGCTGGAAATGTTACGCACTCCGGTACTGGCCTCGTTGGGGTTTAGTTTTGTGTTAATGGCACTGCGTGGCTGGGAAATTATTCAAACCGCTCCCTGGTTGCGTTTAATCCTTTTTTCATTGCTGGGTACCGCCATCTATTTGGCCGCGGTTTACCTGCTCGATCGCAAGGCACTACTGCGTTTGAAAAATATTTTCGG
>CAYXUS010000155.1:0-6095 GCA_964468415.1 uncultured Caldithrix sp.
AAAGGCCAAAGATTTGTACGAAAAATTTGATCACGCCCCATCCTAAATTGATCGGGCCAATGAAATTTTAGGCTTCGATTTGAAGAAAGTTTGCTTTGAAGGCCCGGAAGAAGAGTTGAAAAAAACCTACATTACCCAACCGGCCATTTTTGTGCACAGTGTAGTCGTTAACGAATTGCTTAAAGAAAAGGGCCAAACGCCGCAGGGTGTGGCCGGGCATAGTTTGGGCGAGTACAGCGCTTTGGTTGCCGCGGGAAGCCTTTCATTTGAAGACGGGTTGAAACTGGTGCAAAAGCGCGGGCAGCTCATGTACCAATCCGGTCAAAAAAATCCGGGCACCATGGCCGCACTGATCGGCCTTTCGGAAGAGCAGGTGTACGCTTTGTGCGACGAATTGAAATCCGAAGGCGTTATTCAACCGGCCAATTTCAATTCGCCCGGACAAATTGCCATTTCGGGCGAGGTAAATGTGATTCGCAAGGCCATCGAAAAAGCCAAAGAAATGGGCGCCAAAAAGGCCGTGGAGTTGGTGGTTTCCGGAGCATTCCACAGTCCGTTAATGGATGACGCCCGTGCCGGATTGCAGGAAGCGCTGGAAAAAACCGAAATCAAACCGGCGCAGGTGCCGGTTTACACCAATGTCACGGCGCAGCCGGTTAGCGAGGCCGCACAGATTCGCACCTTGTTGTACCGCCAATTGACCAGCCCGGTGCTGTGGCAAAAAAGCATGGAAAACATGATTGCCGACGGCTTTGAGCGTTTTTACGAAATTGGCCCGGGTAAGGTGTTGACCGGTTTGTTAAAACGCATTAATCGACAGGTTCCGTGCCAGCCGGTCGGAACCGCAGAGCAAATAAACGCAACGGGGGAATAAAAAATGAGTGAGAGTAAAGTAGCCATTGTTACGGGTTCGGCGCGGGGCATTGGCAAGGCCATTGCTTTGAAATTTGCCAAAGACGGGTACGATGTGGTTATTTCGGACATTCTGGAAGATGTGGCCAAAGAAACGGCCAAAGAAATCGAAGCATTGGGGCAAAAGTCGCTGGTTGTAGTGGCCGATGTTTCCAAAGCCGAAGATGCGGCCCGTTTAATCGACGAAACGGTGAAGGCATTTGGCCGTCTGGATGTGTTGGTGAATAACGCCGGCATTACGCGTGACAATTTGGCCATTCGCATGAAAGAGAACGAGTGGGACATGGTGCTCAACATCAATCTGAAAGGCACCTTCTTGTGCTCGCAGGCGGCGGCCAAGGTGATGATGAAAAAACGTTCCGGGCGCATTGTAAACATCGCTTCGGTCAGCGGAATTTTAGGCACGGCCGGACAGGCCAACTACGCTTCGTCCAAAGCCGGTGTAATTGCGCTTACCAAAGCGCTGGCCCGCGAACTGGGCCCGCGGAACATTACGGTGAATGCCGTGGCCCCCGGGTTTATTATTACGGAAATGACCGAAAAACTGCCGGAAAAAGTCAAAGAAGACTATCTGGCGCAAATTCCGCTCAAGCGTGGCGGCACCCCGGAAGACGTGGCCAATGTGGTGGCTTTTCTGGCCAGCGATGCGGCCTCGTATGTGACGGGAACGACTTTAATTGTCAGCGGCGGATTAGTGATGTAAAATACAAAATGTCATTTGCGTTGTGCCCCGAATATGATTATAATTAACGAAATTTAAATGCTGATGGTTGAAATCAGTTTAAGAGTATTGAAAAATCAACACATCCGCAATTCCGGTCAATTTTAATCGGGATGCGAAAAAAGTTTTGGAAACTAAACGTATAACCAAAAAGGAGAAGGTATATGGATATCGAAGCAACCGTTAAGGAAATTATCGTTGAACAGTTAGGCGTTGACGAATCGCAAGTAAAACCCGAAGCATCGTTTATCGATGATTTGGGCGCCGATAGTTTGGACACTGTGGAATTAGTCATGGCTTTCGAAGACAAATTCGGAATTTCCATTCCTGAAGACGAAGCCGAAAAAATGCGTACGGTAGGGGATGCTATCGAGCATTTAAAACAGAAATTGGCTGAAAAAGAAAATTAATGAACGCATTCGGTGGTAAGAAGCAATCTTTGCACAGGAAAGATTGCTTCTTGCTTTTTTATAGCCGTCCCAACAGTTTAATGCTAAACGAATGAAAAAACGTGCAGTAGTACCGCACAATTAATTACGGAATTCAGAAAAGTCGGTTTTAGTAAGGGATTCATATATGAGCAAAAGACGGGTAGTCGTTACCGGAATGGGCGTTATTTCTCCCGTGGGTCATAATGTGGCGGAAACGTGGCAGGCACTGCTTGCCGGTAAAAATGGTATCGATAGAATTACATTATTCGATACGACAGGCTTTACAACAAAAATTGCCGGCGAAGTCAAAAAATTCGATCCTTTGCAGTATTTCGATCGCAAAGAAGTGCGTCGTCTGGATCGCTTTAGCCAGTTTGCCCTGGTAGCGGCCGAAGAGGCGCTTAAAGATTCCGGATTGGATCTGGAAAAAGAAGATCGTGATCGCATCGGGGTGATTGTGGGCTCGGGCATTGGCGGCATGCTCTCGTTTGAAGACGAGCACACCAAACTGGTAACCAAGGGGCCCACCCGCATGAGTCCGTTTTTTATTCCCATGATGATTATCGATATTGCCGCCGGTCATATTTCCATTAAATACAACTTAAAAGGCCCGAATTTTGCGACGGTTTCGGCTTGTGCTACAGCCGGCCACAGTATTGGCACGGGCGCGCGTACAATTCAGTACGGCGATGCCGATATTGTTGTCTGCGGTGGCGCCGAAGCGGCTATTGTGCCCAGCGGTATTGCCGGTTTTAATGCCTTAAAGGCAATTTCTACCCGCAACGATGAACCCCACAAAGCCAGCCGACCTTTTGACGCAAAACGCGACGGTTTTGTTTTGGGCGAAGGAGGGGGCATTCTGATTCTGGAAGAATTGGAACATGCCAAAGCACGCGGCGCTAAAATTTACGCCGAATTGGCCGGGGTCGGCTTTACTGCCGATGCCTACCATATTACCCAGCCCGCTCCTGCCGGCGAAGGCGCTGTGCGCGCCATGAAACAGGCCATTAAAGATGCCGGCCTGCAACCGACCGATATTCAATACATTAATGCGCATGGCACTTCTACTTATTTTAACGACAAAAACGAAACCGAAGCCATTAAGACGGTGTTTGGAGATTATGCCTACGAACTCAGCATTAGCTCTACCAAGTCGATGACCGGGCATCTTTTGGGTGCCTCCGGCGCTCTGGAACTGATTGCCACCATCATGACGCTTCGCGAAAATAAGATCCATCCAACCGTCAATTACGAATTTCCCGATCCCGCGTGTGATTTAAACTACACGCCGAATAAAGCCATCGAAAAAGAAGTGCACGCGGCGATCAGCAATTCTTTCGGTTTTGGTGGGCATAATGTAACCTTATGCGTTAAAAAATTCGAAGAATAATCCGTCGCAGCCCCTTTTTTTGCTCCGATCGGCAGATGATGTTTCGGAAGAGAAGCGTTGTCTGCCATTGGATTTTTTCATTGCGTATTCGTAATTTTACATCCGTAATTAACTGCAGGTACTGCTGTGCTGAAAACAGTAGAAAGTGGATTGAAACGGAATTGAAATGATTGAAAAACTTCTGCAACGCATTGGCCTTCACAAACAGGAAAGGGAAGTTTTCCCCATTCCGGTAAAAGAAATCGAACAAAAACTTAAATACACATTTAAAGACAAACACTTGCTTTTTCAGGCATTCAAGCATCGTTCGTTTTTGAATGTTACCCACGAAAAAAGCCAGGATTCCAACGAGCGGTTGGAATTTTTGGGTGATGCCGTCCTGGATTTGATCATCGCCGATCATTTGTATCGCTATTTTAACAAAGAAAACGAAGGCCAGCTTTCCAAAAAACGATCGGTTTTGGTCTCGCGTCCGGTTCTGGCCCAGATTACCGAAGAATTGGGCCTGGGTAAATATTTGCTTTTGGACAAAGGCGAAGAAAAAACCGGCGGACGTACACGGTTGAACAATTTGGCTAACCTGTTCGAAGCCGTGCTGGGCGCCATTTACATGGACGGCGGTATTGAGGCGGCTCAAAATTTTGTGCACCAGGTCGTGGTCAAGAATCGTGACCGTTTGCTGAATTACAAAAAGTATTTCAATTACAAATCGGCTCTGCTGGAAATGGCCCAGTCGCGCGGCTGGGGCAATCCGCTTTATCAAATTGTCGAAGAAAGCGGGCCGGATCATAAAAAACGTTTTGTAATTCGGGTAAAAGTCAATAATCGCTGGCTGGCCAAAGGTATTGGGCCCAGTAAGAAAAAAGCGGAACAATTGGCCGCCCGCAATGCTCTGCAAAAGTTGGAAGAAGAAGAGACGAAGAAGGCGGAGAACAATCGTAATAACCACGGGCGCAAACGCCGCAACAATTCCCGCCGCAACCATCGTCCTTCCGCAAATGACAATGGGCAAAAACAAACACAAAAAACAAGCAATAAAGGGGCTTCCAATTGATCAAAATTATTAACGTGGTCGGCGCACGACCCAACTTCATGAAAATTGCGCCCATTCAGCGCGAAATGGCCAAATACGACAACATTCAGCCGGTTTTGGTGCACACCGGGCAGCATTACGACGAACGCATGTCCAAATTGTTTTTTGACGATCTGCAATTGCCCAAACCCGATATTTATCTGGATGTGCGTTCCGGTTCGCATGCCGTGCAAACGGCCAAGGTGATGATGGCTTTCGAAGAAGTGCTCAAACAGGAAAAGCCGGATTTGGTGATTGTGGTGGGCGATGTCAATTCCACGGCGGCCTGCAGCATGGTGGCGGCCAAGATGGACACCAAAATCGCCCACGTAGAAGCCGGATTGCGCTCGTTCGATCGTACCATGCCCGAAGAAATCAATCGCCTGGTAACCGACGTGCTGTCCGACTTTTTGTTTGTTACCGAAAAAAGCGGGCTGGAAAATTTAAAGCGCGAAGGCATTGACGATGCCAAAGTGCATTTTGTGGGCCACGTGATGATCGATTCGCTCATTTACTTTGAGCCTATGGCCGAAAAATCGCCGGTTTTGCAGGATTTGCAGTTGGAGCCCCAAAGCTACGGGCTGATTACCCTGCATCGCCCCAGCAATGTGGATCACAAAGAAAATTTTCTGAAATTACTCAACGCTTTCGAACACATCGAAAAGCAAATTCCGCTTATTTTCCCCATTCATCCGCGTTCGCAAAAGATGATTGACCAATTCGGTTTGCGGGAAAAAGTGGAAAAAATGAAAAACTTGCGTTTGTTGGAGCCTTTGGGCTATCTTGATTTCATGAAATTGTTGCACAATGCCAAGCTGGTGCTGACCGATTCCGGCGGCATTCAGGAAGAAACCACCTACCTGGGCATTCCCTGTATTACCATGCGCGAGAATACCGAGCGTCCCGTTACCGTGGAAGTGGGTACCAACGTGCTGGTGGGAACCGACACGGAACGCATTATTGCAGAGACCCAAAAAGTACTTGACGGGAATGCCAAAAAAGGGCAAATTCCCGAATTGTGGGACGGCAAAGCGGCCGAACGCATTGTGAAAATTTTAAACGAGAAATTGTAAAATGAAACATGTTTTTCCCCGGGGCAGCGGCATGCTGCTTGTGCTTTTTGTCTGGATGCTCACCATCGGTACGGCGGGCGCGCAGCAGCAAAACACCCTGCCCGATCTTCAGTCGCTTTCTTCGCTTTTTTCTTTAAGCCAGCAAACGCCAAAACCTCAGGCACTTACACCCGGCGATTTGATGAACGCCATCGATGAAAACACCTACCATGTCGATTCCGGAGACGAGTTTTACATTCGCGTGGATGTGCAGGGACCGGATGTCAAAATTTTTAATCCCGTGGTTTCTGCGGACGGCATGCTTGTTTTGCCGGATGTTTCGGCCCTGTACGTGCGGGGGATGCTTTTAAAAGAGGCCAAACGGCGCATTTACAGGCACCTTAAAGATTTTTATTCCGGTGCGGAAATCGACGTTTCGCTCTCCAAGGTGCACAAGGTGCGCGTTTCCGTCATCGGGGCGCTGGAACCGGTGGTTAAGCTGGACCTTACCTCTGCC
>CAYXUS010000156.1:0-1874 GCA_964468415.1 uncultured Caldithrix sp.
TGGTAAACACGATGTCAGAACCTGCCATGGCAAGATCTCTGGCACCGACCGGAACGAGAACTTGTGTTCCTGCTGCCGTACCAATCCTGTCTGCATCACCAGCGTAAACAGGCAGTGATGCAAGGAAGAGCACCAGCAAAATGGCGTGCAGAATTCTTTTTGTTTGCATCTCGATTCCCTCCCGTTCTTTATTTTTAATTCTCCGACTGAACGATCATCAATTTTAATGTTTTTGTTTTTCTCAATTCCGGCATATCGATGTAAATAACGTACAAACCGCTGGCTACCGGTTTGCCTTTGGCATTGCGCAAATCCCACATCAAAAACTGAGACGGATCGTTTTTTGTCAATTTGCGAATCTGACGCCCGCCCAAATCGAAAATTCGTATGGTCGCAAGGCGTGGCAAATGGTTGATTTTTACCTCCCGCACCAGACCATTCGGTCCGATTTGCACACCGGCATAAACCGGATTTGGAAATACATTAATTTTTTCCACATCCTTTCTCGCCAGTTCCAAATCGTTTTCAATGCGTCCCGGCGCGGTAAACCAAAAGGTCAAGGCTTCGCTTGGACCCTTTGTCGTAATAAAGCGAATTACCGTGCCTGTCTCGGGCAATGCAGGGCTTCCGTCCAGTTCACAAATGACAAGACCGGCTAACACTTCCTGCGAATTCGCCCACCAATTCATCGTAAAACGGCCCGATTGAACATCCCGGGCAAAAGCGTCATAACTACCGTTCTCGTTCAAGGGCTTGCGAACGGCAATCACATCGCTGGCCACCGCACGACTGCCGCCCCACCAATCGGCATTCAGAAAATCGAAAACACCTGCGGTTTGGCCACCGGAATAGCCCCCGGTAATACAGCGTACATCATCGGTCGTATCCCGATAGGTTCCGTAGCCCACATCCCAGAACTCAAACGGTACCTGCGCCCATTGATTTCCCGCATCGTCCCACCACAAAAAGAGGCCGCCCCGATGGGTAAATCTCAGTTCAAAATCATCAGAAATCGGAACGGACAGCAAAGAATCACTCGTCATTCTGTTCCAATTACCCTGACTGTAAATATTCAAATAAAAGGGCACCGCATCCGAATGTGCGCTCATACTTCTCCAGACGTTGTTCCCATGAAAAGGAGCGCCCGTATCATCCCATTGACTTTCCGGCAAAGGGCCACTGCCATTGGCCACTTCCACGACCGCTTTAAGAAGCTTTTCGGGACGCTGCACATACAAGGCCAACCCGTCGGCCGTAACCTCGTCCTGCAATTCAAAATGCTTTTCAAAGGTATGAAGGCGCTGATCTTTGAGAATGATCTGGCCGGTAGTCTCATCTTTCAAATTCCAGACCCAGCGACCGTAAAGCACCGAGGTACTGTCTTCGCATTTACTAAAAAATATCTGGTAATCGTGCCCGGTTGTTGCTGCGGGATCGATGACTCGCACCTTGCACACCACATCGCTGGGCTTATTGCTTTGCACGGCAAGCGTATCGTGCAATTCTGCTTCAAAGCGCTCTCCGGGGCTGGTTCCCTGCATGGTTACGGAGACCACGGCAGGCCGGGATTCGTAACCCGGAGCCTCCGGATATTCCGAATTGTAGGCGTAAGCCGTTAACGCAAAATAATAGGTAGAGCCCCGATAGAGCGGTTGATTGTGCAGATAGTCCTTCCAAATAACCAAATGCCTTTGCAACCCGCTATCCGGCCCATTAAATAGGGGTAGAATTCGTTCACGTCTAATGATAGCATGTAGTATGTGGGTAGATCAATCGGCAGAAAAAAAGTGCCAGTATTTGGGAACTGGCACTTCAATTTAGGGGAATAAATGAGAATAATAATGGGTTATTTCTCTTACTTATATACTCGGGTA
>CAYXUS010000157.1:0-6945 GCA_964468415.1 uncultured Caldithrix sp.
CAAGAAGAAGCACCTCCGGAAAAGGTGGAAAAAGAAGCCCCGAAAGAAGAGAAAGTCAAACCTCAACCCAAGCAGCCACCGGCTGCTCCTGCCGTGGAAAAAAGCCCGAAGAAGTGGCGAAAAAGCCGGGCAAAAAGAAGAGCCCCAAGCAAAAGGGCAAGGCCGCTGAAGATGAAGCCGGGCTGAGCGAAAAAGAAAAGAAACGCCGTAAGGCGCTGGAAATGATCCGCAAGGAAAAAGGCGGCCGCAAACGCAGCAAGCGCGTTGATTTACGGGTACTGGGCGAAGAAGGTGAAGAAATCGCCAAACCGGCCGGCCGGCGCAAAAAGAAGAAAAAGAAAAATCAGGTGGATATGAAGGAAGTTCAGGATACGCTAAAGAAAACCCTGGCTTCCATGGAAACCAAAGGACGCAAACCCAAGCGGCAAAAGAAAGCCAAAGAAGATGCGATTGATGAAGAGGAAGAAAAGGTAATTCGCGTTGCGGAGTTTATTTCCGTAAACGAATTAGCCAATTTGCTGGACGTACCGGCCTCCGAAGTGATTATGAAATGTCTCGATCTGGGCTTGGTGGTAACCATTAACCAGCGTCTGGATATCGATACCATCACGCTGATTGCCGAAGAATACGGCTACAAGGTCGAAGAACAGTTTGCCACGGAATTTGTGGCCGAAGAAGAAGATGAAAGCGAAGAAGACGAAGCGAACCTCGTGCCGCGCGCTCCCATCGTAACCATTATGGGACACGTGGATCACGGTAAAACTTCGTTATTGGACTATTTGCGCAAAAGTAATATTACGGCCGGCGAGGCCGGCGGTATTACTCAGCACATCGGCGCTTACGAAGTGGAATACAATGGCAAGTCCATTACCTTCCTCGATACGCCGGGTCATGAGGCTTTTACCGCCATGCGTGCGCGTGGTGCGCAGGTAACAGACATCGTTATTCTGGTTATTGCCGCCGACGATGCGGTGATGCCGCAAACCGACGAAGCCATCGACCATGCCAAAGCTGCCGGGGTACGCATCGTAATTGCCATTAACAAAATCGATAAACCGGGCGCCAATCCCGAACGTATTAAACAACAATTGGCCGAACGCGATATTCTTGTGGAAGAATGGGGTGGTACGTACCAGAGCGCCGAGATTTCGGCCAAAACCGGTCAGGGCATTCCCGAACTGCTGGAAAAAGTTTTGTTAGAAGCCGAAATGCTCGACCTGAAAGCCAATCCCAAAAAACGCGCCAAAGGTGTGGTGATCGAATCGCGTTTGGACAAGGGCAAAGGCCCGGTGGCAACGGTGCTTATTCAGGATGGTACGCTTCACGTAGGCGACCATTTCGTGGCCGGGCACCATTACGGACGTGTGCGTGCCCTGCTCAACGAATATGGCGACAAACTAAAAGAAGTGGGCCCGTCCAAACCGGCGTTAGTGCTTGGATTCGAAGGTGTGCCACAGGCTGGCGATCGCTTTGTGGTGATGAAAGACGAAAAATCGGCTCGCGAGCTGAGCTTAAAACGCCAGCAGTTGCGCCGTGAGCAGGAAGTAAAACAGGTGAAAATGCTAACCCTGCAGCAGCTTTCCGAACGGATTGCGCAGGGTGAAGTGCACGATTTGCCCGTATTGATCAAAGCCGACGTGGACGGATCGGCCGAGGCCATCTCCGATGCCTTGATTGGTCTGAACACCGATGAAGTACAGGTTAAAGTGGTGCGCAAGGCCGTTGGCCCCATTACCGAATCGGATGTACTGTTGGCTTCGGCTTCCGGGGCGGTTATCATCGGATTTAACGTACGCGCCAATTTGAAAGCCAAGGAACTGGCCGAAAAAGAAAACGTGGACATTCGTACCTACCGCGTAATTTACGATGCCATTAACGATATTAAGATGGCTATGGAAGGAATGCTCAAACCTTCGGTAGAAGAAAACGTGCTGGGCCAGGCCGAAGTGCGCGAAACATTCAAGATTTCACGCGTGGGTACGGTAGCCGGTTGTCACGTTATTAAAGGCAAAATTTTACGCAACGCCAAAATTCGCGTGGTACGCGATGATAAAGAAATTTTTGACGGCAAAATCGCTTCGCTCAAACGCTTTAAGGAAGATGTGCGCGAAGTGGCCAGCGGATTCGAATGCGGAATTCAGATCGAAAATTTCAACGATCTGAAAGTCGGCGATATCATCGAAGCTTACGAATTGGTAGAAGTAAAGCGTAAGTTAGCTTAACGCCGGTAAAATTTTAACAAGAGCCACTTATGGTTGTTGCCTTGTTAACTGTGGAAATTTTGGTACCGGGAAGTCGTTCTTTAAAAGAAAAGCGCGGCGTAATTAAACGCATAAAAGACCGCGCCCGAAATAAGTTTAATATTTCGGTTGCCGAAGTTGAATATCAGGACAAATGGCAACGTTCCAGACTGGCGTTTGCAATGGTCGCTTCCGACCAGAAAAGAGCGGAAGAAACCATGCAAAAACTGTTTCAATCGCTGGATTCTGATTTCGGCTTTGAAGTTATTCATTATACTTTTGAGTTTTTGTAATATGGCAGAAGGTAGAAGAGTTAAACGATACGGCGACATGCTCAAGCGGGTCGTCAGCGAAGTGATCGAATTTAAATTGCACGATCCGAATAAGGGCATGATTACCGTTACGCAGGTAAAGGTTTCGCCCGATTTGCGGATTGCTTCCATTTATTACACCGTTTTGGGCGGAAGCAAGCAAAAGGAAAAAACACAACAGGTGCTCAAGCGTTCCACGGCGTTCATTCGCAACGAAATCAAGCCGTTCATTACTTCGCGGTTTTTACCCGAGTTACGCTTTTTTTACGATGAGCGGATGGAATACGCAGAACGCATCGATAGCTTGCTAAAATCGATTAAACATGATTCCGATTCTGAAGAAAAATGAACCCTGGCCGGAAATATTTCCGGAAGAAGGTTTTGTTGTTTTGATAAATAAGCCCGAAGACTGGACCTCGTTCGATGTGGTCAACAAGTTGCGCCGTCACCTGAAAATCAAAAAAGTGGGGCATGCCGGCACGTTGGATCCCTTTGCCACCGGTCTCCTGATTGTAGGGGTGGGCAGGGGCACCAAACACATGCAGCAGTTTGCCGGGTTAGACAAGCAATACCGGGCCTGCCTGCATTTGGGGGTGGAAACCGATACCTATGATGCCACGGGTACGGTACTTGCGGAACAAGCGGTCGGGCAACTTACGCGTTCCGAAATTGAACAAGTGCTCCAAACGATGCTCGGCCCGCAAATGCAGGTGCCGCCCATGTATTCGGCTAAAAAGGTGAACGGAACGCCACTGTACAAGCTGGCGCGCAAAGGGCGTACGGTGGAACGAAAAGCGGTGGAGATTGTTATTCATCGGGTGGAGTTGAAAGATTGGCAACCTCCGTTGTTGTGGGTGGAAATGGACGTTTCCAAAGGAACCTATGTGCGCTCGTTTGCCCACGATTTGGGAAAGAAATTAGGCGTGGGCGCCCATCTGAAAGAATTGGAACGGACGGCCATTGGCCCGCATCGACTGTCGGATGCGTTTGAAATTGAAGAGTTCTTGCAACTGTGGAAAACGAAGCAAAGGCAATGAAAATCATAAAAGGAATCGACGAACTTCATTCGGAAGCACCGTGTGCCGTTACACTGGGAACTTTCGACGGTGTGCACCGCGGCCACCGCTCGATCATCGAAAAACTGATCGAAGTTGCCAGGGAGCGGCAATTGCAGACCACCCTGTTAACATTCGATCCCCATCCGCGTCAGGTGTTGCTTGGAGCGGATCGGGTAAAACTGTTGACCACCACCGAAGAAAAGCTTCGGCTGCTACAAAAGTTTGATTTGCATTGCGTTGCGGTGTTAGATTTCACCCGTTCCTTTGCCGAAATTCCTTATCGTCGGTTTGTGCGCGAGATTTTGCTTGAACGGTTGAATATGAAGGCACTGGTCATCGGATACGACCACAACTTCGGCAAAAACGGCGAAGGCAATTACGAAAATTTGAAAAAGCTCAGCGAAGAATGGGGCTTTGAGCTTTTTCAGGTGAAGCCTTTTAGCGATGAAGGGCAGGTTATTAAAAGTTCGCACATTCGGGCATTGCTGTTGGAAGGCAAAGTGGAAGATGCGCAGCGTTTGCTGGGGCATCCTTACGCCCTGAGCGGCAAAGTGGTAAAAGGCCGATTGCTGGGAAAAGAAATTGACTTTCCCACGGCAAATTTGCAAGTTACCCATCCGGCCAAATTGGTGCCGGGCGACGGAGTGTATGCCGTGGATGTGGAAGTAAAAGGCCGGATGTACAAAGGAATGATGAATATCGGGTACCGTCCCACACTCAATCATTCCACGGCCAAAAGCATCGAAGTGCACATCCACGATTTTAACCAGGACATTTACGGAGAAGTTATTACGGTGCTTTTCAAAAAACGTTTGCGTGACGAAATCAAATTTCCGAGTCTGGAAGCATTGATAGAACAATTAAAAAAAGATAGAGAACAAAGTCTGAAGATATAATGGAGGTTTTCAATGGCTTTAACGAAAGAAGACAAAAAAGAACTCATTGCCAAATTTGGCGATGCAGAAACCGATACGGGCAAAGCGGAAGTTCAAATTGCACTTTTGACCGCCCGTATTAACTATTTAACCGATCACTTGCGTGTGCACAAAAAAGATCATCATTCGCGTCGTGGCTTGCTTAAACTGGTTGGCCAGCGCCGTCGTTTGTTGAACTATTTGATCAAAAAAGACATCAATCGCTATCGTAAGGTGATTAAAGAATTAGGTATTAGACGTTAAAGATGTTCCCCGGAGGAATGAATGTACATTAAGAAATCAATCGAAATAAGTGGCCGGACACTATCCATCGAAACCGGAAAATTAGCCAAGCAGGCCCACGGGTCGGCCTTGGTACGCTACGGCGATACAATTGTGCTGGTCACAGCGGTAGCTTCAGAAGATCCTACCGAACAGCGGGAATTTATGCCCTTAACCGTCGAATACCGCGAAAAGATGTTTTCCGCGGGGAAAATTCCCGGCGGATTTATCAAACGGGAAGGTCGTCCCAGCGAAAAGGAAATCCTTTCTGCGCGTTTGATCGACCGTCCCATTCGTCCCTTATTCCCGGACAATTTTTTCTACGAAACACAAATCATCGCTTCCGTGCTTTCCATGGATCGCGAAAACGATGCGGACGTTCTGGCCGGAATCGGTGCCTCGGCCGCATTGACTTTTTCCAATATTCCATTTAACGGCCCCATTGCTACCGTGCGGGTGGCCAAGGTGGACGGGGAATATGTGATTAACCCGACCATCAAGCAAATGGAAGAAGCGGCTCTGGAATTGGTGGTTGCCGGATCCGATACCTCGATTATGATGGTAGAAGGCGAAGCCAAAGAAGTGCCGGAGAGCGATTTGTTGGAAGCGATTTCTGCGGCGCATGAAGCGATTAAGCAAATTATCGATTTGCAGAAAGCAATGGCTGCGGAAATGAACATCGTAAAACGGGAAGTACCGCCTTACGAATTTCCGGAAGGTCTGGAAGAAAAAGTGCGGCAAATGGGCGATTCGCGTGTGCGCGAGGCCATCCGCATTCAGGAAAAAGCCGAACGGACCCGCGCTCTCAAAACCATTCGCGAAGAAATTGCCGCCGAGCTGGAAGAGGAATTCCCCGAATGTGCCACCGACGTAAAAATCATTTTGCACGAAATGGAAAAAGAAATCGTGCGCGAAATGATCATTAAAGAAAAGAAACGTTTGGATGGCCGTGGCTGGCAAGACATTCGGCCCATTAGCTGCGAAGTCGATTTGTTGCCGCGTACTCACGGTTCGGCTTTGTTTACCCGCGGGCAAACCCAGGCCCTTGGCGTGGTTACCCTGGGTACCAAATCCGACGAACAAATTGTGGAAGCACTGGAAGGCGAATCGAGTAAACGCTATTTGTTGCATTACAATTTCCCACCGTTCAGCACCGGCGAAGCAAAACCCATCCGTGGGGTTAGCCGGCGCGAAGTAGGACACGGGAACCTGGCCGAACGTGCCTTAAAACCGGTCATTCCGCCGGCGGAGGAATTTCCGTACACCATTCGTGTGGTGTCCGAAATTCTGGAATCCAACGGTTCCTCTTCCATGGCCACGGTTTGTGCCGGATCGATGGCCCTGATGGCTGCCGGTGTACCTACCAAAAGTGCGGTAGCAGGCATTGCTATGGGCTTGATCAAAGAAGGCGACGAAATTGCCATTCTGTCCGATATTCTGGGAGATGAAGATCATCTGGGCGACATGGATTTTAAAGTAGCCGGAACGGAAAAAGGCGTAACGGCTGTGCAAATGGACATTAAAATCGACGGGATTTCTCAGGAAATCATGTCGTCGGCTTTGGAGCAGGCCCGTGCCGGACGTTTGCACATCATGCAAAAGATGAACGAAGCCATCGACAAACCACGGCCCGAAATTAGCAAGTGGGCACCTAAAATCATCGAAGTGCAAATTCCTGTGGACAAAATCGGCCTGATCATCGGCCCGGGTGGTAAAACCATCCGCGGTATTATCGATAGCGCCGCCGACGAACTGGATATTAACATCGATGAAGACGGAAAGGTATTGATTGCCTCTCCCGATACCGATGTGGCCTACAAGGCCAAAAAGATCATCGAATCGATGGTGGAAGAGCCGGTTGTGGGCAAAGCCTACCGCGGCATTGTTAAACGGGTCAAAGATTTTGGCGCTTTTGTCGAATTTTTGCCCGGCCGCGAGGGGATGGTACACATTTCCGAACTGGACGTGAACCGCACAAACAAAGTAACCGATGTGGTCAAAGAAGGAGACGAAATCGACGTGGTTATTACCCGCATCGATAACGATGGTAAAATTGCGTTAAGCCGTAAAGCCTTCTTGCGTCGTAAATTAAAACAAGCCAAACCGACCTACCGGAAAAAATACTGATCGTTTCCGATTG
>CAYXUS010000158.1:0-4523 GCA_964468415.1 uncultured Caldithrix sp.
TCTGGCGTAATTCGTAATTCGTAATTCGTAATTCGTAATTCGTAATTCGTAATTCGTAATTCGTAATTCGTAATGAAGTATCGACCGTTTTGTGTCCTTTAATAAAAAGCCACAAACACTGGCCTTTCTGTTCTAAACATCCACTCCCAGAAAATGCCGTGTGAGTAAGCCGATGCCAAACGAAATCAGCGTTACGCCCAGACTAATGGCAATCATCTCCGTAAAAGTGCGTTTAAATTGCAAATCTTTGACAATGGAAACAAAAAACGAAAAAAACCAGATAACCAGTACGACAAAAATAAGGGTATTAGCCAGGGCAAGCAAATAATGGTCAAAAATGAAAAACGGCCCGACCAACAAGAGAACCGTAAAAATGTAGGCAATACCCGTGTAAAAGGCCGCCAACAACGGATTCTGGTCTTCTTCGGCTTCGGTGCGCTTGGACAAATATTCCGACGAGGCCATGGAAAGCGAGGCGGCAATTCCCGTAATGAGCCCGGCCATACCAATTAAACGTGTGTTTTGCAGCGCAAAACTCAGGCCGGCCAGCGCCCCGGTCAGCTCTACCAACGCATCGTTCAGGCCCAGCACCATAGAGCCGATGTAGTCGATCTTGCGTTCATCGATCATGTCCACCAACAGGGCTTCATGTTCTTGCTCTTCTTTCATAATGGGTTCGGCTTCGGGAATTTCTTTCAAGATGTTGCCGTAGTTGCGCTCGGCAATTTCTTCGCCCTTTTCCATCATTTTAATGGTGAAAGTCAGGCCAAAAACAAACTGGATGATTAGATATTTCCACACCGTCCAGCGTCCGGGTTTAAGTTCCTGCCCGGTGTAGGTAGACCAAAATTGGGCATGGCGTAATTCGTCATTGGAAATTTTGGTTAATACCTCACGATTTTTTCCCTTTGCTTTCTGAGCCAGGCGTTTGTAAACCACATGTTCGGTAATTTCTATTTTTTGAAATTGCAAAAGCAGTTTTTTTATGTCTTCGGAAAGCTGTTTTTCAGACGCCATCGTACCATTTCCTCCTTAAAAACATTCCATGAGTCAAAAGGGAAAACCAAAATTTCATTCCGTTTTCACACAGCTTGTGCATTCCCACGAATAAACAGAGCCCTTAATTTTGTAAAAAGTCGGCAAACCATTGGTGCACGGTTTTCCACCACAAGCGGGCATTCTGCGGCTTAACTACAAAATGGTATTCATCCGGGAAAAACAACAATTTGGATTTGATTCCCTGACGTTGCAATGCCGTAAAAATTTGCAATCCCTGAGTGTAAGGCACACGGTAATCGTGTTCACCGTGAACCACCAGCATTGGCGTTTTAAACCGACGTACCCGTTCCGGGGCGGCGGGGTTCCACTTTTGGTACAGTGAGCCGGGATCCCAGGGTGTGCCATTAAATTCGTGTTCCGGGAACCACAATTCTTCCGTAGCCCCGTACATGCTTACCTGTTCAAACACGCCGTCGTGGGAAACCAGACATTTAAAGGGTTGCTGCTCCCCGCCTTCAATCCAGTTAATCATGAATCCGCCGTAGGAAGCACCCGCTGCGCCCACGCGATTGGGATCGATGCATTTGTAATGATCCAGCACGTATTTGGTACCGATCAAAATGTCCTGATAAGGGGCCCCGCCCCAATCTTTGGAAACCGCATTGGTAAAAGCCTGGCCGTAGCCGCTGCTGCCATGAAAATTAATCATGAAAATGACGTAACCCGGAGCGGCAAACATCTGGTAATTCCAGCGGTAGTGGAATTCCCGTTCCCATGCTCCCTGTGGCCCACCGTGAATTAACTCGATAGCCGGATATTTTTTGCCCTTCTCGAAAAAAGGCGGGCGCATGATGTAGCCATGCACACTGTCGCCGTGAGCCCCCACAAAAGCGAACGGCTCCAGCCTGGGCAACTCCAGTTGGTCGAGCAAGGCTTTGTTGACAAACGTCAATTGTGTGCGGCGGTGCTTTTTTAAATCGAATTTAAACAATTCGTAAGGCATGGCCTCGTTTTGCTCACGAAAGATCAATGTGTTTCCATTGGCAAATTGTACATCGGCTACGGTGTGCCCTTTTAGTACCGGCACAATGTGGGGCTTGCGGATGTTTACTTTGTAAATGCTTACCGTACCCCGCTCACCACAGGTAAAATAGATTTCCTTTTTGTCGGGGTGCCAAAAAACAGAGCCTACCGAGAGCGTGAATCCCTTGGTCAATTCCACGGTTTTGCCCGTTTTGCGATCGTAAAGCATGATGCGCCGGCGATCGGCCTCGAAGCCCGGTGTTTCCATAGAAAGGTAGGCCAGATAACGTCCGTCGGGCGAATAGGTAGGATTGCAATCATCCCCTTTGTTTGTGGTTAGGCGGGTGATCTTTCCGCTTTCAATGTTGTAGATGAACAAATCATTGTTTGTGCTGGCGGCAACCATGGGATCGGTGTTGCGCACAAAGCAAATCTCTTTGCCATCCGGCGAAAACACGTAATCGTGCTGGCCGCCCAAATCCAGGGGTGGGGTATCGTAATCGCCCGGGGTAACATCTTTGAGCACGTTACCCTGCATGTCGGCCATGAACACATGCGAACGTTTGCCGTTCAGCCAGCGGTTCCAGTGGCGGTAAAACAGATGATCGATAATGCGGGCTTTAACTTTGCTGTTTTTCACCGAATCCATCTTTTGCTTAATGCATTCAATGGTCGGGCATTCGGGATAAACTTCGCTTACAAAAAGCAGTTTGTCGTTTCCCGGAGCGATTACCACATCGGAAGCTCCGGCCACAAAATGGGTTACCTGCACGGCCTCTCCGCCGTCCAGTGCAATTTTCCAGATTTGCCCGTCACGGTTAAAATACAGGGTTTTGCCATCCGGTGCCCAAACCGGATGTGTGCTGGATTTTTCATCCTGGGTCAATGGGCTTAACGTATTGTCTTTTAAGGAATAAATGAAGATGTCGGTTTTGAACTTGTTGGCATCGATGTTCGGTGTGGTCAAACAAAAAGCGACCAAATCGCCATTGGGATTAACGGTAACCGAACTCATGCGCTTCATAGAAAAGAAATCCTGAAACGTAATGGCTCGTTTTTGTCCCGCAGCGAGCCAGGCAGTTAAAACAAATAAAATAATAAATGATTTCATCACGGGACGCATGGCATTCCTCCTTTTGATGACGGCATTCTCGTTTTGTGCTTTTGTTTTGTAAGGCAAACAGTGATTGGCTCCGGCCGGACCGAAATAAGCACTTCCAAAGCAGCTAACCGATTGAGCGCCACAAATACCTTTGCCGAAGCCTTTTCTTTTGCCTGCACAATATACGAATTATTTGCGTTTAATACCGCATCTATTCCCCATATGCAAGGGAAAGGGACATCGGGACAATGCGCCATGCCCGGCCATCCCGGACAATCCTTTACCAAAATGAAAGGCGCATTTTGGCAACGGTCTGGCCTTCGTGCAGGCCAAAAAAATTGCGGGTTGTTTCCGGCCTTGTTTGGCTGAAAATGCTTTTCGGCATTTTTGTTTTGCTACGGAGTCTTCTTTTTCTTTTTGCGTGCCTCCCTGAGCCGTGCCTTAATTTTAAACGGACGCTTTTCTGTTTTCTTCTGAAAACGCGCGACCAGGGTGTAATCTCCACCCGGCAAATACACTTTTCCATTGTCCCGTAATTTCAATTTTTGCGCCGTCTTTTTGTCTTTTAACGTTTTACGCACATATTCTTTAAGCCGTGAGAGGCCCACGGAAAAGTCGTAAAAAACATAATTCAATCCGGCATCTGCGGGCACTTGCCATTTTTTCAACAAAACATTTTTTTCTCCGCGCACTTCCAGTTGCACGGTACCGGCCGTTTTGCAATAAAACGAAATTTTAAGCGAGTCGCCTCTGATGAATTTCCAGGCGTAATCCCGTTGTCCGGCAGCCGGCTGTTCCTGGCAATTTTTTAATGAAAAAAGAACAAACGACCTGGCCAGAAGTTCGGGCGTAAGTTGTTCCACTTCGTTCATATTGGCCAAATAAAGCGAGCGACCATGCGTTGCCACCACTAAGTCATGTTCCCTGGGATGCACAACCAAATCGTGCACCGGCGCATCGCTCAAGCCCCGGGCAAAGGCCATGAATGTCGCACCGTCATTCAACGAAACGTACACTCCGTGGTCGGTTCCCACGTACAAAATGTGAGAATTTACCACATCCTCTTTGATCACGTTAATGGGTTCGGGCGGGAGATTCCGGCCGATGCGCTGCCAGTTCTGGCCGTAGTCCTGAGAAACGAAAAGCAACGAAGCAAAGTTGTCCCAGCGGTAGCCATTCAAAGCGACAAACACCCGCCCCTCGGCAAAGCGTGAGGCCTGCACGCGGCTTATCCAATACTCCTGAGGCAGGCTGTCCGAAATGCGCTGCCAGTGCGCTCCGCCATCCCGGGTAACGTAAACCAGCCCATCGTCACTGCCGGTGTAAATAAGGCCGAATCTTAACGGCGATTCGTGAATGGTGGTCAGTGTTCCGTAAGGCACATCGCCTTTTTTGCCTC
>CAYXUS010000159.1:0-8679 GCA_964468415.1 uncultured Caldithrix sp.
ACGTAACATGTTGGGGTGGCCATGAAAGATCCTCTAACCCGTTTCGGGGTTTCCTTGCCGGAATCGTTAATCCGAAGATTCGATCGGCTTATCCGGGAAAAACAATATCCCAACCGGTCCGAGGCCATTCGTGATCTGATCCGTAAACAGCTCATCGAAGAAGAAATTAAGCGGGACCAGCCCGCCGTCGGGGTGCTCCACTTACTCTACAATCATCATCAACGCGAATTAAGCGATCGTTTAAATTCCATTCAACATCAGCATTTTTCATTGATCATTTCCACAACCCATGTGCATTTAAACAGCGACAATTGTCTGGAAGTCATTTTACTCAAAGGCCGGGCCGAAGAAATCAAACATCTGGCCGACAAAATGATCGCCTTAAAAGGAGTGAAACACGGACAGGTTTACTTAACCGCCTACGGACCTGTCTGATTAGGCAGAGGAGAACAATGAAGCGGCAATTGGCAGCACAAAATTCATTTGACGATTGGAATGCACTGGGCAAATTGCTTTCGGCGATGTTTTTTTCCATGGGATTTTTGCTGCTACCTTTTCATAATCTGCGCCAAATTGCCTGGGCACTTCTTTGGATTTTTGTTTTGATGGGGGAGCTAAGATGGTACAAGATTCACTTCACCAAACTTTTTGTGCGTACCTCCATCATGCTGCTTGCCATGGGGCTACTGTTACCACTGCGACCATTAAATGCCGACGATGTACTCTGGTTGCGCCTTGGGCCCCTGTCATTCTTTCGTGAAGGCACTTTACGAGTCATCATGATTTGGGCTAAAGGAAGTTTCGTGATGCTGATTTCCCTGTTAGTTGTGCGCAGCACTCCCTATCTGGCATTAATTCACGCCTTGCAACGTTTGCACATGCCCGCCTGGGTACTGGCAATTCTCCTTTACATGTATCGTTTGTTCTTTGTGCTTCAGCAGGAGCTGTTCCGCATCCAGCAGGCTATTAAATCCCGCGTACCCGGGTGGTCGTTAAAAGCACGGTTACGCTTCTTTGGTAAATTTAGTGCGGTATATCTGGCACGCATTATTCGACGCAGCCAAACCAACTATCAGGCAATGATCAGCCGGGGCTTCACCGGCCAGATAATCTTTGATTACAAAACGAAATTTGCTTTGAAAGACGGGGGACTGTTGATCCTTTCCGTGAGCTTTATGGTGGTGAGTGTGCTATGGATTTAGCAAAGCAAAATGCCGTCGCTTATTCGCATGTTTCTTTTTCTTATCCCGGAGGCGTGCGTGCCTTGAAAAACATCTGTTTTACCTTGCAAAGCGGGCAACGTCTGGGGATTATCGGGCCAAACGGAGCCGGAAAATCCACTTTACTTTTGCTGCTGAACGGGGTGCTCACCCCTCAACAGGGAGAGATTTACATTCATGGCCACATCGTAAATTCAAAAAACGAAGCCATGATTAAAACGCAGGTGGGATTGGTTTTTCAAAATCCCGAAGATCAACTTTTCTGCCCCACGGTTTTCGAAGATGTAGCCTTCGGTCCGTTGAACTTTGGCCGGGGCCTTGAACAAGCTCGGCGGTTGGTAAAAGCCGCCCTGAGCGAAGTGGGATTAAGCGATTACGAAAATCGTTCTACGCTGAATTTGAGCTTTGGCGAAAAGAAATTGGTAGCCATTGCCACCGTTCTTTCAACCGATCCGTCCATAGTGGCTCTGGACGAGCCCAGCGGAAATTTGGATGCACTGCATCGCAGGAAGATTATTCGTTGGATCCGAAGCAGTAAACGTACGTTCCTTGTTACTTCCCACGATCTCGATTTGCTGTACGACACTTGCGACCACGTTTTACTGCTGAACAATGGGGAAATAATCGCATTGGGCGAAGCAAAAGAAATTTTAACCAACCAGAAGCTTTTGGAAAAAAATGATCTGGAGCTACCGTTGCGTTTTCAATAAAATTTCGTGTTTCACAAATTAAAAGGAGTTTTTACGATGCGACAGGTTGTCACGCTTTTAATCATCATTACATTGGGATATTTTGCTACAATTTTTGGCCAGGCAACGCCAAAAGATTCATTGCAAACCTTTGAATTAGGCGATTCCATCGTGGTTATCGGGAATCGGGTTTCGACCTCTTTGAAAAATTTAGCATATAGTTATCAGGAAATTCCTCAGGCAAAAATCCGGCAATTGAGCACGTATTCGGCATTACAAGCGATAGATATGCTGTTCCCCTCGGCTTATGTGTTAGAAAATAAAGTTGTGGGCTTTGGAGTCGGTGCCGAAGGCGCCGGCATTCTGAACCTGCGCGGATTGGGTGGTAAGCCGAACACCGGTGTGCTGGTGCTGGTGAATGGGCATCCCGATTTTATGGGGATTTTTGGCCATCCGTTGCCCGATGTGTACGGAGTGGATGACATTCGACGTGTAGAAATCCTGGCCGGTCCCGCGTCCACCGTTTTTGGCGATCATGCTATGGGCGGTGTGGTTAACTTCGTAATCGGCCCTGATTACAAACAGCACGTGAAGGTAAATGCCGAAGGCGGTTCATTTGGCATGTTTTCTTACGGCGTATCTTTGGCGCAAAAAATCAATAAACATGGTTTTTATTTTACCGTTCGTCGAGAAAAAAGCGACGGACACATTCCGCAAAGTTCTTTCGAGTCTTTCCATTTTTTAGGCGGATGGGAATACCGCATTAATTCTGTGTGGAAAGCCTCGATCCGTGGACGCTATGTTCCGTTCAAGTTTGACGATCGGTCCCGCAACAAAGACCTTTTGCATCTCGGCGCTTATGGTGATATCAAGCGCGGCATGGCCGAGGTAACTCTGGCAAATAATAGCCGGAAATTGCGCGGTTCGTTTCAATTGTACACCAATTTGGGGCATCACGAATTTTATGACGGTTTTAAATCCGATGATTTTAGCTATGGCTTTTCGGGCTACCAATTTTACTATTTTAAACCGACCCTTTGGCTTTCCGGGGGACTGGATGCGTTGTATTATGGGGGAAAGGCTCACAATGATTTTGCCCTGTTACCCAACGGACATCCCATTGTAAATCCCGAGGCGCATCATCTTACTTCCATAGGGCTGTATGCTATGGCGTTTTATTCTCCCTTGCCGCAAATCAACCTAAAAGCAGGGGCGCGCTATCAATATAATTCATTGCCCGTAAGCCATGTTTCGCCTTTTGTCGGATTTTCCTATTACACTTCGAACCATTTTCAGTTTTATGCCAACTATCAAACGGGCTTCCGCACTCCCACTTTGATGGAGTTGTATTTGTTCCCTTCGGCCAATCCGAATCTGAAAGAGGAGAGCACGCAAAGTGTTGAGCTGGGAGCGATTTACCAGCCTAATGCGGACACACGGTTTCGTGTAACGGTCTTTAAAAACAAAGCGGAAAATTTAATACAAACCGTAGCTAATCCCACACCGCCTCCACCTGCGCGATTCCAGAACGGACCGAACAGTACACCCTGGGGTGTTGAAGCCTCGGCCCGCTACCATGTTATGCGGAATGTGGCCTTGCAAATTTCCTATGGCTATTTAAATCCGGATTTGTTGACGGCCTACAATCCGGAACAGCAAATCAAATATGCCTTGTTCCTGCAAAAGCCTCATTTTTATTTCACCCTTTATGGCAAATATGTGGGCGGTTTGTATGCCGGGAATAATGAACAAAATCCATTACCCGATTATAACATCGTCAATGCGCAAATTGGACTGCACGCCCGAAATTTAGAAATGTATGTGCGCTTCTTGAATATTTTGGATCGGCAGTATTATTCCCGTCCCGACTATCCCGCGCCGGGACGCCAGGCGCGAATTGGCATTCGTTGGGGAATACGTTAAATGGTATTGAGTACGCAGGAATTAAAACAAATTCCGCTTACGGCTTTTCTGGCAATTGCTGCTATTTTGTTGCCCCAGGCATTTCACATGTTTGGCCTGGGGCCTATTTTCTTGCCCATGTTTTTGCCCGTCATGTTAGGTGGGTTGCTGCTCACCTGGCGTTTTGCTCTGGCCCTGGCGCTTATTGCACCGGTTGTCTCATGGCTGTTTACCGGCATGCCGCCACTTGTGCCACCCGTATTGCCGATTATGTTGGTTGAACTTACGGTTATTTCGCTGTTGCTCTCCGTTTTGCATGTGCACAAAAAGAAAAATTTGTGGTTTGCCTTGCTTACGGCAATTGTGGTGGATCGTTTATTGCTTTTTGTGCTGGTTTCCTGGGTTGCCCCCTGGTTTGGCTGGCATCATCCTTTGTTCTCTATTTCGTTAGTGCTTTCGGGCATACCGGGAATTATCTTGCAATTGCTGGTGTTGCCTTTAAGCGTGCGTTTAATTCGACAAAGATGGACTATTTATTCTGATGGAGAAAGCTGATGTCTTTGCAAAAAATTCAGCATTTTTTTGATACGCATGCTGCAACCTGGGATTACAGTTTTGATGCCGCCAAACTGGCCCGGTTGCGCGAGATATTCCACACCTATTTCAAAGATATTCAGGCACCGGTCCTCGATTTAGGGAGTGGCACGGGAATTTTGTTACAAATACTCCCGGAAGTTTTGCCGGAGCCCCATCCTTTGATTCTGGAAATGGATATTTCCTTGAACATGCTGTTGCGCACGCGGGAGAGAGACGGCTACTTCTTGCATCCTTCCCCCCTTGTTCAGGCCGATGGACATTCCTTGCCCTTGAAAACCAACAGTGTGCGAACGATTGTTGCCTTTCAGGTTTTTCCTCATTTTGAGCAGCCCGCCCGGGTAATTCGCGAAGCATTACGCGTTTTACAGCCCGGGGGGATCTTTTCCATCGTTCATCTGCACGATCATCAGGCCTTAAATGCTCTGCATCGCCGCGTTGGAGAAGAGGTGCGCAATCACTATTTACCGCCGGCGCAGGTTGTGTGCCAGTGGCTGCAAAAGGTGGGTCTTCAACCGGAGCAGTGCCGGGAGCGCCCTCAATTGTATTTGGTGAAAGCCCGTAAACCGGCATAATGGTTCTTCTGCCTGTTCCCCGAAAGTTCCGTTACCCGAACTTAAAAATAGCTCTCAATAAATAATTTGTGTATATTTCGGTTTTAAGATGAGCCTCCGCACGATGTGCCGAAACAGGAAGGGGATTGTTAGCGCGAATGGGCAGGCGGGTGGCAAAAACGGAAGAAGCATTGCCGAACCAGAACAAACAAATTGACATCAATGAAAATACTGTACAAATACATCATTAAAGAACACATCGGCCCGTTTATTATGGGGCTTTCGGTGATTATGTTCGTTTTGCTCATGAACTTTTTTTTGAGGTTCATCGGGCAAATATTTGGAAAAGGGCTTTCTGCCTACATTATTTTAAAACTGATCGTATTTAATTTGCCCTGGATGTTTGCCCTGGCCGTGCCAATGGCCACTCTGGTTGCTGTTCTGATGGCTTTCGGGCGATTGTCAGCGGATAATGAAATTACCATCCTGAAATCCAGCGGGATCAGTTTGTATCACATCATTCGTCCTGCTTTATATGCCGCATTTGTTTTAATGCTGGTCATGGTCTATTTTAATGATCAAATTCTTTCGGAAGCGAATCACCAGGCCAAACTCATGCTGCGGGCTATTCGTCAAAAAAAACCGACGTTGCAGCTTGAGCCGAATATTTTTTACACGGTGGGTAAGTACACCATTGTGGTAAGTAAAATCCAACGCCCGCTTCCGCAAGAATGGCTTGATTTGTCCAACTTACTCGGCCCGGATTATCAGGGCAAGCCGGAGACCGACCGTCTTGTGGACGTAACGATTTTTGATCAGAGCGACCCGGAAGAAGATGTTACGATTACCGCCAAAGAAGGGTACATGACCTATTCCCTGGCGCGCAGAAGTTTGGTGTTTACTTTGTTTGACGGTCAGTTCCATAAATTGAACCGCAAAAAGATTGATGAATATGAACGTTCTTTGTTTAAAAAGCAGGTGGTTTACATTCCCGCAAAAGATTTTGCCTTTGAAGAACGTAAAGATTCCGACCGAAGCGATCGTGAAATGACCATTGCCATGATGCGCCGAAAGGTGGAATATTTCCGCAATCAGGAGCGGGTGCGCAAAGAAAAATATGCGCACATTATTGCGCAAAATTTGGCCGGGGTTGAAAAGATTTTGACCTTGGGCGATAGTGTGGAAGTTACCGGGAATACGGATTCTGTTTTGGCGGCAATTTCACCTAATCAGTGGAAGAGTGCGCGCCGCAAAGCTTTGCGCGTTGCCGATCGATTTTACCATCAGGCGCAAACAAACAAAAGTTTTCTGGAAATGCAGGAACGCGCGATTAACAAATATCTCGTGGAGATTTACAAGAAGTTTTCCATTCCTTTTGCCAGCATTGTCTTTGTTCTGATCGGCGCCCCGTTGGGTATTCGGGCGCGCAAAGGAAGCATGGGCGTGGGGATGAGTTTGAGCATTGGCTTTTTCCTTTTGTACTGGGTGTTTTTGATTGGAGGAGAAGATTTGGCCGATCGTCGAATTATCAGTCCCTTTTGGGCCATGTGGGCGGCAAATATTTTTGTGGGGCTGGCCGGCTTATACCTGACCTGGCGTACCGTTAAGGAAACTTCTTTCATCGATTGGAAATATCTTTTAGACACATTGCGATTTTGGCGCAAAAGCGATTTAAATCAACCACAGAAAGTGTAATCCCAAATGCTGACCTCTATTGATCGTTACATCGTAAAACGTTTTTTTGTTAATTTGTTACTCGGGGTGCTGGCCTGGATTATTATTTTTATTGTCATCGATCTCATCGAAAATATTTCGCATTTTTTGGATCGCAATGCGACCTACACCGAAATTTTTCTCTATTATGTGTATTACATTCCCTACATTATCAGCCTAACTCTGCCTGTTGCCATGCTGCTAAGCACGCTTTTTACTTTATCGGCTATGGCGATTAATAACGAAATTGTGGCGTTGCTTTCTTCGGGGGTTAGCTTGTTTCGCATTCTGGTACCCTTGTTTGGTGTGGGGCTTTTGGTCAGCATTGGGGCTTTCTTTTTTAATGAAGTTACGGTCCCGTATGCAAATCAAAAACGGTACGATATTAAGCGGTATCAGGTAGACAAAGAGCCAAGGCCCAAATTTCGCTCGCGTGCCAATGTTTATTTGCAAGTCAATCCCAACGAAACATTGAGTGCGCGGTATTTTAACGGGGTGACCAATCAGGCCTCCGAAGTGAGCATCAAGATATTTTCCGGTCCGGTGTTGCAACAACGTATTGATGCACGTAAAATGGTTTGGCAAGACAGTGTGTGGAAATTGATCGGTGTTACAATTCGTAAGTTCGCCGGAGATAAAGAAACGCTATTTCAGAAGCCAGATACTTTGCTAAAAGATTTGCACATTTTACCGGAAGATCTGGCCATTGTTCAGAAAAAACCGGAAGAAATGAGTTATTCGGAATTGGGCCAATTTATTGCCGAATTGCGTGCCCTGGGGGCCGATCCGCGCAAATGGATTGTGGAACGCTATTTGAAAATTTCCCTGCCTTTTGCCAATCTGATCGTGGTTTTACTCGGGGCTCCCCTGGCTTCCCGCAAGCGTAAAGGAGGGATGGGACTCAATTTCGGATTTAGTCTGGGAATCAGCTTCCTTTACTTCATGATTATTCGTGTCGGGCAGGTTTTAGGACATCAGGGAAGTTTACATCCGCTTTTGGGAGCCTGGCTGGGTAACTTGGTTTTTCTTACGTTGGGCATCATAGGACTATTGAAAGTACGTAAATAAAAAAGGCATGAGAAACCTTGTTTCCCATGCCTTACTTTTCCCCGACCTTCAAAAAGGTTAGTATTCACCCACGATGTATTTAACCAATTGTTCGATGGTAAATTTTTGATCGGCAATAACGGCTTTAACTACGTCTCCAATCGAGATTAAACCCATCAATTTACCGTTTTCGATAACCAGTAAATGACGAATATGCTTGTCGATCATAACCGCCATCGCTTCTTCGGCAGTGTGTTGCGGTTCCAGAGCGACAATTTGTTTGGTCATAATTTCTTTGACTTTGGTTTGATCGGCCCGGCGGCCCTGGATGTCCAGCTTGCGGGCACAATCGCGTTCGGAAATAATCCCGTACAGATGCTCGTCTTTGTCATCCATCACCAGAAGAGCACCGACATTTTTATCGGCCATTTTTTTCAAAGCGTCTAAAACAGTGGCCTCGGGATTGATGGTCCAGACAGTTCGACCCTTTTGGGTTAAGATGGTGCGCATTGTTTTCAAGGGCAATCCTCCTTGGTTTAGTGAAACCCAACTTGTATTAATATACGAACAAACACGTACGATTGCCAGCGATGATTAAGTTATTTTTTTCTCGACGCATAAAGAAACTAAATAATTCTGCCCTAATCCGGGAACAGGCCCCAAGGATTTGATCCTTAATTTTATTGAAAGTTTTTTATTTTTAGAAGAAATCGGGAGGAAGGGTTAAGAGTAAAGGGTTAAGGGAGATCAGTGCCAATCTGTGCAGAGCAGTGGCCGGGGAAAGTTGAATCGTTGAATCGTTGAATTGTTAAATCGTTGAATAGTTGTTCGTTATTCGATGATTTTTGGTGCGATTTGGTGGCTGCATTAAGTTAAAGGTTAAGGGTAGAAGGGTTAAGGGGAAGCATCCCCCCCCCGACAATTCGTAATTCGTAATTCGTAATTTTTAATTTCCTCCCT
>CAYXUS010000160.1:0-68385 GCA_964468415.1 uncultured Caldithrix sp.
TTTATCCAGATTAACACCCTGCCGCATGGCTTTGGACGTGTGAATATTATCCCAGGTGTAGGCCAAATGCGTGTAACGAATTTTGTCGAGCATGATGCCGTCAAAAGGAATGCGAAGCGCTTTTTTGACATGATTCAGAAAGTATTCTTTGTACCCGGGATAGGCCAGATTCACATGAATATGCCCGAGAAAAGGATAGGGATGCCGGCATGTTTTGTTATCTTGCAAGTGCACTACCTCCGCGCCGGGATGACGGTCAACAAAATACTGATCTCCCGAAACAATAAACCAGGCATGCACTTTAATGTGATTTTGGTGCGCCGCTTTTACAAACCGGTACAAAAGCAAACTATCTTTCAGGCATTTGTAGTAATGAAAATATTTTTCCTTTTTTGTCTTTTTGTATTGTTGCAGGTAATAATCGGCATAGGTAAAATCGGACGGATAAACCGTCGCACCCGCTTCTCCCTTCACCAAGAGGAAGACATCCGTAACATCGTTATTTTTAAGTGTGTTAATGAGATTCGTCTCCGGCGTATCCTCACACAGGCTAACCGGCCACAGGAACACCCCGATCGGTTGCCCCGAGTAGGATCGTTGAACAGATAAAAGGAAGAACAGAAGCAAAGCAAACAGGTGTTTTCTCATCTCAAAATCCTTAAACGTCCTTTTTTAGCGCTCTTGTGGGAAAATAAACAGAACAAAGATAAATGTCAAGAACATATATTCCGTTTTATTACTTTTGGTGAAAATTTAATTTCATTTTCTCCCCCATCCCCTCTCTTCCTTTTGATTGCTTGCTAAAAGAGTCGTATATTCTTTTTTAAATTCACCAAACGAAAGGAAGTAACATGAGACCGAATATTCCCCGCGAAAAATTGGAAAAATGGGCGGATTACCTGCTTGATTATTCGTTGGGCGGCGTGCAAAAAGACGACGTAATTATGCTAAAGGGCGAACACATCACCTGGCCGCTTTTGGAAGTGTTGCAGGAAAAGATCATCAAAGCCGGGGGCATTCCCGATATGAATATTGTGGCGCCCGATAACGATCGCGGTAAGGTTTGGGGCGCGGCCATGGCCCGCTACGGAACCGAAGAACAAATCAAACGCGTACCGCAGTGGCACATCGATCGTTACATGGCCATGACCAAGTACATTGAGGTTTTGGGCGCCGAAAATCCCGAATTGTTCGCCAATTTACCCGAAGAAACTTCGCAAGCGGTGATGCGCGCCGATGAACCGGTTAAGGAAATTCGCCTGCTAAAACCCTGGGTTTTGACCTTATTCCCCACACAGGGCTTTGCCGATATGGAAGGAATGAGTCTGGAACGCTACACCGAAGTAGTGGTCAATGCTTCCATGGTCGATCCGCGCATGCTGGACGAAGTGGAAGAAGACATCTATCGTCTGATGGATCAAAGCAAACAAATCCGCATTATTACCGAGCATCCGCACACGGGCAAAGAACTGGAATTGACCATGGACATCGATCAACGCTATGCCATCAAATGCACGGGCAAACGCAACTTCCCGGACGGCGAAGTGTTTACCAGCCCCAATGCCGACACGGTTAACGGCGAAATTTTTGTCGATTTGCCGGTTTCGTTCGTGGGGCAAACCATTCAGGGCATTTATTTGAAGTTCGAAGATGGCAAAATTGTGGATTACAAAGCGGATAACGGACACGAAACACTGCAAAAAATCATCGAAACCGACGAAGGTTCGCACCGCTTAGGAGAAGTGGCATTGGGCATGAACAACGGCATCGAAGAAGTTCTTAAACATCCTTTGTTCGTGGAAAAGGTCGGCGGTACCCTGCACATTGCCATCGGTGCCAGCTACCCCGAATGTTACGTGAAAGACCCGGCATCGGAAGAAGGACGCAAACTGGCCGATGAATTACACAAACGCGGCAAATTAAACCGTTCGGCCCAGCATGTGGATATCGTCACAGATTTCCGTCCCGGGGGCAGCGGACGCGCGGTGTACCTGGATGACGTAAAACTGGAAATTAAAGACAATATTTGGGTTGTCCCGGAAGAGCACAAAGTAAAAGGAAAGTTCGGCATCGAATCACGCTGGTAAAATCTTACAAACAAAAAACATTTGCAAGGCAGAGAACCCCTTCTGTTCTCTGCCTTTTCATTTATGCCGAATCCAGGTCTTCGAGTTGCAAAACATTGTGGCACTGTTCGATAATGCCAAACGAGGGGTAATTAACCAACATGGAATACAAACTCACCACTCCGTAAATGCCCAAAACGCGTAGCTGCCCGCTTACGGCAAATTCGATAAAGCCCAACAAAGCCACCACGTTGGCCAGCGACCAAATAACCATGTAATAGCGCCGCAACAACATTAGCGCCTTTAACAACACATCTGCATTGGTACCGAACTCCGCCACAAAGTCGGAAACATCCACGTTAGTAATGTCAATCTTTTTCTTACGCGCCCTCCAGATGAGCTTTTTGGGATTAAGGTAAGTACGCTTCATGTGGAACACAAGGTACAACAAAATAATGGCAATAATTAAAAACACATTGCTTAACGGGTCTTTACCGGTTGCCGTTTCTGCGGGGGCAACCACGCCGCTTTTTGCCAGAAAATATCCGATAAGCAGCAACGTTACAATCCCGGCAAAAATTCCGATCCACAGCACCCGATTCACCCGGTACAAATTGCGTAGTTTTTGTCTCAGCTTTTCGTCCACGTATTTCCCCTTTCTTTAGCCCATACCATTCGATTTTAGTAATCTCGCAGCCAAAACACAAAAAAATTTCTTTCCGACAAAAAACCCGGCATAAAGCCGGGCTAAAAAATTTATTGTATTTTTCCGTGACAATGCTTGTATTTTTTGCCACTGCCACACGGGCACGGATCGTTCGGTCGAATTTTAACGCCCACGCGAATCGGCTGTTTTTTGCTGGAACGTTGCTTACCGGCCTTTTGGATGTCGCTTTCTTCCTGCATTTCGCCGGCCTGCAAACCAAGCCCTGTCGCCGATTCGTGAATTAGCTGCATGCGTTGCGGCTGGCGTTTGCGTGCCTCGGCACGGTTTACCGGCTCGTCCACTACCTGAAATTTCCACAACCAGCGCAAAGTTTCTTCGTTAATCGTGTGAATCAACCTTTCAAACATGTTGTACGCTTCGCGCTTGTATTCTATCAGCGGATCTTTTTGGCCGTAGGCCCGCAAATGGATACCTTCTTTCAGAATATCCATCTGGTACAAATGGTCTTTCCACTTGTCATCAATCACATTCAAAATGAAATAGCGCTCCAGAACCGACATACGTTCGCGACCGATGCGGCTTTCTTTCAATTCGTAAATGCGCATGGCCTGATCGCGAATGTAATCGCGCAGGCTGTCATGATCGTATTGCTCCAGATTTTCCCGAACCTGTACCAGGCTAATATTGAGTACGTTGCCAATTTCCGCTTCCAGCGCGTCCAGGTCCCATTCGTCGGGCCGGCTGTTGCGCGGCACGTACATGTCTAAAACATGGTCAATGTACTCGTCCAGAATGCTTTCTACCTCTTCACGGGTATCTTCCTGCAGCAAGGCCACCCGACGCCGGTCGTAAATAATCTCACGTTGCTGATTCATCACGTCGTCGTATTCCAGCAACCGTTTACGAATGGCAAAGTTCTGAGCTTCGACCTTTTTCTGCGCTTTTTCGATGGAACGGGAAATCATGGGGTGCGTAATCACTTCCCCTTCCTGAATGCCCAGGCGATCCATGATGCGTGCCACCCGATCGCTACCGAACAGACGCATCAAATCGTCTTCCAGGCTTAAAAAGAACACACTGCTTCCCGGATCACCCTGACGTCCGGCACGCCCGCGCAACTGACGGTCGATACGTCGCGATTCATGGCGTTCGGTACCAATAATGGCCAAACCGCCTACTTCGCGCACGCCCTCGCCCAGTTTAATATCGGTACCACGTGCGGCCATGTTGGTGGCAATGGTCACGGCCTGGGGTTCACCGGCATGGGCGATAATTTCTGCCTCACGTTTGTGGTGTTTGGCATTCAATACGTTGTGCGGAATGCCGCGCCGTTTGAGCATGCGGCTCAGGATTTCCGAAACTTCCACCGTCGTAGTACCCACCAGAACGGGGCGTCCTTTTTCCCGCTCTTTGATGATTTGCTCGATCACCGCATTGTATTTTTCCCGCTTACTGCGATACACCACATCGTCGTGGTCAATACGAATGACGGGTTTGTTGGTGGGAATTACCACGACATCCAGTTTGTAAATTTCCCAGAATTCGGCGGCTTCTGTTTCGGCCGTACCGGTCATACCGGCCAATTTATCGTACATGCGGAAGTAATTTTGCAGGGTAATGGTAGCCAGTGTTTGCGTTTCTTTCTCGATTTGGACGTTTTCTTTGGCCTCAATAGCCTGATGTAAACCATCGCTGTAACGGCGTCCTTCCAGAATACGACCGGTAAATTCGTCCACAATAAGCACTTTGCCATCCTGCACCACATATTCCTGGTCTTTTTCGTACAGGGTGTAGGCCCGCAGCAATTGCGAAATGTTCTGCAACTTGTCGCTGCGTTCGGCAAACAGGGTGTGGACTTCTTCCTTTTTAATGAGTTTTTCTTCTTCGGACAAATTGGGATCGTTTTCGATTTTGGCGATTTCTTCCCCCAGATCGGGCAGGACAAACAGCTCGGGATCGTTGGGATTCAATTCTTCGCGGCCTTTTTCGGTCAAATCGATGATGTGATTTTTCTCATCGATAACAAAATACAAATCGCCGAAGTAGGTTTCATCGGAAACTTTATTCTGGCCCTTGTCGCGATAATATTCGTTTTCGATTTGTTGCACCAGCGTTTTAATGCCTTTTTCGTGGTACAGCTTAAGCAGCTTTTTGTGTTTGGGAGCGCCATGCGAAGCAATGAACAATTTAATGCCTGCCTCGCGCTCCTTGCCTTCTTTAAGCAAGTTTTCCGCTTCGAGAATCAGACGGTTGACCAACCGATTTTGCTTGGCTACCAGACTTTCTACGTAGGGCTTTAGCTCTTTAAATTTGTACGAGGTACTGTCGCCACTTACCGGTCCACTAATGATCAACGGAGTACGGGCTTCGTCGATTAAAACACTATCCACCTCATCCACTATGGCGTAATGATGGCCACGAATTTGCACGATATCGTCAGGGCTGGAGGCCATATTGTCGCGCAAATAGTCGAAACCGAATTCGTTGTTTGTGCCGTAAGTAATATCGCAACTGTAGGCTTCGCGGCGCTGGGCCGAATCCATATTGCTCAAAATCACGCCCACGGTCAGGCCAAGAAATTTGTACACTTCGCCCATCCATTCCGCGTCACGCTGGGCCAAATAATCGTTAACCGTTACCAGATGGGCGCCTTTGCCTTCCAGGGCGTTTAAATACAAGGGTAAGGTTGCCACCAGCGTTTTACCTTCACCGGTAGCCATTTCGGCAATTTTGCCCTGGTGCAACACAATTCCACCGATTAACTGCACGTCAAACGGAACCATGTCCCAGGTAATCTCGCGGCCCACAACTTTCCACTTTTTGCCCAGCAAGCGTTTACAGGCCTGCTTTACCACGGCAAAAGCCTCAGGCAGAAGGTCGTCCAGAGTCTCACCCTCTTTTAAGCGCTGGCGAAACTCTTCGGTTTTGCCCTGCAATTCTTCGTCGCTCAACTTTTCGAACTGATCGAAATAATTATTTATCTGATGGACAATGGGCCACAATTTTTTAACATCGCGTTCGTGCTTTGTGCCAAAAATTTTTGTAATGATACTCATGTTTTTTTAATACCCCTTTAGTAAGCGTTCGGCTAAAAATGTTGGTAAACCGGATTTTATGATTTTTTGATAGGTACGTTCAACTTCATATTTTAAACGGACATAATTGACTTTCCCCGTTTCCGGGTCGAAAATAACAAAACAAGAGCGTGGATCGCCGTCACGCGGTTGCCCCACACTCCCTACATTAACGATATATTTTTCATTTGGTTCAATTTTAACATCGCCTTTAAACGTTTCGGTTTGGCTGTAAACCACCGGAACGTGCGAATGGCCGACAAAACAAACGTTTTGCTTAAAACTTTGCATTTCTACCCGCGCGTCGTTTTGCGAGAGGATGTAATACCAATGCGAAGGTTTGGAAGGAGAAGCATGAACCATTATCATCGATTCCGTTTGATAAATGAACGGGAGCTGTTTTAAAAATTCCTGATTCTCCTTCGTCAACCGGTCCATTGTCCAATAGGTCGCCATTTTCGCATACTGATTAAAATATTCGATGCGTGCCAACCCAATGGCGGCATAATCGTGATTTCCCATCAAGGTCACTTTACACTTTTGCCGCACAATATCCACGCATTCGTTGGGATTGGGACCGTAGCCGACCACATCGCCCAAACAATAGATCTCTTTGATGCCCTGTCCGCTAATGTAATCCAGTGCGGTGCTCAGCGCTTCCAGATTCCCATGAATATCCGAAATTATTGCAATTGCCATATTGTCAATCATTTAACTTTATTTTTGTAATCAGCCCTCGCCCCGACTTTTTAATCAATTTTTCCTGTTTCAGTTCTTTCAACAGGGCATCCAGCAGCCCATTGATAAATTTCCCTGTTTTGGATGTGCTGTACTTTTTGCCGATTTCAATCATTTCGTCAATGGTCACTTCCGGGGGAATATCTTCGAAAAACATAAATTCGACCATTGCCATGCGCAACAGCACCCGATCGATAATGGCTACCCGGCTAAAGTCCCAGTTGATTAGTTTGGCTTTAATGCGTTGATCCAATTCGTCCCGATGTTCCAGGTAATGCTTAATGACCTTTTCCACAAAGGGCGAAATGGTTTTGCCGTTTTTTTCGTCTTCTAACAAATAAGCTAATTGCTCGTCCACCGGAATCGGATTGAATTCCTGAGCAAACAGAACCTTTAGAACAAGCTCCCGTTCTTTTCTTCGTGTCATTTTCACTCGTACGTGTAAAATCCTTTTTTAGTTTTTCTACCCAAATGTCCGGCAGCTACCATCTTTTTCAGTAAAGGACAGGGGCGATATTTCGGATCGCCATAGCCTTTGTAAAGCACCTCCATTATGTGCAAACAAACATCCAGCCCGATAAAATCGGCCAGAGTAAGCGGGCCCATCGGATGGTTCATGCCCAGTTTCATTACCGTGTCGATGGCTTCTTTACTGGCCACGCCTTCCATTAGCGCATAAATCGCTTCATTAATCATGGGCATAAGCACCCGGTTCGAAATAAATCCGGGATAATCGTTCACTTCTACCGGCGTTTTTTGTAAAGCCTTGGACATTTCGAACACGTAGTTAAACGTTTCGTCCGAGGTGGCCAGTCCGCGAATAATTTCCACCAATTCCATGACCGGCACCGGATTCATGAAATGCATGCCAATCACCTTATCGGGCCGCGAAGTTACCGCCGCCAGTTCCGTAATGGAAATGGAAGATGTATTAGATGCCAAAATGGTTTCTGCAGGACAAATTTCGTCCAGTTGTTTGAATATTTTTTTCTTTAGTTCATCGTTTTCAATGACGGCCTCCACCACCAATTCCGCATCTTTAGCCGCTTCCATTTGCGTTACCGGATGGATGCGTTGTAAGGTTTCCTGCACCTGGGCTTCGTTAATCGTACCTTTTTTTAATTGCCGGTTCAAATTCTTCTCGATTTTGCCCAAAGCGGAATTTAAAATTTCTTCATTAATATCGATTAATGCAACTTCATTTCCGAACAATGCAAAAACATGGGCAATGCCATTTCCCATGGTTCCTGCGCCAATAACTGCAATTTTTTTCGCCATTTTTTCGTCCCCCTGCCTTACAAACGTTCAACAATTACTGTGGATGCTTCGCCACCGCCAATGCACAATGAGGCCACACCCCGTTTGGCGTTTTTGCGCCTCATGGCAAACAACAGCGTCGTTAAAATTCGTGCTCCGCTGGCTCCAATGGGATGGCCAAGCGCCACGGCGCCGCCATGAATGTTTACCTTGTCGGTCGAAAGCTTTAACAAACGATTGTTAATAATCGATACGACGGCAAAAGCTTCGTTGATTTCAAAGAGATCGATGTCATCGACCGTTAAATCGGCCTTTTTTAAGGCCAGCTTAATGGCATCGGCCGGGGCCGTGGTGAAATACTGAGGCTCTTTAGCCGCCGAGGCCTGAGCCACAATTTTAACCAGCGGGGTTAATCCCAATTCTTCCGCTTTCTCTTTAGCCATAACCACCACGGCAGCAGCTCCATCGTTAATTTTGGAGGCATTGGCCGCCGTTACGGTTCCGTCCTTTTGAAAAGCAGGACGGAGTTTGGGCATTTTTTCGAAGTTCACCCGCGCGGGTTCTTCATCTTTGTCCACAATCACCGGATCGCCCTTGCGCTGCGGAATTTCTACCGGAACGATTTCGTCATCGAACCAACCGTTTTTTTGCGCTTCCAATGCTCTGCGGTAACTTTCGGCAGCAAATTCGTCTTGTTCTTCCCGGGTAATGTTGCATTCTTTGGCACAAAGCTCGGCGGCATTTCCCATGTGAAAGTTGTTGTACACATCCCACAATCCGTCTTTGATCATGCCGTCCACCAATTCTCCGTGCCCAAGGCGATAGCCAAAACGTCCGTTCGGTACATAGTAAGGAATTTGACTCATGTTTTCCATGCCACCGGCCACAATCACATCGGCATCTCCGACCATAATTGCCTGGGCGGCCAACATTACGGCTTTGAGGCCCGATCCGCAAACCTTGTTGATGGTCATACAGGTTACGGAGGAGCTTAACCCGGCTCCCAGAGCTGCCTGACGCGCCGGTGCCTGGCCTTCGTTAGCGGTGATCACATTTCCCATAATCACTTCGTCAACCGCATCAAAGGGCGTTTTCGAACGTTCCAGTGCCGCTTTAATAGCAATGCTCCCCAGTTTGGTGGCGGGAACATCTTTAAAGACTCCGCCAAAACTTCCCACCGGGGTACGCGCTGCGCCTACAATAACTACTTCTCTCAAGTTTTTCATTATCAACTCCCCCAAAATATTTGTGATAAGTTAATGCAATCTAAGCATTTTAGATAACCCATGCAAGAAAGGGAATTTACGATTTTTTGCCATTATTTTCATGTTTTTGGTCATATTTTTCGTAGGCGTGAATGATATCTTTTACCAGAGGATGGCGTACCACATCTTTGTCGCTTAGGCGCACAAAGGCAATACCCTTAATGCCCGAAAGTATGCGAAAGCTACTAACCAGGCCCGATTCTTTCTGGCTTGGCAAATCAATTTGCGTAATATCGCCGGTAATGACGCATTTGGAATTCATTCCGAGTCGGGTCAGGAACATTTTCATTTGCATGAAGGTGGTATTTTGGGCCTCATCGAGAATCACAAAGGCATTGTTCAACGTGCGTCCGCGCATGTAGGCCAAAGGCAAAATTTCGATGATTTGTTGGTCTAAAAAACGCTTTAACAAATCGCGGGGTAACATATCTTCCAGGGCATCGTACAGGGGACGCAGGTAGGGATCGATTTTCTCTTTAAAATCTCCGGGCAAAAATCCCAGGCTCTCCCCGGCTTCCACGGCGGGACGGGCCAGAACAATTTTCTTTACCAGATTGTCTTTTAAATAAGCCACCGAAAGCGCGACGGCCAGATAAGTTTTCCCCGTACCGGCCGGGCCCACGGCAAAAAGGATGTCGTTTTTTTCGATAGCCTCTAACATCTTTTCCTGGCCGGGCGTACGTGGTTTGATCACCCCCATGAATGTGTCGACCACAGGCAAGGATGATTTTTTGGCGGCCTGGGGCGCGGGTGATTTTGTAGCCACCGAGCGGGCAATCTGAATGGAAGTGATGACATCATCTTTGCTGAAAATTTTGTTCTTTTTTGCGGCGGAAATCAAATCTTCCAGCACATGAAGGGCGCTGGTTACTTCTTCCGGCTCACCGCTAATGCGCACATCATGCCCGCGGGCATGCACACGCACACGGTAATATTCTTCGATTAATTTCAAATTTGCATCGTTTTGGCCAAACACGGCCAAAAGATTGATATTTTCGGGGATGTGTATTGTCTCTTCGATAATTTGTTCCATTCGGGTTTCCATGCTAAAACACAAAAAAAGGCTTCCGGTTCAAAAAACCGAAAGCCTTTGCAAAACCATTTCACATCAATTGTTAACGGGCAATTTTCAGCACCTGATACGGATAGATCAAATTCGGATCGGTGATGAAGCTCTTGTTTGCTTCGTACAATTTTTGCCATTTGAAAGAATCGCCATAAACATTGGGATAGCCGGCGATCTTGGACAAGAATTCACCTTTTTGTACCAGATGTTCATTGGGACCAATGGCCCGCGGAATAGCCAGCACCTGATTCGGGTAAATCAAATCCGGATTTTTGATTTGATCCAAATTGGAGGTGTAAATACGCCACCAGGCATGCGGATTGCCGTAAATATCGTCTTTACCGGCAATTTTCCACAGGTAGTCGCCTTTCATTACCGTGTAAGTCGGCGGTACTGCGGTTTTGGCTTTTTCTTTTGCCTGGTCGATTAAGCTCTGAATTTCATTGATCAATGCGCTGGGCCCGGACATGGCCGAGAACGGATTTTGTTTGCATTTGTCCAATTTGGCCTGCAAAGAATCGAGTTCGTTGCTCTTGCTGTAAATTTCTTCCGGAGAAAGATTCAGGAAAGCACGCGCATCGTCACGCAACTGGCTTAATTTGCTGTTGTAAGTATCATACTGTTCTTTGTTCTGCCCGGCCAAAGTAAAAATTTCATTCCAGGTTTGATCGATTTGCGCCTGCAAATTATCGTATTCTTTTTTCAACTGTTCGATTTTTGCTTCTTCTTCGGCAATGCCTTTCTTGGCGGCATCCAGGCGTTTTTGCCATTCTGCCAATAAAGCATTGTATTGTTCCTGGGTCATCTCTTCATAATTATACGATTGCTGCGCCAAAACAACATTGGCTAACAAGAGCGACAGGAACAAGCTAACGATTAACGTAATTCTCATTTTCATATTTTATTCTCCTTATTTTTCTCGTCTACACTTATTCTGCGGCTTTTTGAAAATTTTCTACGTTCTGCTTGTCGTTCTGCAATTTCTGCAGCTCGGCTTTTTTAGCGGCCACTTTCTTTTCCCATTCCTGTCTCTCAGCCTTTTTCTCTGCTAACGTTTTTTCGGCTGACAACGCAGCAGCTTTGGTTTCTTCCAAAGTCTTGATTTGTTCTTCGCTTGGTTTCCATTTGCAACTGCTTAGCGATAGCATCGCTATGCTGGCTAAACCGATCATAACGATTTTGAACTTTCTCATACGACACGCCTCCTGTGGATTAGATACACAATCTTGTTTAAATTTATACTCGAAACTAACAAATTCTTCCATTTTTGTCAAGCGCATTTTTTGTTTAAACTTTTTTATTTCATATTATTAGATAACCTTGATCCGCAATTCCTTTAGCTGCTCTTCCGAAACTTCGGACGGTGCCCCATCCATCAGCGAAAGCGCCGAGCTGGTCTTGGGAAATGCAATTACGTCCCTGATCGATTCGGCCCCGGTTAAAATCATAACCAAGCGGTCCAAACCGAAGGCAATCCCCCCGTGCGGAGGCGCTCCGTATTCCAGTGCTTCCAGCAAAAAGCCGAATTTGGATTGAGCCTCTTCTTTCCCGATTTTAAGGATTTCAAACATTTTCTCCTGCAAATCTCTGCGGTGGTTACGGATACTGCCGCCGGCAATTTCGCTGCCGTTGACCACCAGGTCGTAGGCCCGGGCCAAAACCTGTTCCGGCTGCGTATCGAGCAGCGGTATGTGTTCGGGTTTGGGGCTGGTAAAGGGATGGTGTCTGGCGACATAGCGGTTTTCTTCTTCGCTAAATTCTAACAAGGGGAAATCCACAATCCAGGTAAAGGCAAACTTTTCCTTATCTGCTAACCCCAGTTCCTCGGCTATTTCCAGCCGTAATTGTCCCAGAACCGGGTAGGTTACTTCGTATTTATCGGCAACGATAAGCACCAAGGCATTGTCCTGCAGATTCATTTTTTCGATCAGTTTTGATTTTTCCTCATCCGACAAAAACTTAGCCACGCTTCCCTTGAATTCGTTCTGCTTTAAAATAAGATATGCCAATCCTTTGGCACCAAGGGCTTTGGCCCGTTCGGTTAAGGCATCGATTTTTTTGCGGGAATACTTATCCGCAGCAGGCACATAAATTGCGGCAATGCGTCCATCTGCTTCTACCACCGAACGAAAAACGTTGAATTGAGATTGGGCAAAAATATCGTTTAGCGTAATGATTTTCATGCCAAAGCGTAAGTCGGGTTTATCGTTCCCGTAGGTTTCAAACGCTTCTTTGTAACTCATGCGCGGGATGGGCCAGGGTACCTGCACACCCCGTATTTGTTCGAACAACTCTTTAATCAGGGCGCTGGAAATCTCAATAACATCGTCTTCTTCAACAAACGACATTTCCACATCGATTTGGGTGAATTCCGGTTGGCGATCCTTGCGCAAATCTTCATCACGAAAGCATTTCACAATCTGAAAATAGCGATCGAATCCGGCAATCATCAAAAGCTGTTTGTAGGTTTGCGGCGATTGCGGCAGGGCGTAGAACCTTCCCGGGAAGTTTCGGCTTGGCACCAAAAAGTCACGCGCCCCTTCGGGGGTACTTTTCATTAAGAACGGTGTTTCTATCTCCGCAAAATCGTGGGCGTGGTAAAAATCGCGGACAATTTTGTACACATCGCTTCGTACCAACAAATTGTTTTGCAAACGTTTGCGACGCAAGTCGAGATAGCGATATTTCAGACGAATTTCTTCGCTGATTTCGATTTGATCATTAATTTCAAAGGGGGTGGTTTTTGCTTTATTTAAAATTTCGATTTCAGAAACATGTACTTCAATGGCACCGGTGCTCATCTTTTTATTAAGCGCTTCGGGAGGCCTTTTTTGCACGATGCCCTTCACTTCAATGACGTCTTCGGCGCGCAAAATTTTTGCTTTTTCGTAGGCCTGGGCGTTTTCCTGCGGATTAAAAACAATTTGCGTTATTCCGTACCGATCACGAATATCAATAAAAATCAACCCGCCATGGTCGCGCCATTTGTTGACCCAGCCTTGCAAGATTACTTCCTGTCCGGTGTGCGATTCGTTGAGTGCGCCACAATGATGCGTCCTTTTCATATTTACTCCAAGTTTCTTTCCAATCTTTATTTTATTCAAAGCATTGAATAAAATTGTACAAAAATTGGTTGTAAATATATGCTTTTAAATTAAATTCTACAAATAAAAAAAGCCACCCAAGGGTGGCTTTTTATGTTTTGATATTGTTTGTCGCTTTACGTTGTAAAGACGAACTTCTGGCGGAAGATTGCCCGGCCTTCTTTGGGATCGATGGGCTGAAAACGCCAGCTACGAATTCTGCGCGAGATACAACTTTCCACCTTTGTATTGTGTAACGTGGACTGCAAAATGCGTACGGCACTCACCCGACCATTGGGTTCGATGGTAAACTGTACGGTAATGCTTCCCTTTAAATTGGGATTTAACCGCGCCACCCGTTTGTAACAATCGACAATGGCGTCTTGATGCTTGTTGATCATCGCGGCAATGGCATCGGCCGAACGTGCCTGCGACTTGCTGGCACGGCCTGTCACGCGTCCCTTACCCAACTTTAACGAGAAATCACCCTGACGTGCAATGGAATAATCTCCGGTCTCGCCGACACCACCCGTAACGATGTCATCAATCCCCACACCTTTTTGCGCACCGCTGCCGCTTCCCACGGATCGGGCGCCCAATCGCGATTTTCTGGACGAAGCCGAGGCGGTTTCCAGAGAGCCGACCCCTTGCAACAAGTTGTCGAGATCGCCTACGCCACCACCGCTTACATTATCCAGCACGTTGGCTTCGGCAACACCGACCCCACCACCGCCAGATGCGGTTATTACGCCTAACACTCCACCGCCCAATACTTTCGATGCCAGGTTTTTACGCTGACTCTGGCGCAAAGCTTCGGCCCGTCTGCGGCGCAAAGCACGTTGGGAGGCAGATGCGCCACGACCTTCCACACGCTTACCCTTGTCCATTTTGGCACGCACATCCGGTTCGGGTGGTTTTACCTCCTCGGGGATAGTCTGTTCCGCCATGCTGGGGCCTTCACCTTCGCTGGTCTGTTTTTTCATCTCCGGTTCCGTAACCAATTCTGCCTGGTAAATCTTTTTTAAATACGTGCGTTTAATTGCCTGCTCCACCTGCTCTTTCGAATATTCGATATGCGAAAGATAAATGATGAAGCCATAAACCACTGCCAACGAAGCAATCAGAATAATGTAGAAACGCCGGTCAAGCTCCTCCCAGATATTCCTTTCAAATTCTTTAGGAAAAGCGTGAATGCTAAAATTTTTAGCGTTACCACGCCCTTTAGCTTGTTGTTGTACTCCTGGCATGATATTTCTCTTTTCTAAATTTTCTTACTTTTCTTAATTGTTAACAGTCGCATTTTATAAAAATCGGAATGACTGCAAGTGTACATCACCTTCAGGAGAATTTCGAAGGGTATTTCCTTATCACCTTCGATAATTACTTCGTGGGAGAACGGTTTTCCCACCTCCTGTTCCAGCTCCTTTTCTTTTTGCGCGTAATAATCGAGTTGCTTTTTTAAGGGCGGAATAATCATCATTTCTTTGGCAATATTGGCCATGTCCGCGACCTTTTGGTCGTTCACCAGAATTTTGGTTTTGGCAATGGACACGGTTAGCTGCTTTGTCGGATTTTGCCCTTGAAACGATGCAGGCAAATGCAATTCCTTGGAGGGAGTTACAATGGCTCCTGATGTCGAAAACGATTTTAAGAGAAACAAGAGAATAATCGTCATCATGTCCATCATTGAGTTCAGGTTTAGAGTACCTGACTCTTTGTACATGTGTCTTTTTATTTTGGAGGGTTGGAAGGCCATTTATCAATCACCTCTTTTTATTTTATAACATTTTTGCAAAACTAACTTCCGGGAACAAGGGTTCAACGGTTTTGGTTTCCTGATCTTCATACGTTTGCACATTGTCCATTACGCGAATAATCGTCTGGTATTCGATTTGGGGTTCTGCCGTAATAATCAAACGATTTTCATCCACAAAGCCCTGACCTTTGATCTTTTTCTTCAGCCCGATCAACTTTTCCCGCAATTTAGCAAAATCATATTGCCCATCCGCCGTTTTTCCTACGGTTGGTCCCTTGCCGGAAGCATCCCGCAAAATGCCAAAATCATTACCAATGGTAATTCCCTGATCGGTAATTACCAATTTCAGATTCAACATTTTTTGTTTTTCTTTTTCCTTGGCCAAAGTTTCTTTATTTTGGCCAGGCCCCTGTGTTTTGGCGGGCGGCAAATTTATTTCGATTATGCCAACTTTTACAAACTCCGCACCGGCAAGGAGCAATGGAATCAATACGACCATCAAATTCATGACCGGCCGTATGTCCAGCTCCATATCAAGTTCTTCACTTTTTCGGCGCTTTGATGGTTCATAAGCCATGGAAGTTTCCTTCCTTCATTTTTTTGATTAACGATTTCCAGTGATCAAATTAATGAGCTTCACAAGGTGTTCGTCCAAATCGTCAATAATTTTATTGGTACGATTGGAGATGTAGGTATAAGCGATCAAGGTTGGAATCGCAACCATCAATCCGAAAATCGTCGTATTCATAGCAGCGGCAATACCTTTGGCCAAATAGCGCGATTTATCTTCTTCCGAAACCTGTGTACTACCCACAGCGGCAAAAGAAATGATCAAACCGTAAATCGTACCCATCAGACCGGTAAGTGTGGCCACATTGGCTAACATGGAAAGGTAATTGGTGCGTTCTTTTAACTTGGGAATTACTTCAAGCGTTCCTTCGTCAACGGCGTTCTGAATGGCGCGGAAGTCCAGCGCTTCACTTTCATTCGCACGTTTTAATCCGCGAAGCACCACATAGGGCAGAGCCTTTTGCTTCCCTTTTTCACACAATTCAATTGCTCTTTCGATATTGCCACCGGCTACCAATTTGCGGATTTCGGTCATAAATTTATCGGCATTAACATTCGATTTTACCAAAATAAAATACAAACGCTCGATGGTAATAGCCAGAGCGATAGCTCCGAAAAGAGCAATAACGTACATAAAAATGTAACCTTCGGAACTGGTTTTAAACGCTTCACCAAATTGAGCCATGAACATGAACTTGACCCTCCTTAAAATTTTACCTTAATTTTTTCATTAATTGTCCAATGTCTATTCTAATATACTCGGTCGATTCCGAGTGCGGCTTTAAGTTTATTTTTTCATCTTCTCCGATTAATTCTTTGTGAAACGAACGGTCAATTTTGATGTCGTCAAACTCGGGTTTAATGCGTTTGGAATAGATTTGCACGTTCGGCGTTTCTACCTTTATCTTGACCTCAGTTTCGCCTAAGTCAATGATTTGATTAGAATTATTTGCTGTTTGATTTGGCTTGTTTTGCGCCATCAAACCGCTAAAACTGAGCATGATTGTGAATACGATTACCCACTGCAAAGTTTTTTTCATTTTGCCTCTCCTTTGAGAGATATGCGATTCTTATTTAGAATATTAACATTCTTCAAAATGGCCGGATCGACAATTACTTTCTTTACGCGGGTTAATTCCTGCGCACGTTTCATAATGTCGGCCGGCAGTATTTCCAGATAGCCGTACAATTTTAACCCGCCACGGGTCAAATCTTTGTCTTCCACATCCACGGCAAGAACATTTTTGCCTTTTCTCAGGTAAATACTAAACGTCTGATAATCAACCGTATCGACGACGGCATAATCGTTCTTTTCATCATCCAGCAAATATTCGCCGTTCAGATAAATGCGATAGTCGTCATCTGCCGTCACATAAATCACACCGTCCACCGGTTTGCCGTCGATGTAAAATACTTTTCTGAAAAAGACCAGTGTATCACTGTTGCTGGGTACCGCGGCCTGAAAAGTACTATCGGAAATCGCTAACGAATCCTGAGCCATGGAAGAATCATTGGTTACATTTTGATAAGGCAAGGGCGGCCAAATGGCATCCGGATTAACACCCAACGCCTCGAACTGGTTGTTGTAGCTCACCAACACCTCGGGATGGGCCCAGCTCGAATCGGCAAAGTCTACCCGGTTCCACTGTTCCGGATAATAGGTGATCGAATACACCCAGGTCGAATCGGACTGAATGATCAGCTTTTCTTTTTCCACTTCGGGCGTATATTTCAGCGGATCCAGCAACAACAACTTGTAAATCAGTTTGTTTACCCAAATGTTCTTGATGTTGTATTTTTTCTTTGCTTCATAGGCCTTATCAAGAATTTTTCTGGAGTTCGAGTTCAAAGAAACATAATAGCTTTCGAAATATCCGGCAGCATCGTCATAATTGTAATTTTGTGTGGAATCAAAGCGGGTTTGATAGTATGCGGAACGCTGCTTGGCCGAATCGGCATAGACTGCCATCTTATCGGTAATTTCCACAGCCAACCGTGCCAGATCGTTCTTGGTCGTTTTGACTAAATCGTTAATAATGTTGTTTTTCAATGCCAGATCTAACGAGTTTTCATACGCTTTGATAGCCGCAATACTCAATTCTTTCGAGAAGTCGATCATTTGACTGGCATTGTTGTCCACCATCAAATAGTCTTCTCCATCGGCGTTTACGGTGCCATACTCTTTCTCGATCAGATCTTCCAGATTTTTAATTTCATCGTTATACTTCTGCAAGGCATAGAAGGCCAGATCTTCCAATTGTTCACCCATCACATTCGAGATGAGTAATATCTGACGTTTTGACTCTTCCACATATTTGTTATGTAAACCCAGTGCCTGCGACTCCTGTAAATTACGCAAATGGGCTGCAATAGTCTTTTTAATGGCCGGCAAAGCGACCTTTTGCAATGCCTGATATTTGTAAACCAGAATTTCGATGGGCTTTTTGTACGGTGCCTTGATATTAATCGTACGGTACACGTTTTGGGCTGTTAACTCTGCTTCTTTGAACAGGAGTTCCGATATTTTTGTTTTGGCCTTTTCATGCCATTTAATCGCCAAGTCTCGTGTGGAATCGATTGCCGCAACCCGAGAAACGGCGATGGCGCTCTGCGTAGAATCCAGAGCCGTTGAGTCTTTCGGAGTTGCTTCTTTCGGGGCATTTAAATCAATACCCAATTTTTGTGCGAGCACAGGAATTTTATCCACTACCTGTTTGTATTGATCTACCGCTTTGTCATAAAGCGCATAGCCCTGCTCGTTGATTTTGGTTCTTGCAACGAATTTTTGATCTTCGTTTAAATTGGGATCGATTTCCTGATTAATGTATTTTTCGGCAAACTCTTCGTAAGTGCGAGCAATATTAAACGTCGCCTCAAAGCTGCGCGGCGAGGCATACGTAATAATTTTACGATAGGTTTGCAACAATTCCGACATCAAATTCTTGGCCTTGTTCAAATTAGCTTTAATATTAGATAAAGGCTGTTTTAGCTGAATCGCCAAAAATTCATCATGCAAAATTTCGGCTAACAAATTCAGTGCTTCGGCCGCAATGTAAGCATTCGGATCCTGTCCCAATTTCCGCAACTTTTCGCTCCGTTTAAGGGCCATGTTAAGTTCGGCCTTGGCCTTGTCTTTCATTCCGTTCTCATAAAAATACTTACCACGTTCGTAAAAAGCCGTAACCGTTCGGGGATCGTTCGGATACTTTTGCGCAAATTCCTGATAAATCTTATTAGCTTCCGCCAAATTATTCAATTTCAGATAAAGTTTGGCGTTCGTAAAATACAAATCGGTTGAATAAGGTTGATTGGGATATTTTGCAATGTATTCGTTATTAACCCGAATGGCGTTTTCCCAATTTTTCCCCTTTTGATAGTACAAACTGGCATCGTACAAGGCAGGTTCGGCATTTTCCGAATCGGGATAATTTTTTGCAATGCGTTCGTATGTTTTGGCCGCATTTACGTAGTCTTCCATTTCTACATAATTTTTGGCCATGTTGTCTAAGGCTAAAATGGCGTATTTGGAATCGGGATATTTTGTGGCCAAAATATCAAAAGCTTCGTTAGAGCGTACCCAGTCTTTTGCTTTCTGGAAATTAAGTCCGCTATTAAACAAGGCTGCTATTACCAACTTTTTATCGGTAGGCGCTTCTTTGTAAACACGCATAAACTCCATACCAGCGTTAAAATAATCGCCTTGTTGCTCGTAATATTCCGCATTCTTGAAAATGGCCTGCCCCAAGCGTTTCAAAGCAAATTGGCGCTGTTCTTCGGGAATATTTTTTTCGGCCAAGATGCGTTTGGCAATAATTTCGCTATCTTTAAATTTCCCAAGGGCAAAATACGAATCCATAATGGAGCGCAGGGCCAAACTTTTTTCCGCAGCATTGGGGAATCGTTTTACCAATGTTTGAAAATAGACTTTAGCCTCGGCAAACATTTTGTGGTTGTAAAAAATGCCACCGGCGGAGGCCAGAAAATTCGGGGTGTATTCTCCGTAAGGGAATAACCGAATATAATTATTATAGGCCTCTATCAACATCGTCTCTTCAGGTGAAAGTTCTTCCGGAACCAGTTCCTGCGGATTCGCAAGATTAAAGCGTGCAGTATCTTGTTTGCCAAAACGCCGTTTTACCAGGCTATCGGCTACTAACACCGCATTTAGCGCAGCATCATGCTGGTGCTTGGTTTCAAGATAATCGTTGCTTACCTTAATGTATTCTTCGAAGGCATCTTTATAGCGATGCAAGCGTGTGTCCAGCATGTAGGCATAGGACCAGTTAACCTCATAAGCATTGGAATCGGCCGGGAAAGCTTGGAGATATTTCTTCGAATGGTCGGCAAACCGTTCATACAAAATCGTGGCGTCTTTTTTGCTCGCCGCCATTTTTTCGGCCTTCTGTAAATCGATTACCAAATTTGTGCGAAGTGCCTCTTCACTGTATTTGTAAGCTGCGTTGAGATATTTCACCTTGTTCAGATTGTCTGACTTCTCTATTTTTTGGTACCATTCGCTCTTGGGATTGTATTTTTCGAATAATTCCATTCGGGCCTGATAGGCTTCATCGTCTTTACCCATTTGATACAAAACGTCCACAATATGTTGCTGAATTTCCGGTGCCTGAAGATAATCGGGATAAAGTTCCAATAGCGTTCTGTAGGCATAAATGGCTTTTTGGGGCTCATCGATGCGTTCATAGGTACGTCCCATCGCTTTAAAAATATCAGGGCCATATTCACGCCCGCCTATCTTTTCCAGATATTCTTTGGCTTTTTGCACCCCATCCTGCACATAGTGGCCATCGGTAAAGCTAATTCCAATGTATTCAATGGCTTCGTTATACACATTAAAATCGGATATATTCTGTTCGGGATCTAATTTTTTAGCCTTTAAAATATCATCCGCGACCATTGTAAAATAGGTAATCGCATCATTGTAATATTTCGGATCGCGAACGGCTAATTTGTAATAGCTCCATCCCAGTTTGTACAACGCTTCGTCATATCGCTTTGATTTTTTGTAGCGCAACACATTCTTGTACAATTGGATGGCTTTTTGCAGTTCCAATACAATCTGTTCTTCACTTGTTTTATCTTCGCGTGGTGAAAAATAGTATTCGGCCAGTCGCATATAGGCTTCCGGGGCAAAGGGACTCTCCGGATATTTTTCGATGACCTGGCGATAAACTTTTCTGCTCTCTTCTCCTTTCCCCATCTTTTCTAAAAACCAGGCTTTGGAATACAAAGCATCATCGGCATATTTACTGGTGGGGAATTCTTTTAACAAACGGTCATATAAGGCAATGGCTTTGGAATAATCGATTTTGGGAAATTCCGGACGCTTTGGTTCTTCCTTGATTTTCCCCTGATCGTAGAGGGTTAATTTCTTAAAATATTCATCCAGTTTTTTCTCGTACTCTTCCGTTTCCTTAAAATGCTTTTGCTCGGCGGCATCCACATAATATTCGGCAAGGCGTATGTAAACCACATCCCTGTTTCTGACCTTGCTGCCCTCTTCTTTTAAGAAGTTCTCACCCCATTCAATTCCTTCGGAGAGATAGTTTTGTCCCTGAGACTGAAGCTTTTTGGCTTTTTGCTCAAAATATTTTTTAATTTTGAGCAAATCTTCGATTTTCATCCGATTGAACAGTGTATCTACCGGAGAAAACTTTTCCTGCTGCCCAAAAAGCAAACTAACGCTCAAAAACACGAGTAATAAAATTTGTTTTGCTTTCATTGCCTTATACATAAACCTGTGTTTGAACCAACTTTACACATTACTTGTCTTGATTTTCATTGTTTGTGTTTTGTTCTTGCTGCTGAGGGGCCTGCGTAGGCTCGCCGGTATCATAATTCAGTTCGGTATCGTGCGTATCAAAATAGGTTTCTTCAAACTGCCGGTTCATTTCTTCCCGTTTACGCATACGTTCCTGCTGGCGAACTTTACGCGTCATCACGATAATTTGTTCGTTGATTTGGCGTATTTTATGTTCAATATTCTGGCGTCTCAGTTTCAAGAATTGATTAATGTCCTGAATACGCTTCTGCATCTGCTCAACTTCTTTAACCGTCTTCTCTTTTACATTGAACTTAACATTGGTCAGACCAAAAACCCCGTAGTCGCTCCATTTATTCAAATTGATGTTGGATTTTCGCAAATCCATACTATAGGCTTGTGTTTCCAGAAAATCGAGTTTTTTTATTAAATCGGAAAAATGCTGTTTACTCAATTCCAGCGCTACCAGCTTTTTATAGTTTTTATCGCGGCGCGCCTGATTGATCTGGATTTCTAGTTCATTCAAGCGTTTTACAATTTCTTTGCGCTGTGCTTCAATATCCTGACGCATTTTTAGCACTTGCTTGTTGCGCGATTCCAGGACACTCTCTTTACGGGCCAGAGGATGCACATCAAAATAGTTCCTTCCCAGGGCGCCGGATGAACGCTCAGCATTCATTGTGTTAATGGCATAATAAATGCGGTATTCCATTTTTTCGATACGTTTTACCAAATCCGGCCGTTCCTGAGCCTTGGCCTCTTGACGCAGTTGCTCTAACTGGCGCAATTTTTCATTTAACTGATCTATTTCACGCTGTATGCCGAACCCGCCGGAGCTTAAATCCAGATAAGTCACGCGAATGTAAGGCCTGTAAAGTTTTTTCTGCAGCATATACGCCTTGTAAAACGCGTCGGGATCATCTTTATCGAATGCTTTGGTCTGCAGCTCTTTTGTTTTATTGATTATTTTACCCAAAACCTGGCTTTCCATATTCAGAGCATCAGAAAGCTCTTTGGCATCTTTCGAGCTGTAAACATATTGATAATTTTTTATTGCTTCATCTGTTTCGTTTTGCAACTGATAAATATAGGCCAGTAGCGTCCGTGCCTCCAACTGATAGTCGGAGCCGTAAAAATTATCCAACAATAGATTCAAATATTGAATGGGCTTTTCGAAATTTCTCTTGCGGACCGGCTTTTGCATTTCATTTTTAAAATAGCTCCAGCCATATACCAGAAGTGCCCGGTCGTATTGAGAAAAAGAAGGATTGATCAAATCGAGCATATTAATGGCGCGGGTGTAATCTCCCAAATCATAATAAAGCATGGCTAACTTGAGCAGTACTTTATTGTGAAATTCCGGATTCAATTTTTCTACCAGCGCCAGACTTTGCAATGTTTGTTCCGCCTCGGTATAATTGTTTACACCAATATAGGCTTCACTCAACAAATACTGCGCCTGATAGTAGAACGGGGACTTTTTACCAAGACGCGACAAATAACGAATCGCTGTGTCGTAATCGCCCAGTTTCAATGAGGCCGATCCGGCCGTAAAGGTGGCTTCATCATACAAGGCGCTTCCCTGCACACCCGTTTTCAAGAAATCATTGTAATAGGCAATCACTTTATCGTATTGATCAAAATGCAAAGCAATGCGCATTAAATAACGATACGCTTGTGGCAAAAAGGATGAAGCAGGATAATCGTGTACAAGACGCTCAAAGTCGGTTTGTGCCGCCAAAAATCGTTGTAGCATGTAATTGGACAATGCTTTGTAAAAAAGACAATCGTCCAACTGGCCGATAAAACCATAGCTATTTAAAATTTCTCCAAAAGAGCGCTCAGCCAAATCATAAAAGCCATAATTAAACGCTTCGGCTGCCTGACGCAATTCGCGTTTAAACATGCGTTCGCGTTCTTTGGATGTTCCGGTTTTGATCAATTTTCTCTTGATAATTTCCACATCGGTCCAGCGCACTTCATAATTTACCTGCTCGGCACGCATCCACTCGCGATACAGATCGTAAATTGTGGGCTTTTCATTTTTCATCAATTTCGATTGATAGTCTTCGTAAGAAAGCTGGGCCAAAGATTTGGATGCAAGTTTTTGCTGGGTTTTCTTTAAATCGTGGGTAAATTCCGCATCCTGATCGATTTTGGCGTTGGGGTCCATTTTGACCATTTCTTCGGCCACATAAAGCAACTGCATGGCATCTTCAATGGCCCGTTGCTTTTGAAAATCAACCTCACCCTGAGCCAAAGCATCGCGAATGGTATTTTCTACCTGATCAATAAAGTGATTCAATTGCTGGGAATGGTACGGAGCCAACCTTCTGCGCAAAGCTCTCACTTCGGCCAGGCGCTGGTTCATTTGTTCAAAATAGGTTTTTTTAACCTTTTGCACGCCTTTAACCCGCGACAAAATCTCCGCATTAATCATACGGATCTGTTGCACCAAAAAACGCTCCTGTCCAATGGAGCCAGCGCTTAACTTCGTGATTAATTTATTCACGTAATGGCGCAAGGCCGAAGTGTATAATAATTCGACCTGAGATTTCGGAATGTTTTCTGTTTTTTGATGATCTTGGGCGGGTAAACCATTAATTAGGAAAAGAAAAAGCAGAGCGCTTAACACGAAAAATTGTTTCTTTTTTTTCATAAGAAAAAACCTAATTTTATTAATCCTGCATTAACCACACAGAATTAAATTTATAATTATTTAATGTGCAGTCAAGAATTATGAAAATTTAATCTTGTTTTTCGCTCTGTATATTCGTTTAAAACAAAAATTTCTTTAATGTAAACTTTTGGAGATTTCTGCAATTTTAATTCGGTTAAGCGCTCTTGCCATTGCTAATTTTGCACGTTCAATATCTACATCCGGGCTGGCGGATTTTATCCGTTCTTCGGCTCGTTTCAAAGCTGCCTGTGCTCTCTTAATGTCAATCTGTTCCGCAAATTCGGCACTTTCTACCATAATTTTCAATTGGTTATCTTTGATCTCGCAATATCCGCCGCTTGAGGCAAGCCACTTTTCGGAGTGATCGGTAAGCTGAAATTTAATGGGGCCAATTTCAAGTAAGGATACCAAGTCTGTGTGATGGGGTAAAACCTGGAATTCTCCGGAGGCACCGGGAAGCGTGCAACTGAGCACTTCCCCTTGAAATACCTGACCAAATGGAGTAACAATGTGCAGTGTGAGTTCCATTGCCATGGATCTTTATCCTTCACCTATTTTATCTTTAGCCGCTCGCACCAGAGCAAACTCTGAGTACAAGAAAGATAATTGTTTTGAATGCAATTTCCAAATTTGAGATAAAAAGGCTGGAGGCTCCGATTTACTCGGAGCCAAACACCTCTTTTTATTTCTGCATCTTCTTGTAATTTTCCAACACTTCGTCGATCGAACCAACCATGTAAAAGGCTTGTTCGGGAATGTGATCGTATTCTCCTTCGATAATTCCCTTAAAACCTTTGATGGTTTCTTCGATGGGTACGTATTTTCCGGGCACACCCGTAAACTGTTCGGCCACAAAGAAGGGCTGCGAGAGGAAGCGCTGAATCTTACGCGCCCGGGCTACCGTCAGTTTGTCTTCTTCGCTCAATTCATCCATACCCAAAATTGCAATAATGTCTTGCAAATCTTTGTACTTTTGCAGTACTTCCTGAACGGTTTTGGCCACGTAGTAATGTTCCTGCCCCACCACACGCGGATCAAGAATACGCGAGGTAGAATCCAAAGGATCCACAGCGGGGTAAATTCCCAATTCCGCAATGTGACGCGAAAGAACGGTTGTGGCATCAAGGTGGGAGAACGTTGTTGCCGGCGCCGGGTCGGTTAAGTCGTCCGCCGGTACGTAAATAGCCTGTACCGAGGTAATGGAACCTTTTTTGGTGGAAGTAATACGTTCCTGCAATTCGCCCATTTCCGTGGCCAGGGTAGGCTGATACCCCACAGCCGAAGGCATACGGCCCAACAAAGCGGACACCTCGGAACCGGCCTGGGTAAATCGGAAAATATTGTCGATGAACAACAGCACGTCTTTGCCTTCTTCGTCACGGAAATATTCGGCAACGGTCAATCCGGTCAGGCCCACACGTTGACGGGCGCCGGGAGGCTCATTCATCTGGCCGAAAACCAGAGCGGTTTTGGACAACACGCCCGATTCTTTCATTTCCAGCCACAGGTCGTTACCTTCACGTGTACGTTCGCCCACTCCGGCAAACACCGAATAGCCACCATGCTCGGTTGCGATATTATGGATCAACTCCATGATCAATACGGTTTTGCCCACACCGGCACCACCGAACAATCCGGTTTTACCACCCTTGGAATACGGTTCCAGAAGGTCAATAACTTTAATACCGGTTTCCAGAATTTCTTCGGAAGTACTTAAATCTTCCAGAGCAGGCGCAGGACGATGAATGGGATAGCGTTTTTTGGACTTGATTTCTCCCGCTTCATCGATTGGCTCACCCACCACATTGATCAAGCGGCCCAAAGTTTCCGGGCCAACCGGTACGGAGATCGAATCGCCCGTATCGATCACTTCCATATCACGCTTCAGGCCGTCGGTAGAATCCATAGCGACCGAACGTACCATATTTTCACCCAAATGCTGGTGCACTTCGGTGATCAGTACGCTTCCGTCTTCGCGGGTAATTTGCAAAGCGTTGTAAATGTTCGGAAGTTGACCTTCGTTGAATTCAACGTCGATTACGGGGCCAATAATTTGACGAATTTTACCTTTATTCATAGTGTAATCCTAAGTTTGAATTTCCCAATTCGTTAACTCTCTTTTAAAGCTTCCGCGCCACTGACAATTTCCGAAATTTCAGTGGTAATGGAGGCCTGTCGGGTGCGGTTGTAGTAAATCGTAAGATTATGGATCATCTCTTCGGCATTGTCGGTTGCGTTTTCCATGGCGGTCATTCGGGCACCCTGTTCGGCGGCATTACTTTCCAGTAAAATCCGCCAGACCTGCACGCGCAGATGTTTGGGAATTACTGCGTTTAAAATTGATTCTTTGTCGGGCTCGTAAATAAAGTCAACCTGCTCTTTGCTTTTTTCCATCTCTTCATCGGGAACAAATGGCAGGAACTGCTCCACAACAACATTCTGCTGGATGGCCGATTTGAATTCGTTGTAAATAAATTCCACCCGATCGAAATTTTGTTCCTGATAAATTTTCAGAATCGTTTCGGTTAGCTCTGCAGCGTCGACAAAAGAGAGATCGTTAAAAAAGTTGACCTTTTGTCCGTTAATCACCACAGGGCGATGTTGAAAAAATTCCAAGCCTTTTCGCCCGGCCATGAACAGCTCTACTTCCGCATCGGGATATTCTTTCAGCCGCTCTGCCGCACGCCGAATGATGTTGCTGTTAAAGGCGCCGCACAAGCCGCGATCGGCCGTAACCACCACCAAAAGCACTTTTTCTACCGGACGCTGGACCATCAACGGAATTTTTGAGTAATCTTCCATCCGGGCCGTCAGGTGGCTAATCAGGCTGCGCAGTTCAAAAGCATAAGGACGAAAAGCCAGAATACTTTCCTGGGCTTTACGCATTTTGGCCGCGGCCACCATTTTCATGGCTTTGGTGATTTGCTGCGTGCTTTTAACACTGGCAATTCGTTTGCGAATTTCACGCAGGTTGGCCATAACTATTCCTCAACCTTGAAATTTTCCACAAAGTGTTCCAGCACTTTGTTCATTTTTTCTTTCCATTCGTCGCTGAGAATCTTTTTCTCAGTGATTTCCTGCAACAGTTCCGGATGTTTTACTTCCAGATGTTCCAGAAATTCTTCTTCGAAACGTTTCAGAACACCGACCGGTAACGTATCGAGATACCCGTTGGTTCCGGCGTAAATGATGGCGATTTGCTTTTCGAACGGCACCGGTTTGTATTGATCTTGCTTCAAAATTTCGACCAATCGCTCACCACGACGCAACTGCTGCTGGGTGGCTTCGTCCAAATCGGAGCCGAATTTGGCAAATGCTTCCATTTCACGGAACTGAGCCAAATCCAAACGCAAACGTCCGGCCACTTGCTTCATGGCTTTAATTTGGGCATTACCACCCACACGGGAAACGGAAATACCCACGTTAATGGCCGGCCGCACACCGGAATAGAACAATCCCGATTCGAGGAAGATCTGGCCGTCGGTAATGGAAATAACGTTTGTCGGAATGTAGGCAGAGATGTCACCGGCCTGCGTTTCGATAATCGGCAAAGCGGTTAACGACCCGCCGCCCATGTCATCGCTTAGCTTGGCAGCCCGTTCCAGCAAACGCGAATGCAAATAGAATACGTCACCCGGGTAGGCTTCGCGGCCGGGAGGACGACGCAACAGAAGCGACACCTGACGATAGGCCCAGGCGTGTTTGGTTAAATCGTCGTACACCACCAGAGCATGGCGTCCGCTATCGCGGAAATATTCGCCGATGGCGGCACCGGCATACGGCGCAATGTACTGCAACGGCGCCGGTTCACTGGCCGTTGCCGAAACCACAATGGTATGCTCCATGGCACCGTGCTCTTCAAACGTTTTGATTACGCGCGCCACGGTAGAGGCTTTTTGCCCCACGGCCACGTAAATACAAATAACATCTTTTCCCTTTTGATTGATGATGGTGTCCAGAGCCACGGCCGTTTTACCGGTCTGACGGTCACCGATAATCAATTCGCGCTGCCCTCTTCCGATAGGAATCATGGCATCGATGGCCTTAATACCGGTAGCAAGCGGTTCTTTAACCGGCTGGCGATAAATAACGCCCGGCGCTTTGCGTTCCAGCTTCATGGTTTGTGTGGCTTCGATTTTTCCCTTGCCATCCAGGGGGTTCCCCAGAGGGTCAACCACACGACCGATCATGGCATCACCCACGGGAATTTCCATCACGCGGCCGGTACGCTTTACCTGATCCCCTTCTTTGATCAACGTATCTTCGCCAAACAAAATGGCGCCCACGTTGTCTTCTTCCAGGTTCAGAACCAGCCCCATCACATTGTGGGGGAATTCGATTAACTCACCAGCCATCACATTCTTCAAGCCGTGAATCCGCGCAATTCCGTCACCAACCTGGAGCACGGTTCCTACTTCGTAAACATCCGTTTCCTTCTGAAAATCTTGAAGTTGTTTTTTTAGAATGGCCGATACTTCATCGGGTCTTACTGCATCACCCATTGAATTTTCCTCATCATGTTTAATTTACCGAGCGACTAATTTTTCACGCAATTTTTGCAACTGCAAGCGAATACTATTATCGATGACCATGTCTTCAACCCGCACAACGAATCCGCCGATAATTTCCGGCTGAACTTTGGGTTGCAAAAGCACGGTTTGTCCCAGCATCTCTTCGAGGCGTTTTTTGATGGCCTCGAATTGTTTCTTTTCCAGGGGCACCGCGCTAATCAGCTCGCCCTCCAGAATGTTTTGATAATCCAGCAACATCCGCCGGAATTGCTCGACCACGGCCGGTAAAATAGCGATGCGGCGCTTTTGGGCCAGCAATTGTAAAAATTCCAGCGTCAGTTCATGAACGCGCTTTCCCAACAGCTCTTTAATGATGTGCTGTTTTTCTCCTTCGGCAATCAAAGGATTGGAAAGGAATTCGCGGAACTCGGGACTGTCATCGATAATCTGCCCGATCAGTTGCATGTCTTTCTCAATTTGAGGCAGAATCGACTTTTCTTGCGCGAGTTCGAACAAAGCCTTTGTGTATCGTTTGGCTACTCGGTTCAATGCACACGTTCCTTGCTTAATTTTTTACATTTTTCGGGAGCGAATTCAAATATTCTTCTACAATCGCCCGCTGTTTTTCATCGTCTAAATTCATGTGAATAATTTTTTCGGCGGCGCCTACGGCCAAATCGGCAACTTCTGCCTTTAAAGAAGCAAGGGCACTTTCTTTTTCGTGCTGAATTTCTTGCTTGGCCTGCTCCAGAATTTTCTGATATTCTGCCCGGGCTTCTTCCAAAAGCTCCTGCCGTTTTTTCTCGGCCAATTCACGGCTTTCGCGTAATAAACGCTGCGCTTCGCTCTCGGCCCCCGCGATTAGTTCTTTGTGCTTCTGCAAAAGTTTTTCCGCTTCTTCGCGTTGCTTTTGCGCCTGCTCCAGATCTTCGCGGATGGTCTTCTCGCGCGTTTCGATTACGCCCAGAATCGGCTTAAGCGCCACCTTGGACAGGATTGCCAGAACAATAAAAAAGGTAATCCACGTCCAGATGATCATTCCGGGATCAAGATTTAACATATGCGAATCCCCAAAATTCGTTATTATTTAACAGCTAACAAGAAGCACACAACCACGCCGAACAGTGCAATACCTTCGATCATAGCAGCGGCGATAATCATCGTTGTACGAATGTTGTTGCTTGCTTCCGGCTGGCGTGCCGTTCCTTCCGAAGCGGCTGCCGCAATTTTACCGATTCCGTAACCCGCACCAATCGATACCAAACCAGCACCTAATCCTGCTGCCAGATACGCTAACGCTGTTGCCCAATTCATTGTAAACCTCCTTAGATTTAGTTTTTATTTATTAATGTTCAGGATTAACGCTCATCCCGATAAACAATGCTGAAAGTATGGTAAAAATATACGCCTGAATAAGCGCAACCAACATCTCAAGAAAATAGTCAAATACGCCAAACCCCACGGACACAGGCGAAACCCAATAACTTTTAAACATGATGATCAACCCCAGAAAGGCAAAAAGCACGATGTGCCCGGCAATCATATTGGCAAAAAGACGAATGGTCAACGCAAAATGCTTGGCCAAAAGCCCCATGATTTCTACAATGAACATTAACGGCGTAAGCAAAACCGGTACTCCGGCCGGAATTAATGACTTGTAGTATCCCAAAAAGCCGTGTTCCTTAATACCGTAGATCTGCGTAGAGAAAAAGGTAACCAGGGCCAGACCTGCCGTTACGTTAATATTACCCGTGGCCGTGGAAAACATCGGAATAAGACCCATCAAATTTGCAATGAGAATAAAGAAGAAGAAAGTAATTAGCAACGGAGTAAATTTTTTGCCGTGTTCTTCGCCCATGTTGGCAATGGCGATTTCGTCCCGGACAAACAGAATAAAAATCTCAAGAAAAGCGCCAAGACCGGAGGGCACCAGGCTTTTACCACGAAACGCCAGCTTAAACAGCAAAATAAGGATCAGGCCGGCGATCCACAGCATAACCACGTGATTTGTAATGGAAAGGTCGATATTCATGCCTAAAACATGGATGGGATGAAAATGCGGCAATTCGATGCTAAAACCCGGGAGAATGTGCCATTCGTGACTATTCATAATGTGATGCTGAATCCAGGCGCCGACATTTTCATTCGCATGGGTAGCCACCGTATCGGCCGCTACGGTCGTTGCATTCAACAATGCCATATTTTGCTATTCCTTCCTGAGATAGCTATTGATTAACCAGATTTCCCAAATTTGATACAAGACATATAATATAAGTAAAGAAAAAATAAAAGTAAATTGATTCACATCAACAAATTTGATGATAGAAATGATAAGCCCTAACAATATGAGTACCCGTACTCCCATTCCTCCGAAGAAAGTTTTAAAAAACAAATTCTCCGCTTTGTTAATGGTGTATTTTACCGTAAAAAAGGCGGCGATGATATTCAAGGTAGCAACTATTCCCGAAATCCACAAACTTCTTGTCTTGCTTGCGTCAAATTGCAAATGCACACTCAGTTGCCAGCACACCACCGCATAGGCCCCGATAATAACCAGAACTCCCAGAAAAAATGTTCTAAGTTTCATGCCTACTTTCGATCAAACTTCTTTAAAACTTTAAACATATCGTACAGGCCGAGAGCAAACCCCCAAAAAACACCCACAATAAGCAAAAAAGGGCTGGTGTTTAATTTGGAATCCAAGTAATAACCCACATAACCGAAAAACAACACCCCGCCAATAATTACGTACGCAATATTCAGGAATGGTGCAGCCGCCCGAAAGGCGTTTTGCACATCACTTATTTTAGGCTTTTTTTTATTTTGGGCCATTTTCTTTGTCTGTCACACTTTTCATGGGAGCCACCTTGTCCCCAAGCCCCATATCCGAGGTGCCCTGAAAGACGGCTCCTTCATCGATGATCAATTTACTGGCTTTCAGCTCACCGATCATGCTGGAGCGGGCTTCCAGAACCAATTTTTGTTTGATGAAAAGTTTGCCTTTAATTTTACCACCAATAATTGCATTATTAGCCTGAATCTCTCCTTCGATTTCACCGGTTTCGCCCACGGTTAATGTATTTTTGCAAATGACCTTACCATTAACCTTACCATCAATCCGCAAGCTGCTCTCTGTGGTAATTTCTCCGGTAACCGAAGTCCCTTTTCCAATAAAATTAAGCTCGGTAGAGCCTGCCTCGTTACCTGTGCCTTTAAATGCCATATCTGCCTCACTTTTTTACTTTATTTCTTCATTTAAATAATAGATGGGATTGACCGGCTTGCCGTTGTACCATATTTCGTAATGCAAATGCGGCCCGGAAGTGATCTTCCCCGTGTTTCCCAACAGGGCGATTACCTGCCCTTTTTTAACACGCTCCAACTCTCCCACCATATTTATTTGATTGTGCTTGTAAATGGTCAAATAACCCAGCGCATGCCACAGCACCAGCACATTCCCGCCGTCATTCGTCCATCCTTCAAAAACGACCACCCCATCGGCAGGGGCACGGATGGGCGTGTTGGTTTGCGCGGCAATGTCAATACCCAGATGAGCATCATTAAACAAAGAACTAGCCTCAAAGCCCCGCGCAATAAATCCTTCTACCGGCACCAACGACGGAATGCTATTATACAAGCTCCCCGTTCGTTCGATGTGCATTCGTTCAAAGTTCATCTGCGTCATGGCTACCGTGTCACCGGGAACGCTCTCCGGCACTTTGATGTAGCCCTGAATGGACGAACGAATCTTTTTCTCGTAATTGCGCAACAGGGTCAATTCTTCTTTCAGCTTGTCCACCTGCTGAAGACTTTTGACCAGTTTAAAATTTTCTTCCTTTAGGTGATTGTTTTCCAGAATTAAAGAACCCATCTTCCAGTAGGCTAAAAAGCCCCCGGCAACCAAAATAAAAAAGACAACCAGCACCCCAATAATAAGGCGCACCGTACCCACGCGTAGCCGTAAAGAACGCGGCTCTTCCCTTCCATCGGGGATCATCAAAAAATTAATGTATTTTTTTTCCGGCTTGCGATGCGCCATGCGTTCCCAACCTTACTCTTTTAAACGTTCGAAAATTTCGTACAGGCGATTTAAATCTTCCGGGGAATAGAATTCGATTTCGATACTGCCCCCTTCCCGACGGGAACGGATATTGACCTTGGTACCAAAAATATCGCGCAATTCGGATTCCATTTTTTGGATGTACACCGAACGTTTGGGTTTGATACTTTTCTTCTCAACCTGTTCATCCGCCGCGCGCACCAATTGCTCTACCTTGCGCACCGACAATTTGTTTTTAATAATCTTTTTCCAGATTTGTTCCTGAATTTGCGCATCGTTTACGGCCAACAATGCCCGCGCATGCCCCATAGTGATTTCTTCGCGTTTAACACTTTCCTGAATTTTCGGGGGCAGTTTAAGCAGACGCAGAAAATTTGTAATGGTTGTCCGATCTTTTCCGATTTTTTTGGCAACTTCTTCCTGCGTCAAATTACACTCATCAATTAAACGCTGGTAGGCCTGAGCCTGTTCAATAGCATTCAGGTAGTCGCGCTGCACGTTTTCGATAAGCGCCAACTCCAGCATCTCTTCCTTGCTTTCCACCTGAATAAGGTAAGCAGGAATCTTTTCGTAGCCCAACTCCGTCACCGCACGTAAGCGGCGTTCACCGGCGATCAATTCGTAGCCCTGCTCTACCTTGCGCACCGTAATGGGTTGAATGATCCCGTTTTCCTCAATGGAGCGCTTTAGTTCTTCCAGCTTGTTCGGATCAAAATCCTGTCGCGGCTGGTAAGGATTCGGCCGGATCAATGCCACTTCGATATCGGTTAACGTACCTTGCTTAGAAGCGCTATTCTCAGGTGTTGGCGGCTTATCGGGAATAAGGGCGCTTAACCCCCGTCCCAGCCTATTTGTCTTCTTCACCAATAACTTCCTCTGCCAGACTAATGTAATCTTGACTTCCTACACACACCGCATCGTACATAATGATAGGCTTGCCAAAACTGGGCGCTTCCCCCAAACGCACGTTGCGATGAATGACGGTATTGTACACTTTTTCCTTAAAATACTCCCGCACTTCTTGCGCCACCTGATTGCACAAATTCAGGCGGTTGTCGTACATGGTTAGCAGCACACCTTCGATGCTCAAATTCGGGTTCAGATTTTTTTGCACCAGATGCACCGTATTCAACAACTGAGACAACCCTTCCAGGGCGTAATATTCGCACTGAATGGGAATAATCACCGAATCGGCCGCCGTAAGCGCATTTAACGTAAGCAAGCTTAAAGAAGGCGGGCAATCGACAAAAATGTAATCGTATTTATCTTTAACGGGCAATAGCTTTTCCTTAAGGCGCTGTTCCCGATTGGGCATTTCCACCATTTCAATCTCGGCGCCAACCAGACGGATATGAGAAGGGACAATCTCCAGGAAAGGCACGCTGGTTTTTGTAATCACTTCTTCGATGGGAATGTCATCCATTAAAAGTTCGTAGGTCGAATAATTTTGCTCGTCCGGCACCAGACCCAGACCACTGGTCGCATTGGCCTGCGGATCGATATCGACCAGCAATACGCTTTTTTCGGCAACGGCAATGCAACTGGAAAGATTAATAGCCGTGGTCGTTTTACCCACACCGCCTTTTTGGTTAGTAATCGTAATAATTTTACCCATAGTGCGATCCGTCTTCCTCTAATTATTTTAAAATTGGCAATTTAACTCTCTACTGAAATCAAATCAAGCCGATTTTGCCGCGCGCTGGCTATCCCCCAAAATTTTACCACCACTTTTTTAGTAAAATTTTTTTCTTGCATGAATACCCCATGGTATTACATCTGTACTTGTCCGCCTTTAAGCAGACCAAAGAAACTTTTTATGTTCCGGTTTATTGAAATCGGTTTTAAATGAATGGATAACTGCCAAAGCTTGATTTGCACGGCCTGCGTAAATTTTGTTATCGACATGATGGCTTCTCCTTTTTTTGTGTTTTTTTTCTATAAAAATTTACAACAGGGGAAGCCATCTTTTTGTGATATTTTCACACTTTCAATGATCATTTAGCCCTTGCGTATCAAGGGATTACGGGAATTTGCTGCCTTATTTTTTTGGGGGACATTCAGACAATATTTTTATGGTGTTCCTGATTTTTATTTTCCTTAAATAGCCTTCTGTGACTATTACCAAGCCTTTGATCAATTTTGTGCGCATCTTTTGATAAAACTTTTTGCTTTCCGTTTCGGTTTTCTTTAAATTGTGTGCAAATTTAAAGTTAGACTTTAAAAATGAACAGATATGAAACTGATTCCGCGCCACATTGAAACTATTCTTATAGAGTTATCCCGGCAATATCCTGTTATAACAATAACAGGCCCCCGACAATCCGGAAAAACCACGCTGGTAAAGAAACTCTTTGCAGGTAAAAAATATTTGAGTCTGGAGAACCCGGATCAACGGGAATTGGCATTAAGCGATCCCCGGGCATTTTTAAAGGAAATTCAGGACGGGGCTATTTTAGATGAAATACAACGGGCTCCTGATATTTTATCCTATCTTCAGGAAGTTGTTGATAATTCAACGGAAAAAGGCAAATATATTTTAACCGGAAGCAATCAATTTTCTTTATTGGACAATATCTCGCAATCACTGGCTGGCAGAACGGTTCTACTTAAACTCTTACCTTTCTCACTTATTGAGATAAAAGAATATATTGCCCATCTTACTACCGATGAGTTAATGTATCAGGGGTTCTATCCGGGAATTTATAGGAATAATTTGAATCCCACCATCGCTTACCGCAGTTATTATGAGACCTATATCGAAAGAGATTTACGGCAATTGATATATGTAAAAGATTTGACTCTGTTTCAAAAGTTTGTCCGCTTATGCGCCGGTAGAATCGGTCAAATCTTTAATGCCCATCAGTTGTCTAACGAAGTGGGTGTAAGCGTGCCTACGATTAAATCGTGGCTTTCCATTCTGCAAGCTTCTTACGTGGTCTTTTTATTGCCTCCGTATTTTGAAAATATTAAGAAGCGCCTGATTAAGTCGCCAAAACTCTATTTTTACGATGTCGGATTGGCAGCGTATCTTCTGGGGATTGAAGCACCCGGTCAACTTTCACGCGATCCGCTGCGTGGCGCATTGTTCGAGAATCTGGTCATTACTGAGTTAATCAAAGCCCGCTACAATCAAGCTCTGGAGTCTAATCTCTACTTCTTTAGAGACAGCCATCAAAACGAGGTGGATGTTGTTTTTAAACAAGGTTCCTGGTTCACCACGGCTGAAATAAAATCCGCGCAAACGTTTACGCCCTATTTTTTGAAAGGGTTGAACTATTTCAGAAAATTATTTCCGGAACGGATGAAAAGTGAATTTCTGGTTTACGACGGCGAACTTGAACAGGACATCCAGGGCATTCATGTGACCAATTATCGCACCATTGCCGAGAAATTTTTCTCTAACAAATAAATGATTCGATAAGCACAAATTGGTCCGCCCGATCATATTCAGCGTGGAATGGATTACATTGTAAGCAACACATGCAGGAGCGCATCGCAGCACAAGGTGTATTCGCATTGGTAATTAACTCGGGATCATAGACATAACTACAATCACTGACATGGCCATTTAGTAGGAAGGGGAACCTAAGGGATGAGGGTAAATAAATTTCTGCCCCCAAAAGTAAAAAATTAATTATTAAGTTACTACACACATCTTCTCCGCTGCACAATCTTCGTCTGCAGAGAGATTTGCAATAGGGCTATTCTGCCAGTAAGTGTTTAGTTCATAACCAAAATGATATTGATCCTATTCAATATTCATGCGCGCCAGAAAGAAAAAATCATCAACCTAAAGAATCTTACAAAGTTAAATTCAGGTAGTCATTAAACGACAGCACTTTCATTTTACGCTCTGCCGGGAACTGCTCAAAAAATGCCGCCTGCTTACCGTCCAATTCTTTTTCGTATTTGACTTCAAGCAAGGTGTCGTCAAAATAAAAATCCAGTTCCAACCCATTTTGATAAACATAACACGGCCGCCGATTTTTTATTTTCAGATAAACCAGATTCTCAAATACCGCGCCCTTATCCCGAAATCCGGTGAAATAATTGCGGATGCCCACGTCAGCCGCATAAATTTTTCGGGGCGCCCGTAATCGTTCATTTAATTTACCGCACCGTTCGATGGTATAAATAAGAAAGGTTTGGCGAAAGTATTCCAGATAGCGTCTTACCGTATCGGGCGATACGCCCATGACTTTGGCAATTTTATTAATACTGATTTGTTTGCCGGAACGCTCCATAATTAAACGACACATATCTTTAATTCCGCTTACATCCCGCAAACCGTGCAGGGAGATAATATCTTTATAAATGATCCCCTCTATCAAATTTTCCAGATAACTGATATCTTCGGTTATTACATATTCCGGCATACCGCCCATCTGCATATATTTTTCAAAATGAGATTCCAGCAGGTAACTTTCCGAACGCCGGGGTTTTAGACCTTTAAATTCCAAAAATTCCTCAAAATCCAGCGGCATCACTTCTATGATTCGGGCACGACCGGTCAAGAGCGCTCTGGTATCCTGTAAAATGGAAGCCGAAGACGATGAAGCGAATATTTTAACATTTTCCCGATCATACAAGTTTTTCAGCTCTTGGTGGATTTTCGGACGATTGGCCACTTCATCAAAAAACAGATAGACTTTTTCTTCAAGAGATAATTGAAACACCTTTCGGTAGGCGCGCAGGATGTCCGATATGGAAAACGGTTCTAACGGAATGGCATCCAGCGAAACGTACAGAATGAATCGAGGCTCTAATTTTTGTAAAAGCTTTGTAATGAACATTTTCATCATGGTGGTCTTGCCCACGCGCCGCAGACCGGTTATTAAAACGATATCTTTGTTGGACAAATTTTTTTGCAAAATATCGAGGTAATACCTTCTGGGAATAAATGGCGGCGAATAGGTTTGTTCCCACCAGGGGTTGTATTTAAAGAGTTCTTCTGCAATGTCCACAATCACATCCTTAACGATTAATGGCTCGCTATCGTATAAAATCGAACAATATTATACGATAGTATCGAATAAAAAGCAAGTGATATCCATACACCAACTTGTCCACAATAAATAAAAAATGAAAGATAGGCCTCAGATTTTTTAAATTTATTTGACACACAAAAAATAAAAAGGAGGCCTATCTGACGAATAAAGTTATGAGTATTTTAGTCAAATTCTACAATTATTTCCAAAGAATGAATTTATGCAATTTGTTTCAGAGACAGAATCGCAAAAACGATTAAAGGGTTTTCGAGTTGGGATCAATTTGTATCCATGCTGTTTTGTCAATTGGGTAAAGCCCAAAGTTTACGTGAGATCAGTTATGGATTAGCTCCTTTTCAAGGGAAGCTTAATCACTTAGGTTTGTCCAGGCCGCCCAATCGTTCAACCTTATCATATGCCAATGAACATCGTCCCTGGCAGTTGTATCAGAGACTTTTTTATGTTCCGGTTTGCTGAAATCGGTTTCAAATGAATGGGTAAACTGCCAAAGCTTGATTTGCACGGCCTGCGTAAATTTTGTTATGGGCCTTGTGGCTTCGCTTTTTTGTTGTAATATTTTACAAAAGGGGATTTTTTCACAGTTTCAATAGCTACTTAGGCCTTGTGTGTCAGGAAATTCCGGAGATTTGCCACCTTTTTTTTGGGGACAGTCGGAATTTTGCCCGCACGCATCGTTACCGTGCACAAGAGTTTCCGCAAAAAAATTGTCCGAGCCTCAAAAATGAGACGCAGAAACCGCCGTACGAAACATTTTTCCGCGGCGCCAAGTTGAATTTCTCATTGTAAACCATTATATTTCTTAGCTTATTTAAATCATAAACAATGTAAGGAGATTTCGGCCTTATGATGACCAAATTCCGTGAATTTAGCAAAGCCTTTATCATTTTCGTTGGTTTGGCCTTTATTGCTTTAATGATTTTCCAATGGGGCGCCGATTACAACAGCCGTTCCAGAAGAAAAGACGTAGTTGGCGAAGTGAACGGTAAAAAGTTGAAATATTCTCAATTCGAAAAAATGTTTCAACAGCTATACAAAGAAGAAAGCGCGCGTACCGGAAAAACCAACTTTACCGACGACGACTTACAAAAACTGCGCGATCAGGTTTGGGAACGCTTCATTCAGCAGACTCTTTTCGAAGAAGAAATGAAACGCCTGGGCATTACCGTAAGCGATTCGGAAATTGTTTACCAAATTTACAACTACCCCCTGCAAGACTTCAAACAGCATCCGGCCTTTCAGACCAACGGCGTATTCGATATTAAAAAATACCACGCCGCTCTGGGCAATCCCAACATCCCCTGGATGCAGGTAGAAGAAATTTATCGTCAGCAAATTCCGTACATCAAGTTGCAAAACATTATTACCAATACGGTGCGGGTTACCGACGAAGAAATTAAGGACGAATTCATCAAAGAGAATATCAAGGCCAGGGTAGAATATCTGGGCACTTCCGTTTTTCAGTTTCTGAACGACTCCCTGAAAATTTCCGATGCTGAAATCAAACAATATTACAACACCCACAAAGACGAATTTGTGCAGGAAGAACGCCGTCAGTTGTCTTACGTAAAATTCCCCATTGTTACCACCAAAGAAGACACTCAGGAAGTTCTGAAAGAATTTGAACACATTAAAAAACGTCTGGCCAACGGCGAAAAATTCAACGATCTGGCATTGGAATATTCCGAAGATCCTTCGGTAAAAAAGAACAAAGGCGAATTGGGCTATTTTTCCAGAACCGACATGGTCAAGCCGTTTGCCGATGCGGCGTTTAACGCCAAAGCAGGGGACGTGGTTGGCCCCGTTAAAACCCGCTACGGTTTTCATTTGATTAAAATAGAAGACAAGAAAAAAGAAAACGGCAAATGGTTGGTCAAAGCCAGCCATATTTTAATGAAGGTTCATCCGGCACCTTCGCGTGTAGAATCGCAAGAGACCAAAGCCCGTTTATTTGCCGAAGACGCTAAGAGTCACGGTTTTACGGAACAGGCCAAATTAAACGGATACGAAGTAAAAACCACCCCGCTGTTTACCAAAGAGGGCGACTTCATTCCCGGTATCGGCAACCACGCGGCAATTAAGGCCTTTGCCTTTTCGGCAAAGCTGAACGAAGTTTCGCGCATGTATCGCACCGATGACGGTTACATTGTGGTCTCGGTGACAAAAATCGTTCCCAAGGGTTACCGACCGCTGGAATCGGTTAAACAGGTCATTGTTAATCGGCTGCGTTTAGAAAAGGCCAAAGAGCTGGCCAAAGATTTTATGCTGAAATTCAAAGATAAAGTAAAAGCCGGCGAGCCTTTTAAACAAATCGCCGCAAGCGATCCCACCCACCGTTTGCGTTACAACGAAACCGGTTACTTTTCCATCAATTCCACCGTTCCGGGCATCGGCTATTCGGTAGAATTTAATGCTACGGCATTTTCTTTAAAACCGGGCGAAGTTTCCGATTTGGTCGGAACGGATCGTGGGTACTATTACATTAAACTATTGGACAAAACCAAATTCGATTCCACAGCATTTAATGCCCAAAAAGACCGGATTCGCATGAAGCTGCTTACGGAAAAGCGCAACGCTGTGTTTAACGACTGGTATCAGGATTTAAAGGAGAAAGCCGATATTGTGGATAATCGAAAAATGTTTAACCTGTAATTATCCTGAATTCAATCGATTCAAAAAAGGCTCTCTGCGGAGGGCCTTTTTTTATGCCTCAAAATTGCCGGCCCTTATATTTTTAAAACAAGTTGGTTTTGGCACACCGTTTTTCTTAACTTCACAGATGTTAAGACATGCTTTATTGACCAATTACTCCATTTCCGAAAAAAGGAGATTATGATGGAAACCATCCAGAACTATTATCAAATGGGCGTCGATTTAATTTGGCGCATCGGGCCACAACTTCTCTGGGCTTTGGCCACCCTATTCGTTGGTACATGGATTATCAAACTGATTAACCGCTTTGCCGGGAAAGCCATGGAAAAAGGGAATGTCGACCTTTCTCTGCGCAAATTCATTGCCAGTCTCCTGAGCATCGGACTCAAAATTTTACTGTTGATCAGTGTGGCCGGCATGCTGGGTATTGCCACCGCCTCGTTTGTCGCCGTTATCGGTGCGGCCGGTTTAGCCGTTGGTTTAGCCTTACAGGGCAGCCTGGCCAATTTCGCCGGTGGAGTACTTATTCTTTTGCTCAAGCCGTTCAAAGTGGGAGACGTTATCGAAGCCCAGGGGTATGTGGGCAAAGTAGATCAAATCCAAATTTTCAACACCATCCTGAAAACGGCGGACAATAAAACCGTTATCCTGCCTAATGCTGCCGTTTCCAACGGAAATATTACCAACTATTCAACCGAACCCCGGCGGCGGGTGGACATGACTTTTGGCATTGGTTATGACGACGATTTGCTAAAGGCCAAACAAATTTTACAAAAAATGACAGAAGAAGACGAACGCATTCTAAAAGATCCGGCCCCGACGGTTGTAGTCTCGGAATTGGCCGACAGTTCGGTTAATTTTGCCGTACGGGTATGGGTTAAGGCCGAAGACTACTGGAATGTTTTCTTTGATTTTCAGGAAAAAGTCAAATTGACCTTTGACAAAGAAGGAATCAGCATTCCTTATCCGCAACAAGACGTCCATTTACATCAGGAAAATTAGAAAAAAACGGAGGAATCAATAGTGCGTGCAAAACGAATTGTTACCGTATTTTTAATCGGATTCATTTTCATCTCCATTTGGAGCTGCGCGGAATTAACGCAAATTTTACAACCGCTTAACGTGCAAAAGCCCCGCGTTAACGTAAGTCAGGTAAAATTAACAGGGCTTAATTTTTCACAAGCCGATCTGGATTTTAAGTTAAAAATCGAAAACCCCAATAATGTTGCCATTTCTCTGGCCGGGTTTGATTACGACTTCTTTATTAACGACCATAGTTTTTTAAAAGGGCAACAAGACCAGCAGAGCAAAATCGAAGCCAAAGGCGCCTCTTTCGTCAACATCCCGGTTGCTCTCAACTTCAAACAGCTCTACGAAACTTACCAATCGCTCAAAAATTCAGACAGCATCCGTTACACCCTTAAAACCGGATTGAATTTCAATCTCCCCATTCTGGGGAAAATCCGCATTCCGGTTTCCACTTCCGGGCGTTTACCGACATTGAAGATGCCCAAAATAAAAGTTAAAGCACTCAAGCTGGAGAATTTAGGATTCACCAGTGCCAAATTGCGTTTGCAACTGGCCCTGGAAAATCCGAACGCCTGGAGCATGCTGTTGAATAAAATGGATTACCAGTTTTTAATTAATGGCAATCAATGGATTCAGGGACAATTGAATCAGGCGCAGGCCATTGATAAAAAAGCCGCCAGCGTTCTGGATATTCCCATCACTCTGAACTTTTTGCAAATGGGACGAACCGTTTACAATCTGCTTACCCAGCCCGGCGCTTTAAACTATCAACTAAAAGGCAATGCCGATCTCCAAAGTTCCATCAAACTTCTGGGCCATTTTACCATGCCCATCAATCAGTCGGGTAAGGTGGAATTACTCAAATAAATGCAAAATACTCCTTAACCGATCGGGGCATCCAGGCTCCGATTGGTTTTTCCATGCATCGAATTCGGAAGTGCAAAGCGTTCTTTAATTTTTGATCCCATCCTGTTATTTTTTTATCTTAAAACGTACCATTAACAAAGCGAGGCATTATGGCAGAATTAGGCTTAGCATTAGGCGGCGGGGGCGCCCGCGGACTGGCCCATATTGGGGTGCTAAAAGTTTTGGAACGCGAGCGCATTAACTTTCAGGCCATTACCGGTTGCAGTATGGGTTCCATTGTGGGCGGTTTGTACGCCTACTACGGCAGCGCCCAAAAAGTTGAAGAAGTCATTATCGATTTCATGAAAAGTTCGGTCGTAGAAAAGTTAGGTTTAGATTCTCTAAAAGAGAACAAAGACGGCTCTCCCAAATCGTCTTTCGAACAATTCTTCGATTTGATTGAGGTGCGCCTACAGGCCATTAAAGCATTGGGCAGCACTTCTTATTTCGACGAAGAAGTAACCAAAGAAATCTTTCAAATTATTCCCGATGCACTCATCGAAGATTTGCCTATTCCCTTTTCGGCAATTGCTACCGACCTGATTTCGGGCAATGAAATCAACTTTACACACGGCAGCCTGCGCGAGGCCATCCGTGCCAGTTCAGCCATTCCGGGCATTTTTCCGCCCGTGCAAATTGACGATTACCTGCTGGTTGATGGCAGCGCATCGGAAAGCGTGCCGGCCGGACGCGTGCGCGAAATAGGCGCCGACCGTGTGCTGGCCGTGGACGTAACGCGCGACATTAAAATTTTCACCCATCCGAACAACATTCTGGAAATTTTACTGCGTACCGAAGATATCACCTCTTACCATCTTTCAAAAATTCGCCTGAAAGAGGCCGATTTGGTCATTCACCCCAATGTTAAAAACTACTCCTGGGTCGATTTTGATCAGGCCAAAGTACTCATCGCTGCCGGAGAAATTGCCGCCTTGCAAAATCTGGAAGAGATTCGCAAGCTGGCGCATCGTAATTCTTACCTGATTGAACTGGAACAATATTTAAAGCGCTTAACCAGTTAGGCTTTTTATTATGAACAGAAAATTGATGTTAGAAAATTTAACATCCCATCCGCAAAAGGAGTGGGATGTTCTGGTCATTGGCGGAGGCGCCACCGGTTTGGGAGCCGCCGTCGATGCGGCAACACGTGGATTTAATACCTTGCTGGTGGAACAGGCCGACTTTGCCAAAGGAACATCCAGCCGCAGCACCAAATTGGTGCACGGAGGCGTACGCTACCTGGCACAAGGGGATGTTTCTCTGGTTTTCGAAGCTTTGCACGAACGCGGCTTGCTCATGCAGAACGCCCCGCATCTGGTGCGTAATCAAGCCTTTATTATTCCTGCCTACGAATGGTGGGAGGGACCGTTCTACAACATCGGCATGAAGGTGTACGATTTGATGGCCGGGAAATTAGGTTTTGGCCCTTCGCAAAAAATTTCCAAAGAAGAAACCCTCAAAGCCATTCCCAATTTAACCCAAAAGGGACTACTGGGCGGGGTAATCTATTACGACGGCCAATTCGATGATGCCCGGCTGGCGGTCAATTTGGCGCAGACCGCCGTTGAAAACGGCGCAACCGTGTTAAACTACATGAAGGTAATCGGCCTGCATAAAGATGCACGTGGCATTCTGGACGGCGCCCTTTTACTCGATCTGGAGACAAACCGGGAAATTGCGGTTAAGGCACGCGTTATCATAAATGCAACCGGCGTTTTCAGCGATTCCGTGCGAAAGTTAGACGACCCTTCGGCTCCTAACACGGTGGTGCCCAGTCAGGGCGTGCATCTCATTCTGGAGCACAGCTTTTTGCAAGGCGACTCCGCCATCATGATTCCCCACACACCCGACGGCCGGGTTTTGTTTGCCGTGCCCTGGCACAACAAAGTAATTGTGGGTACCACCGATACGCCGTTAAGAGAAATTTCTCTGGAGCCCCGTCCGTTACCGGAAGAAATCGACTTTTTGCTTAACACATCGGCTCAATATTTGAAAAAAGATCCGCGTCCCGAAGACGTACTCAGTGTTTTTGCCGGGCTTCGCCCTCTGGCCGCACCGGCGGGAAGTGCCGAACAAACCAAAGACATCTCACGCCGGCACCAAATAACGGTTTCGCTTTCCGGGTTGGTAACCGTGACCGGCGGCAAGTGGACGACTTATCGTAAAATGGCCGAAGAAACCATCGACAAAGCCATCATCGTAGGCGGCCTGGAAGAAAAAGACTGCGTGACCAAACATCTGCCCATTCATGGCTATCTCAAAAATACCGATTTCGATCAGCCGCTTTATTATTACGGAGCAGACAAAACCATTTTGCAAGAGACCGTCTTTGCAGAAGATCAAAATCTGGAAGAACCCTTGCACGCCCACCTACCTTATTTAAAGGGAGAAGTAATCTGGGCCGTGCGCCATGAGATGGCCCGTACGGTGGAAGATTTTTTGGCACGGCGTACGCGCGCGCTCTTTTTGGATGCCCGGGCCAGCATAGAGATGGCACCGGCCGTTGCCCGTCTGATGGCCGATGAATTAGGCTATTCCCGAAAGTGGATAAAGCAACAGGTGGCCGACTACCAGGCCTTAGCCAAAGGCTACTTGCTAACCGATCAATAGCAAATGCAAGTATCAGGCCAAAACAGAAAGATTACTTCATGCAAATTCATTCCAAACGTCAAACGCTTATTGTTGCCCATCGGGGCGCCTCACACGCGGCACCGGAAAACACCTTACCCGCCTTCCGGCTGGCCATTGAAGAAGATGCCGATTTTATTGAAGGCGATTTCTGGCTAACCAAAGACAGGCACATCGTCTGCATCCACGATCCCGATACGGCACGCGTAAGCTGTACCCATTCCAAACTGGATGTACGCTCTTCCACATTGCGGCAGCTAAAGGCGTTGGAGCTTGGAGAATGCCAGGGCAAACAATTCAAAGGCACTTCGATTCCGACCTTGCCTGAAATTCTTGAAATTTTACCACCCGAAAAGGGCATCTTTCTGGAAATCAAGGATCCGCGTACTTTGTTTCTGGAAAAATTACTGCCCATCGCCCGCCGGTACGGGCTTACCCCCGATCGAATGCGATTAATCGCATTCGATCCCGAGGTAATTCGCCGGGCACGAGAGTACTTTCCCCAACACAAAATCTACTGGCTGTACAATTGGTATCTGGCCAAAGAAACCGGCCTACTTTCCAATTCTCCCAAAGAAATATTAAAAATTTTGCGCCTGCTGCCCTGCGACGGCCTGAACCTAAACCCCGCTCCATGGATTGACATCGACTTTGTACGCCAATTGCGTAAAATGAACATGGACTTTTGTGTTTACAATGTAAATCATTTCGATGATGCTTTAAAACTTATCACGTTGGGTGTAGATGCCATTGCGACCAACTATCCGGCGAAAATGCGTGCGCAAATCGCCCGTTATTTTGCGCCTGCGCCCGTTTCCCGCAAAAAAGCCGAGCGGGTTTCCCTGAACAAGGGCCAAATCGATTTTAAAAACACATTCGAGTAGCGTTTCCGGGCGTACCCGCCCCAAAATCTCGGCAATCTTCCCGTTCGGGCATAAAAAAAGCCGGTTAAAACCGGCTTTTTTCTTTTAACGACACAAATCATTATTTGCCTGTTTTTCTTGGCCTGCTCGAAGAAATCTTTTCATGCGCAATCCCGTCATCGCCAATATTAAGCACATCTTTCTCGCTCACCAGATATTCGAATTGCTGTTTAAATTCGTCCAGGCTCACTCCGGCGGTTGCCGCGTATTTGGCCAGTTCATGCGGATCTTCAAAATCTTCGGCTTTCAGGCGAATCATGTAACGGTAGGCCACATGGTAGTATTCGGAATTCACATCCACCATGCGAATTTTCATGCGCTTGGTTTTGGGATCGATCTTGTCTTTCAAATAAATGGGTACAAATTTCCCGTCTTGAATGGAAATCAGCGCACCGGAGCCACCGTCAAACAAAAACTTAGCCGCCATAAAGCCCAGATCACGGCAATATTCCATGTCAAACGGAATGGGATCGGCACAGCGCAATTCGTAACCGATGTTTTTGGCCACAATCGTCGATTTAATCTTAAATTCGGCCAGACGTTCCTGCACCTTGCGCTTCAGAATTTCGCCGAAACTAATCTCCGCCAAGCGGATGTTATCGTGGGCATCTTTTTCCACGGACATTAACTGCTGAAAATCTTCCGGATCCAATTTTTCCAGCAAACCTTCCGCCAGAATGGCCACTCCGTCCTTGCGTCCGTAGCTCAAACGCTTGATGATGGCACCGACCAAAATATCCACGATGCGTTTCAGTTTGATTTTTTTGTTACCAAATTCTTCCGGGATCAACGTCAAGGTAGCACCGGCCGCTTTCCCGATTCCCATAGCCAGATGGCCGGCTTTGCGTCCCATAGTAACCACAAAATACCAGCGCGAAGTCGTTTTGGCATCGGTCATGATATTCTTAACGATTTCCACGCCAAGGTGACGTGCCGTCTGGAAACCGAACGTACTAATCGTACCGGGTAAATCCAGATCGTTGTCGATGGTTTTGGGTACGTGCGCCACACGCACCCGTCCGTCGGCCACCTGTTGCACACGGTAAGCCGAATAGGCCGTATCATCACCACCGATGGTGATTAATTTATCCACATTCAGGCGCAACAAAGACGAAACCGTATTTTCCAGATGACGGGGATCCTTGGTCGGATTGTCGCGCGAGATACCGATGTGCGATCCCCCGCGAAAATGAATGCGGCTGACCGATTCGATGGTCAGGGGAATCACATGCGAAATATCGCCGCGCATAATCCATTTAAACCCGTCTTCAATACCAATTACTTCCGATCCGGATAAAACGGCGCGAATAGTTGCGGCGCCGATAACACTATTTATACCGGGAGCCGGACCGCCTCCCACTAAAATTGCTGTACGTTTTGGGAATAATGACATGGCTACTCCAAATCCTTTTAATAATTAAACTTTCCTTAAATCTTCACCTAATTAGATCGCATGAATAATCAATAAGTTTCCCTGTTGCCCATTTTATTCTGTTCGGGCGTCCGTTTTCCGCCCCATCCCTGTTTTGGGCGAAATACCGTGCGCATTTTGTAAAATTTCTTTTAAAAATGCAATTAACCTCATTTTTTTGCTAATTTAATTTAAATTCTCAAACCGAGTAACGCAAATTTCAATTATGAACAAACGGGATGAAATATTTTTTCAAAATTCTCCGGCTTTCGTGATTTGAAGCATTTTTTTCCGCCCAATCGAATTTATCTTATTTTTAACCAAGCTTGCGTCGATTATTCAGAAAAATAATTGTACAGGCTGCGCCCGTGTTTCGGGGAAGATGATTTTTTTATTTTCCCCGAATTATTTTAGAAATTTCTCGTTTTTTTTCATAAATTAAACGGCACTCGTCAGGCGCAGCAGATCAGGGAGAGATACCATGCGAATTGTTTCGTTCCAAATTTCCGGCTTTAAGGGATATGAGCATCCGACCACCATAAATTTCGTCGATGAAAACGGCAAACTTATTTTTGACACCGAAGGCGAAGAACGTACCTTCATTTTTGAAGCCATCCTCGGAATTATTTTCGGATTTACTCAGGAAGAAAAGGAACGATTCCGCGGTGATCGCACCATTAATCAGACCTTTACGGGACTGGTAACCCTGGCGCTGGATCAAAAAACGGTACTCATTGAGCGGGATTTCGAAACCGACATCATCGCCTGCCTGCTTTCGGACAATTTGTCCAGCCGGCCTATTTTTCAGGGTAAAGACATCGTTGACAACGGATATTCGCGTCCCTATCTCGACATGCTGCGTTCCATCTTCCCCATTGTGGACAAATCGCTCTATCTGGAAATTCTGAAAGACGAAATTAATGAGGGACATTCGCTCTCCGGCTTGCTGCATTCTTTGTACCTGTTGTTTTCGCCACGTTTTAACCTGAACAAAGTACGCTTTTTAATTTCCAAGAGCGAATCGCTCATGGCCAATATCGACACTTCGAAACTGAACAGCAAAAACATTGAGCAGCTGGAACAATTCAAAGAGGGCTTAATCTTCGTCAAAAATTTGCAAAATTTCCGTCAGGAATTAAAAGGTGATCTGGAAAAACTTCTCCAATTACTAAACAAAATCCGCCATCAGGATATCCAGAAAGGCTCTTTGCTGGCCCAACTGGAAGAATCTTACAAAGCCCTGATCGACTTTAACCCCATTTTGCTACGGGCCGAGGTTTTGCTGTGGAAAAGCCTCATTCAAATCAAAGAAAAAAATCAAAAGGAACTAAAAGCGTTACGTCAGCGCATTAACGAAATTGAACGAACACTGCAAACGGAGCTGGCAGAATACAACCAACTGCCCGAGTCGATCAACAAAGAGATTAACAAATATGAAGAAGACTTAGCCAAGGCCGAAAAGCTCAAAGAAAAAATCCGCAAAATAGATACCGAAATCCAACTGAACGAGGTAAAATACAGCACCTGGCGCAACTTCAAAATTTTCTTTATTGCCTTTGTTACTCCCATTTCTTTCGGTTTGTCCTACGTGGCATTCAATTCGTGGTTTTTGATCATCCCCGAGGCATTTTTCTTTTTCCTGATCTTCTTCTTCCTTTTCGGACATTACCATTCCAAAATCAAAGAAAAGTTAGACAACCTGCAAGAAGATAAAGACATCTTGCAAAAACGCCTGTACGATACGCAGAAAGCGATAGAACGCCTGGGCCAAAAATGGTATTTCCTGAAAGATCCCGAAACCTTCAAGGCGCACAAAAATCGCCTTCTGGAATATCAGGATTTACAGCAACGGCTAAAACAGTTGCGGCGTAAAGAACAACGTATTTTACAGGTGCTCAACCAGCCCAGCTCACAACGGCAATTGGAAGCTTTTAAACAAAAATACGGCTCGCTCATCGATATTTCCCGCCCGGACCTGGAAGAATATCTGGATACATTTGTAGAATTAAAAAATCGTCTGTCTTCCATCGAATCCAGTTCGGTAGATCCGCCGGTGGTTCAGGAACTGCAAAAAATCATTCAGGACTACCGTCAGGCCATCGGGCAATTGAAAGCAACCGAAGAACACATCAGCGAACGGTTGCAACTCCACCAATACAACTTGCCTATCGATCAAATTCTTGATGCGGTAAATCGACGCATTAAAAATTTACAGATGCGTCAGGGAATTCAATTTGAATATTAAGGCAAATTCGTTTAATTTGCACAAAGACACCGGGAGTCCGTCAATTTAACAAGGGTTGACCGCCTGGCCTTTCCCGGATGTTACGATAGGCACGCATTTACCCTTGAAACGACAACCACCCACAAAACTCGGGGAAATTTATGGATGCTTTGATAAAATCGGCTCAAACCGCGTTACAGGTTTGTTTGGGCCTGCAAAATAACGAACGCTTGCTCATCGTCAGCGATCCGAACAAACAAAAAATTGCTCAGGCCTTTTTTAATGCCGGGCAAGAAATGGCCAGCCACGTTTTGCTGGTCCAAATTCCCGTGGCCGAGGTTAACGGTCAGGAACCGCCACAGGACGTTGCCGAACTCATGAAAAAATACGATGTGATCGTCTGCCCCACAACCAAATCTCTAACCCACACCAACGCACGGCGCGCTGCCTGTAAAGTAGGCGCACGTGTGGCCACTATGCCCGACATTGCCGAAGACACCATGATTCGCACCCTGAACGCCGACTACCAGCAAATTGCCGAGCGCACCAAACGCCTGACGGCCATTTTAAACGAAGGCAAGCTGGTGCACTTAACTTCGCCCCTTGGTACCGATTTGTACATGCCCATCGAAGGCATTCAGGCCATTGCTTCCACGGGATTAATTCTGGAGCGGGGACAGGGCGGCAACTTGCCCAGTGGCGAGGCCTTTTTAATGCCGCAGGAAGGAAAAAGCGAAGGCGTACTTATTGCCGATGCCTCGGCTGCCGGAATCGGCAAAATTAACAAACCGATTAAAATTACCATTAAAGAAGGCTTTGCCGTTAAAATGGAAGGCGGCGTGCAGGCCGATCGTCTGTTTACCATGCTCAGCCGTTTTGGTCGCGACGGGCTGAACGTTGCAGAATTTGGCATCGGGACCAACCACGCGGCCCAAATTACCGGCCACATTCTGGAAGACGAAAAAGTATTGGGCACCGCTCACGTGGCCTTTGGCAACAACGTGAGCATGGGCGGCACTTACGACGTGGGCATTCATGTGGACTGCGTTATCACCAGGCCGTCCATTTACATTGACGAACGCCCCCTCATGCTGGAAGGTAAGTTAGTGGTCGATATCCATTAAAATCGGACGAAATTCGACCATGGACGGGCTGCATTTCCTTTTACCGGCTACGCTTATTTTTGCGGCCTATTTTGTAAAAGGCTACAGCGGCTTTGGGCCGGCACTTATCCTTATCCCCACCCTTAGCCTGGTGTACACCCCGCACAGTGCCATTTTGCTGGTTACTCTGTTCGACCTGATGGCCGGGATGGCTTTGTTGATTTCGGTCTGGCGTTCCATTCGCTGGAAAACGACGTTTTCGGTTTTGCTGGCCTTTTTCCCGGGGGCACTATTGGGCGCCCGGCTTATGACCGGCATGCCCGTTGAACCCTTAAAAAAGATTTTGGCCATTGTGCTCCTTCTTTTTATCGCACTCATCTGGAACAAAAATGCTCCCCCAAAGCAACAGACCAAAATGCACACGCGCTTGGGGCAAAGCCTGGCCGCTTTTGGCGCAGGATTTACCGGAGGGCTAACCGGAATCAGTGGCCCGCTGCTGGTCGTTTATTTTAAGCTGGTTCACCCCAAAACATTTTTCCGCAACCAGCTTATCGCCATTTTTGCCTTTGGGGCAGCCTGGCGCCTTTTTTTGTACCATTCCTTTCACGCCGCGTTGCACATTCCTGTCTGGCAACTCATTATTTTTGCCTTGCTTATGCTCAGCGCATTGTTCTTCGGTTCACGTTTTCAACTAAAAACAGACGAACAAACTTTTAACCGGAGTATTGCTTTGATTCTTTTAATTCCTTGTCTTACATTACTCATCTAACAAACCAAAAAAGGAGGCTCCGTGCAAAAAGGAACCGTAAAATTGTGGGACCGTGGTCGCGGATACGGATTTATTACTACCGACGAAGGCGACGATTTGTTCGTAAATGTAAACGATTTGCACCCGGCATTAAAGGCCCGCGGGCTGGCCGAAGGCGACCGGGTTAAATTTGACGTGCGCACCGACATGAAGGGAGACAAAGCGGTAAACGTACGGCTGGATCAATGAGGTAGTTCGAGAAGCTTCTCCAGAATTTTTTCGACCTCATAAAAATCGTGGGCGATGTAATCGGCCTCTTTCAAATATTCGGGAGACAGCGTCGTTGTCACGGCAATTACCGTCATGCCTGCGGCTTTGCCGGCCTTAATGCCCATCGGGGCATTTTCGACCACCACGCAATCTTCGGCCGGCACCTGCAAAAGTTTGGCCGCTTTCAGGAACGGATCGGGGTGGGGCTTGCCGCGTTCCACGTCGTCGATGGTAACCACGGCCGAAAAGAAATGATTAAAATGCTGTTCGATTACGCTTAAAACACGGGAACGATTGCCACCGGTTACTACAGCCAGCGGAATGCCATGCGCATGAAGCCGTTCCAGCATCTCGTGGAAATGCTCGTAAAATTCCAGAGTCATGAATTGGTTGTAATAAGAAACCTTACGCTGCATGACGGCATTTACCTGCTCTTCGCTAAGCCCGTGCTTTTTACCCAGATAATGGGCGATGGTATCGATGCCCTGACCTTCCAGAATAAAAAACTCTTCGGGTGTAATGTGCACACCCCATTCGGCAAAGGCATTTTTCCAGGCCTGGAAATGCTGTTCCATGCTCTTAACCGTCACTCCGTCAAAATCGAATAATACCGCTTTTTTAGGCATAGCATCCTTTCCGTTGTTTTTGGGAAGCTGAATTTTAAGAAGAAATTGCCCATGCTTCAAATGTTTTTGGGGAAAATAGTAACGGGCGGGCAGGCCGTATTATTTTTTAGGCGGCTTGCGCTTTCGGCGGTAGCGAACAAAAAGTGCCGGGTCTAATTTTTCCATGTAGGCTTCCTGATCTTCGATTAACCCCGCTTTGTTTTTCAGAACAAAGCGGGCATATTCCGCTACGAACAGACAACGGGCAAAATGACGGTACCGTTCGGCCGCCGTGTACTTGACGCGAATAATACGTTCGTTTTGTTCCTTTTGCACCATAAGTTTAAAAAACTTCGGGTCTTTTTCGATAACCAAAAAATTACGGTACCAGGCTTCGAACACCAGGCGCCACAAAGCCGCATCGCGTCGTCCGGTTTGGGTAAAAAGACGCCCGAACAATAGCTTAAACTGAGAAAGGTACATATCGTCTTCGTACAGTTGATCGGCAGCCAAAAACAAATTTTGCGTCAGCAGGGCGATCGCCTCGCGCTGACGGTCGGTTTGCATGGAAACATGCCCCAAAAAGACCCGGGCCTCCACGCTGGAAAAATCTTTTTCCAGATGTTTTTTCAGGAACACTTCGGCAGCCGGATAATCGCGTAACAGGCAATGAAACACCCCATGCAAAAGCAACGAGGCATCTTCTTGACGTTGAAAACGTTCGGAATAGATTTTTTTTAGCAGCTCTAAAAAAAGATCGTATGTGTACTTATGAATTTGTCGCTCGAAAAAACGCCGCCGAATCTTTCGAAACTGAGCCAGCAAAACATCGGCATATTCAATGTTGCGCGGATCCGATTCCTGCAAAAGACGCCTGATCTCATTGTAAATTTGGGAATACTCCACACGGGCTGTAATCCTGTAATATTCTTCCCATTTGGCGAGTGCCTCATCAAACCGCATGTCCGCAAACGCACTTTCCGCTTCTTTCAGCAAAAAATCGAACTGATCCCACAATGTGGCCATAGTTTTTCCCGCATTAATGAAGTAACGCTAAAAGATACTCGTAAAATTGATTGTATTCAATAAAAGAAGACGGCAGAATTACTCTTTTTTAAAGACGACAATCCGGTTGCGCCCGCTGTTTTTAGCCTGATACAAAGCCATATCGGCCTGATGAATAACCATTTGCGGCGCTCCCAGCCCTTTGATATCGGAAACGCCCGCGCTAAAGGTAATTTTAATTTGCTGTCCGTCAAACCGGATTACCATTTTTCGAACAATGTTTAAAAGGCGGGACACATAGTGATACATTTTCTCCGCACACATCGTGTTCGAAATAAGCACAAACTCTTCCCCGCCGTAACGAAAGGCAAAGTCCTGCTCTTCACGCAAATTATTTAATAACACTTTTGCCAGAGCCTGTAAAACCCGATCCCCCGCTTCATGCCCGTAGCGATCATTCACGTTTTTAAAATGATCGATGTCCAGCATGGCAAACGAAAAGGCCACATTGGCCGTAATGTATTGATGCCACAAATTTTCCATTAACAAATTCATCGAACGGCGGTTTAATAATTTGGTAAGAGGATCGGTACTGGCGGCTAACCGCATCCGTTCGTTTTCTTGTAGTAAATTGCTGGTCACACTGCTCAAGGCATCCAATTTGCTAATGGGACGAATTAAATTCTGAAAGCGCTTATTTGCTTTCATCAAATACACTTTTAAGGTTTCCCGGGAAAGAGGCAGCGAGAGCAAATAATTGACATGGGCTTTATTAATGGCCTGTTCCAAAAAACGGATGTCTGCGGAACTGGTAACAAGCATGCGCTGTGTCCAGGGATGATAATGCATGACCGAACGCAAAAATTCGATGCCTTTCATTTCGCCATCGATAATAGCCAGCACACAGGGTGATTTCTCAATAGCGCTCAGGTCCTGCAATTCGGCCAGATATTGGATTTCGTAGAAGGCAATTCCTAAATTATTGAGAATGGTTCGCAATTTTTCTTGAGAGGGATGCCCGGAACGGTACAAAACGACTCGTTCCGGCAATTTGTAGTTGACCATTCTTACCCCATCTCTCGGTAAGGTTCCGGTATTTCTTTTCCGGACCAGGAAAACGAACCTTTGCCCCGGACGAAGGTTCGAAAAATGTGTATTTTAATACTCGGATGGAGAAAAGAGGTCTTTAATGCGACGTATTTTTCAGGGCGGCTGCTACAAAATCGCGGAACAAGGGATGTGCCTTGGCCACACGCGACTTTAACTCGGGATGGAACTGGCAGCCCACAAACCAGGGGTGATCGCGCAACTCGATCATTTCCACCAAATCGCCGTCCGGCGAAAGAGCGCTGATAATCATGCCCGCATCTTCCAGTTCCAGACGATAGCTGTTGTTGAATTCGTAGCGGTGGCGATGGCGTTCGGCAATTTCCGGCGTGCCGTAGGCTTTAAAGGCCAGCGTGTCTTTGCGCAATTTGGCCGGGTAACTGCCCAGGCGCATGGTACCGCCCATACCCTTAATGGATTTTTGCGTTTCCATCAGGTGAATGACCGGATTACTTGTTTCGGGATCGAATTCCGTACTGTTGGCGTCTTTCTTGCCCAGCACGTTGCGCGCGTATTCGATGACCGCACACTGCAATCCCAGACAAATGCCGAAAAAGGGAACTTTGTTCTCGCGGGCGTATTTAATGGCCACCAGTTTGCCCTCAATGCCGCGTTCGCCGAATCCGCCGGGCACCAGAATGCCCTGCACATCGCCCAATTTTTCCTGCACGTTCTTTTCGTTCAATTCTTCGGTGTCGATCCATTTCAGTTCCACACGCACATCGTTTTCCATGCCGGCGTGTTCAAAGGCGGCCATAATGCTTTTGTAGGCATCCTGCAAAGAAACATATTTGCCGCAAATGGCAATTTTGACTTTGCGTTTCACTTTTTGGTAACGATCTATTTTTTTGCGCCACCATTCGATGTCCAGCTCCCGCTTTTCCAGATGCAGTTTGCTAAGCACCAATTCGTCGAATTTAACCTCGGCATATTGCAAAGGCACTTCGTAAATCAACTTTACGTCCAGCGCGTCGATCACCTCGTTGGCCGAAACATTGCAGAACAAACCGATTTTCTGTTTCACATTGTCCGGCAAGGGACGATCGGAACGGCACAAAAGCATATCGGGCTGCAAACCGATTTCACGCAGGCGCATTACCGAGTGCTGCGTAGGCTTGGTTTTCAGTTCGTTGGCCCCGGCAATAAAGGGCACCAAAGTCAGGTGAATGACCAGCGTGTCTTCCGCCGGATGATTCAGGCGGAACTGACGAATGGCTTCCAGAAAAGGCAAGCTTTCGATGTCGCCCACCGTACCGCCGATTTCCACAATTACGATTTCGGCATCGGTTTTTTCGCCCACATTAATAATTTTCTGATTGATGGCATCGGTAACGTGGGGAATCACCTGTACGGTAGCCCCCAAATAGTCGCCGCGCCGCTCTTTCTGAATGACTTCGTAATAAATTTGCCCGGCCGTGGCGTTGTTGTCACGCGTCATGTTCACATTCAAAAAGCGTTCGTAATGGCCCAAATCCAGATCGGTCTCCGCACCGTCGTCGGTGACGTACACCTCGCCGTGCTGATAGGGACTCATGGTACCCGGGTCCACATTAATGTAAGGATCGAGTTTGAGAATGGTCACTTTGTAACCGCGGGATTGCAGCAAAAAACCCAATGAGGAACAGGCAATTCCTTTACCCAAAGAAGAAACAACGCCTCCGGTCAAAAAGATGTATTTACGCTTTTTCATGGTACCCTTACTTTTTCTGATTTAAACGCTGATTTAATTTTTCCAAGTCTTGCGGCGTATCGACACTAAGCGATTCGTATTCGGTTTGCACCGTAAAAATTTTTCGCCCGTTTTCCAGAACACGCAATTGTTCCAGCCGTTCGGCCTGTTCCAGGCGCGCGGGAGGCCAGGTGGTAAATTCCAGCAAAAACGGTTTGCGATACGCGTAAATGCCCACGTGTTTGAAGAAAGGAAAATGTTCCGGCCATTCGCTCTGCTCCGCAACATCCCGTAAATACGGAATGACGGAACGCGTAAAATAAAGCGCCCAACCCTCTTTATCGATGACTACCCGCACCAAATTGGGATCGACCAGTTCTTCGTAGCGGGTAATGCGTTTTACGGGCGTTGCCAGATGCACATCGTTCCGGTGCACAAATACATGTGCCAGAGCATCGAGCAATTCCGGCTGCACAAAGGGCTCGTCGCCCTGCAAATTGATGACCACATCCACGGCTTCGTTCTTTACGGCAAAGGCAACCCGATCGGTTCCGGAAGGCAGTTCCGAGGGCGTCATCACGGCCTGACCGCCAAAGCTTTGTACTGTTTGCAAAATACGACGATCGTCCGTGGCTACCAGCACCCGATCGATACTTTTGGCCTGCACCGCTTTTTCGTACACCCATTGGATCATCGGTTTGTCGCCAATTAGGGCCAGAGGTTTACCGGGAAAGCGGGTGGAACCGTAGCGGGCCGGAATGACGCACCAAATGTTCATTTGTGCACAACCTTCGGAACGCTAAAATAGTTGCCTTTGCGCCGCGGCGCATTGGCCAGGGCCTCTTCCGGTTTTAGCGAAGGCTGGCGCACATCTTCGCGAAACACGTTTTCCATTTGCAAAGGATGGGCCAACGGCGGCACGTCTTCGGTGTCCAGTTCGTTCAGTTGATCCATGTATTCCAGAATTTTGTTCAACTGCTGCGTTATTTGCGGCAGCTCTTGCTCGCTCAAGCGCAGCTTTGCCAGCCGGGCAATGTATTGCACATCTTCTACGGAAACCGACACGAATTCTCCTAATTATTTTGTCTTATGGCGGAACAATAATAAACCTTGCACCCACTATTTTTGAAAATACAATTTTAACATCTTCGCCCTAATAATTCAAGTTTAATTCGTCTTCTAAAAAGCCGTGCAATTCGGGAAGGAAAACGCAGAAGGATTAAAGGCCACAATACGTTGCCGCATTTGGCGGGTTAATAAATCTTACGCGTAAAGGCAGAAAAAAATTTCGAATTTCGGAATGTTGCTTAGCGAATGGGAATGCTTTCCCCGAAAATTTCGGAGTAATCGGCAATGTGTTTTAGAACCGAATCACCCTGAGCGGAGGTTAGCAGGCGGGGTTGCCAATAATCGACCTGCACGGGTAAAAAGCGTACTGCCCATTTTTGCGGATGGCGGGCATTAATATTCACCTGCAGCACGGCCGTCTGGTAGTGGGTACGGTACAGCCCTCCGAAAATGAAATTGCCCAGAGAATAGACGATTATTTTGCCTTTGTACTTTTCCACGCCCTGCAACACATGGGGATGATGCCCCACAATCAAATCCGCTCCGTAATCGATAACGCGATGGGCAAACTTAATTTGGTGCGTGCGCGGGAAATGCTCCTTTTCAAATCCCCAGTGAAAAATAACCACCAAAAAATCCACTTTTGGCCGCAAGGCGCGCACATCGTCCCGAATAAAACGCAGCCTGCGCAATGCCGTGCCCGGATCATTCTCACCGGCGGGATGCGATTCGGAATGGGCGCGTACACCGTAATAGGCCAAAAATCCGATGCGAATTCCCTTGCGCTCAAAAATAACCGGTCGATGCGCCTGCGCAAAGTCCGCACCGGCGCCCACGTAGCGAATGCCCGCTTTTTTTAAGGTTTGCATGGTCTCCAACAAACCGGCAGCACCGTAATCGTAAATGTGATTGTTGGCAATATTAGCCAAATCCACTCCGCCGTCTTGCAGTACCCGCACCAAACGCGGAGGGGCCTTAAAGACAAACGGTTTTTCTCTGGCTTCGCTTGCCGTTGTCAGGGGATTTTCCAGATTAATAACGGAGAGATCGGCCTGTTTAAACCAAGGGATGCGCGCAAAGGCGTACGTGTAATTCCGTCCGATGTACTGCTGAAAATGCCTGGCCAGAACCACATCGCCGGTAAAGAGGATTTGCACCAGCGAATCGGGAGGAGCGGCCCGTAACGGGGCTAAACAAAAAGTAACGACAATAGCAATCAAATACGGAACACGCGCACAACGGCTTGGCAAAGTAACCACCTTCGGGGCCTGAGAAAGGTTAGTTTACTTTGGCGACGACCTGCTGATTCAGAATCTGATCGTCAAAGAAATAATGTGCCGGATTGAGGTGCTTGCCCCGCAACAAAACTTCGTAATGGAGATGAGGCGCCGTGCTGATTCCGGTGTTGCCCACTTCTCCGATTTTTTCGCCGCGTTTCACTTTTTGGCCGCGTCGCACGACAATTTTGCTCAAATGGCCGTAGCGCGTTTCAAACCCATATTTGTGGTTGAGAATGATCATCTTTCCATAGCCACCGTTGTAACCGGCAAACTTTACGACGCCATCGGCCGAGGCATACACCGGCGTCCCGCTCGGCGAGCTAATGTCCACCCCTTCATGAAAGCGCATTACGCGATAGATGGGATGAAAACGCATGCCAAAAGGGCTGGAAATAACCCCGTGAATCACAGGTCGCAGGGCAGGTAAATATTGAATGGAATCTTGCTTTTTGTAAAAGGTTTGCAGTAAGCTTTGGTAGCTTTCTTTTTCCAGCTTTACTTCGCGTTCCAGCTGACTAATGGTTTTCAACTGTTTGGAAAGATCGACTTTCGATTCAAAGCCGGACACTTCATCCAGAAGTTTGTAGTTGTAATCGGAGCCACCAATACCTACCTTGCGGATGTCGCTGTTCAATTTCGGAACGCCCAACACCGTCCGCAATTGATCATCTTCCGCGGCAATCTTTGCCATTTGCTGGTGCAAATCTTTGATCTTCTGGCTCATTTCCACCAGACGATTTTGCAGCACCATGTTGGTACGCAGCAAACGCTTCATTTCCGAGGTCATGCTGGAATCGACAATAATATCCAGCCCAAACTTTCCTACCACCAAAAATACGATTAAAAATACACTGATAAAGGAAATAAGTTTCCAGCGAGAGATTTTTACTTCTTTAATGGTGCGGTGATCTCTGGAGACGAAAATCAGGCGAGATTCATCCTTATTCATACCCTGGCCCCTGAAAGTTTATGATTAAAAGCCTCTTCCCTACCAATTGTGATTCGGATCAAAATATAACAAAAAAAAACTCTGCTATCAAGCAGAGTTTCTTGAAATTAAGAATATCTGCTAAAGTTTTTTTCGTTTTAGCCGAGGTAGTAGCGCAAAACTTTGCTCCGCGAGCTGTGCCGCAAGCGCCGCAAGGCCTTTTCCTTAATCTGACGAACACGCTCACGCGTCAATTTAAACTTAACCCCGATTTCTTCCAGTGTGTGGGGTTTTTCCCCGTCCAGCCCGAAATACAGTTTCAGAATTTTGGCCTCGCGTGCCGTTAAAGTCGAAAGAATATGATTCACCTCTTCTTTTAACGATTCGCCCATCACTTCCGAATCCGGCTCCGGGTCCTGCTGGTTCTGGATGATGTCGATCAACCGGCTGTCGCTGTTTTTCTGCAAAGGCGAATCCATGCTCACCGAGCGTGTAGCCATTTTGATGGTTTCGGTAATGTCACCCGAATCCACTTCCAGAACATTGGCAATTTCTTCCGGTGTCGGCTCGCGTTCGTATTCCTGCTCTAACTGACTGTAAACCTTACCGATTTTGGTCAGCGTTCCCACTCGGTTCAACGGTAAACGCACCAAGCGCGACTGCTCGGCAATGGCCTGCAAAATGGATTGTTTAATCCACCAAACGGCGTACGAAATAAACTTGAATCCGCGGGTTTCGTCAAAACGATAAGCGGCCTTCATCAGGCCCAAATTGCCTTCGTTAATTAAATCTTCCAGCGAAAGCCCGTAATTTTGGTACGATTTGGCCACGCTGACCACAAAGCGCAGATTGGCGCTTACCAGTTTCTTTAGCGCTTTCTGGTCGTTCTGCTTGATGCGCTTGGCCAGCTCAATTTCTTCCTCCGGCGTCAGCAAGGGCACTTCGCCAATTTCCCGCAGATAATTCTCGAGGGATTGATTTTTACTAATAAAAAAATCGCTCACTTAACCTACCCCACTTTTTAGGTTAATATATTATGTTACGTTTGTATTCAACGGTTTCTTTTAGATTAAAATTTCATTCAATCCAAAAGTTCCCTATTTGTTCTTCAATTGTTTCAGTTGCTCTTTGTAGGCGTTTAATTCTTTTTCCAATTCCTTTATCTGCTCCAAAATATGCCGTTCCGGCAAATGACGCATTAAATCGGGAATTTCTTCTTTTTTGAACCTTTCGTACACCATGCCACCCAGCTCAAACAAACGCTCTTCCAGCTCCTTTTTTACGGCAATGATGTCTAATTTCAGTCGACTGATTTGCGCGATCTCATTGGATTTTTTATTGGCTTTTCTAAATTTTTCCTTAATTTTCTGAATGAGCCGTGTACGCGCCAACCGAAACCCTTGCTCCTTATTTATAGGGTATCATCTATTGGATTTACGAAAATCGAATTTGGGACAAAAAACTTTCACCTTTTCCCGTACCCGGCACCCCAAAATAGTCGGTTAAGGTGGCCTGCACATCGGCAAAGGTTTTGCGTGTTCCCAAATCCACATTCTGCCGGAATCCCGGCCCAAAGGCCAGCAGGGGCACATATTCCCGGGAATGATCGGTGCTCGGAGTCGTGGGATCATTCCCGTGATCGGCCGTAATGATCACCAAATCATCATCACGCAGGGCGTTCAAAAACTCAGGAAGCCAGTCATCAAATTCCTTCAGGCCGTTGTAAAAGCCCTGCACATCGTTACGATGCCCCCACAGCATGTCAAAATCGACCAGATTGGCCATAATAAAGCCGCGTTCGGTGGTTTCCATCTCATTCAAAATAGCCTGCATTACTTCGGCATTATTGTGCGTTTTTACGGCTTTGCCAATGCCCACACCGGCGTACAGGTCGTAAATTTTGCCAATCGAAACCACCGGCCAGCCATGTTCTTTTAAAATTTGATGCAAAATCGGCTTAAAAGGTGTCAGCGAAAAATCTTTGCGGCGCGGCGTGCGCACAAACGTCTGGGCGTTTTCTCCCACAAAGGGACGGGCAATTACCCGGCCCACCGCATGATCGCCTTGCAGCATATCCCGCGCAATCTGACAGATCTCGTACAGTTTTTCCACCGGCACCACTTTTTCATGCGCTGCAATCTGGAAGACCGAATCCGCAGAGGTGTAAACGATTAATTTGCCGGTACGCAAATGTTCTTCGCCCAATTCTTTAATGATTTCGGTACCCGAGGCCGGTTTGTTGCCCAGCACTCCGTAGCCGGTACGACGAGTAAATTCGTCGATGACCTCTTTTGGGAAACCATGAGGATAGGTGGGAAAAGGCTTTTCCAGAACCAGGCCGGCAATTTCCCAATGCCCGCTGGTGGAATCTTTCCCGGCCGAAACTTCACGCATCTTTCCGTAATTGGCCCGGGCCTCGACGGCCCCGTTCATTCCTTGAATGGGAATAATTTTCCCGAGGCCCAATGTCTCCAAATGGGGCAAATTCAATCCGCCAACAGCCTGCGCCAGATTGCCCAAAGTGTTGCTTCCCACATCTCCGTACTCCGCCGCATCGGGCAACTGCCCCACGCCCACACCGTCCAGAATAATAACAAAAGCTCGTTTCATCGAATCTTTAATCTCCTTGCAGTCCAGCGCTTTAAACGCTCGCTGAATTTATCGTACTGTTGCAACGTGTGTTTAAGACGCGCAATATTTTTTTCCACAATCGCTTCGCCCTGCTTTATGAACGTGTCGGTCTTTTCAAACTCTGTCCAGTTCAAATCACCCAATTCGGGAACCAGCAAAAAGCCGGACGTCTCCATAAGCCGCTGGGCCGTGGCATGTTCCAGGCAGTTCCGACAATGGCGCCCATGCTGGCACCGGTAATGGCATGAACGGGAATTTGGCATTCCACCAATTTTTTAATAATGCCAATGCGTGCCAGCCCGCGGGCTCCGCCACCGCCCAACACCAGGCCTGCTTTCGTTCGTGTCATGTAACCCGCTTTTTCACCGTTTAAAAAGTTGGCTGCAAATATACGAAATTAATCATTCATATTCTAATTTTTATTCTGCACTTCGAATCCATATTCAAGGAACGCCGGAGCACCTGTTTAGTTGCAAAATAAAGCAGACGGTCGAAAATGCAGGAAACAATATTGAATATTTATTCATCATTTTTCAGTAAAATTAGATTCCGTTAAAAAAATTTTTTATATTGCGCCATCAATTCGATGAATGCAAACATTTAGGATGTAAAATTGCCATGAAAGTAACCGAACACTTGGCCAAAGCCAAAGAAACCCTGATCAGTTTCGAAATCATTCCGCCCAAGCGCGGGGGCGACATCCAGAGCCTGCTCAAAGTGGTGGACGATATTTCCAAATACAATCCACCATTCATTGACATCACCAGCCACGCGGCCGAGGTAACTTACGAAGAAACGCCACAAGGCATTAAGCGCAAAATCAAACGCAAACGTCCGGGTACGCTGGGCATTTGCGCTCTGATTCAAAACAAATACAACATCGACGCCGTGCCACACGTTTTGTGCAACGGATTTACCCGCGAAGAAACCGAGGATTTCCTGATCGATTTGCAATATTTGGGCATCGAAAACGTACTGGCCATTCGCGGCGAAGACAGCAACTACCAAAAACCCATCATTGCCGGACGCAGCGTAAACCATTACGCCGTAGATCTGGTGCGGCAAATTAAAGACATGAACGCCGGAAAATATCTGGAAGAAGATCTGGTGGACGCCAGGCCTTCCAATTTTTGCATTGGCGTTGCGGCCTATCCCGAAAAACACATTGCCGCGCCGAATCTGGAATTTGACATCAGAAATCTGAAGAACAAGGTACAGGCCGGGGCGGATTACGTGGTGACGCAAATGTTCTACGACAACCGCTACTATTTCGATTTCGTGCAAAAGTGCCGGCAGGCCGGCATCGACGTGCCCATTATTCCCGGCCTGAAGATTCTCACATCCAAACGCCAACTGACCACCATTCCGGCTTCGTTTCATATTTCGCTGCCCACCGAGTTAACCGATCGCGTGCTGCAGGCCAGGGATGACAAGGAAGTGGTGGAAATTGGCATTGAGTGGGCTCTGAAACAGGTGCGCGAATTGCTGGAGAAAAAAGTCCCGGCCATTCATTTTTACATCATGCAGAATTCCACGCCCATCAATCGTTTGATGGAAAAGCTGGGCTTTTAAGGGATACGAACCAAAAACACCAACGGGGAAGAAGCATCGCATTCTTCCCTTTTTTAGTTTCCGGCGGGAATAGATTCCAGAAATTTGCAACTTTTTTGTCATTTTTTCACCAAATGAATAGATTTAAATTAGTTGAATTTTTGGCAACAAAATGTTAAATATGGTTAACAAACACAGGGTGAATGCGTGCGTAAAGAAATAAACGAAACAGTTACCTTGCGGTTTTCGGATAGAATCGCAAAAATTATTTTGCGCCTTATGGGCTGGAAAACAAAGGGGCAGGTTCCGCCTTATCCCAAATACGTGATGATCGGCTATCCGCACACGTCAAACTGGGATGCGTTTGTCGGCCTGGTGGTTTTTAAGTCGATGGGTGTGCATTTAAAGTGGTTAGCCAAAAAATCGCTGTTTAAATGGCCGTTGAGCTGGATTCTGAAATGGGCCGGAGCCGTCCCTATTCAGCGTGAAAAATCACAGAATTTGGTGCAAAAGGTCAAAGAAATTTTTAATAACAGCGAGCAATTTGTGCTCACGCTTTCTCCGGAAGGCACGCGCAAAAAAACCGATTACTGGCGTACCGGCTTTTACTACATGGCTCTGGAAGCGGGCGTGCCCATTGCCCTGGGCTTTCTGGATTACCCGAACAAAACAGGCGGCTTCGGGCCGGTTCTCTGGCCCAGTGGCGATATTGAGAAAGACATGGAAACGATCCGGGAATTTTACAAAGGCATTCATGGCAAATTCCCCGAGCAGGAGGGAGCCATTCGCATTAAGCCGCGTAACAATCATTCTGAAAATTCCGAGGAGGAAAAATCATGAGCCAGAATACGCTTCAACTCATCATCTATTCTTTGAGCATTATTTTAGTGGCCTGGATAGGTGGGCTAATTCCCCTTTATTTTAAACACAATCTGAAAATGATCCATCTGTTTATCAGCCTTGGAGCCGGTGTGTTACTGGGGGCGGCTTTCTTACACATGCTTCCGGACGCGGCAGAACAAATCGGCCCGCAAATGGGGTTGCCCGCGCTGGTGGGTTTTTTAACCTTGTTCATCCTGGAAAAATTCATCATGACTCACCCTTGCCCGGCGGAACATTGTGAATATCACCATGTAGGACTTTCGGCCTTTATCGGGCTTTCGCTGCACAGCCTGATTACCGGTTTGGCTTTGGGCGCAGGGCTTATGGTCCCCCGGTTGGGCTTTATTGTGTTCCTGGCTGTCATTTTGCACAAGCTACCGGCTTCGCTTTCATTAACCAGTTTATTCATTAAAGAGAAATACTCTACCAAAAAACTTTTTGCCTATTTAACCGCTTTTTCACTCATGGTACCCATCGGTGCGGTGATTACTTACTTGTTTTTGAAAGAGAGTACCAATCACCAGACCATTGGCTATTTGGTTGCTTTTTCGGCAGGAACGTTTTTGCACGTAGCAGCAGATGATTTGCTGCCGGAGGTGCATCATGTTTCCCAGGATCGCATGTTGCGTTTGGTGATTTTTTTAGTGGGGCTGGCCATTATTTGGGCAGTTCGGTTTATGGAATAGTTAAATGGTTAAGTTTTGAATGATATTATAAAATTGACTAACTTTATTAACCCACCACCCTTGGCGGGTTAATAAAATATTTTTGGGTTTCAAATGACATCAAAAAAGGATTTAACCGAACGCGACATAATCACCAAATACATAATTCCGGCTTTGGAAGAAGCAGGATGGGATACGCAGAAACAAATTCGCGAAGAAGTGTATTTCACCGAAGGCAGGATTTATGTAAAAGGAAACAAAACAAAACGCGGTAAGGGTAAAAAGGCTGATATCATTCTTTATTACAAACCCAATATTCCGGTTGCCGTAATTGAAGCGAAAGACAATAACCATTCGTTAGGTTCGGGGATGCAGCAGGCTTTGGACTATGCAGAAATCTTGGATATTCCTGTGGCTTACAGCTCTAATGGTGATGCGTTTTTGGAACATGATCGTTCTGGTTATTCTGAAAAAATTGAAAGAGAACTATCTCTTGAAAATTTTCCTGCCCCGTCGGAACTCTGGCAGCGATATAAAAAGTTCAAAAGGATTGAGACCCCCGAACAAGAGCGCATTTCTTCTTTTGATTATTTTTTTGACGGTTCCGGTAGAACCCCCCGTTATTATCAGCAAATAGCTATTAACCGCACTGTTGAAGCAATTGCCCGCGGACAAAAAAGAATATTAATTGTAATGGCAACAGGCACGGGCAAAACATATACCGCATTTCAAATTATTTATCGCTTATGGAAAAGTAGAACTGTAAAACGCGTATTATTTCTGGCAGACCGTAATGCGCTAATCAATCAAACCAAGCGGGGTGATTTTAAACATTTTAAAGATCGAATGACGGTGATTCGAAAGAAACAAATCGATAAAGCCTATGAAATATATCTTGCGTTGTATCAAGGATTAACAAATTATAATGAAGATAAAGATGCCTACAAAGAATTCAGCCCAGACTTTTTCGATTTAATTGTCGTGGATGAATGCCACCGCGGTAGCGCTGCCGCCGATAGCGCATGGCGGGAAATTCTGGAATATTTCAAATCAGCCATACACATTGGTTTAACGGCCACGCCTAAAGAAACCAGAGAAGTTTCAAATATCGAATATTTTGGAGAGCCCATTTACACCTATTCACTAAAGCAGGGAATAGCCGATGGATTTTTGGCGCCGTACAAAGTAATCCGTGTTGGAATTAATATTGATCTGGAAGGATGGCGCCCTGAAAAAGAGAAAACAGATATAAATGGGAATCCGGTTGAAGATCGCATTTACAACACCAAAGATTTCGACAGAAATCTTGTTATTGATGAACGAACCAAAATAGTAGCTCAAAAAGTTACTGAGTTTTTAAAGAAAACAAATCGTTTTGATAAAACGATTGTTTTCTGCGTGGACATCGAACATGCGGAACGCATGCGCCAGGCACTCGCCAATTTTAATAGCGATCTGGTTCAAGCCAATCACAAATATGTAATGCGTATTACCGGCGATGATCAGGAGGGCAAACGCGAACTGGACAATTTTATTAATCCCGAAGAAACCTATCCGGTTATTGCTACAACTTCCAAATTAATGACCACAGGTATCGACGCCCAAACCTGCAAACTGATTGTGTTGGATTCAAATATTCATTCGATGACCGAATTCAAACAAATTATCGGCCGCGGCACGCGCATAAATGAAGAATATGGGAAAACATTTTTTACGATAATGGATTTTCGCAATGTAACTGATTTGTTTGCCGATCCGGCTTTTGACGGCGAACCGGTTATGGTTAAAGAAGTGAATGCCGATGAACCATTAACGGAAGATGATATTAATCCAGAAGAAAAAGAAACGATTATCGATCAAGAATCCGGTGAAGAAATTAAATTTGAAGATGAAAAAACAATTAACTATGAAGAGCCCCAAATTGTTCCGGGTGGTGAAGTGGTTTCAGAGCCACGAGAGAAGGTGTATGTAGCGGGTGTCGATGTTTCTATTCTTAATGAACGAATTCAATTTTTGGATGGCGATGGTAAATTAATTACCGAAAGTTTAAAAGATTATACAAAACGTAACATCCTTAAAAATTTTCGCAGTCTGGATGAGTTCTTAAACAAATGGAATTCTGCAGAAAAAAAGAAAGCTATAATTGATGAATTGGAAGCGCAAGGCGTCATTCTTGAGAACCTTAAAGAAGAAGTCAAAAAAGATTTGGATTTATTTGATCTGATTTGCCACGTGGCCTGGGATATGCCGGCACTTACGCGGCGCGAACGTGCGGAAAAGGTTAAAAAACGAAACTACTTTACCAAATACGGGCCGCAAGCCCGGAGGGTAATTGAAGCTTTGCTCGATAAATATGCAACGGAAGGCATCGAGAATATTGAAGACATGGCTGTCTTGAAAATTGATCCTTTTACTAAAATTGGTACTCCTGCCGAAATTGTAAAAATTTTTGGTGGAAAAGACGGCTATTTAAAAATGATTAAAGAATTGGAAACGCTTTTGTATAAGGAAGCAGCTTAGAAGTCTCACAATGGACACAAAGGGCACAAAGGACAATTTTAAAATAAGGTTGTGTTTATGATACAAGAAGTGAGAGATAAAAAAAGGCATATTAATGTAAATTTTTTAAATAAGGTTAAAAATAAAATATCTTTGTGTTCTTAGTGAACATAGTGAGAGACAAAAATGAACGAGAATGAGATTTCAAAAATTGTTGTTGAAAAGTCATTAAAAGTTCACAAAGCCTTAGGGCCTGGTTTGCTTGAATCTGTTTATCAAGGGGCTTTAATTTATGAGTTAAAAAAATCGGGTTTGGATGTTGTAGCAGAAAAAGAAATACCTGTTATATACGAAGGAATATATTTTGATAGAGGATTCCGAGCAGATATCATTGTCAATCAAAAGGTAATTATTGAAATTAAATCAGTAAGAAAATTAGAAGATGTTCATTTTAAGCAATTGTTAACTTATTTAAAGTTGACAAATTGTAAATTGGGTTTGTTGATAAATTTCAACGAATCTTTGTTGAAGAACGGTTTAAAACGAGTCATAAATGGAACAATAGAATAATTACTCCTTTGTGCCCTTTGTGAACATTGTGAGAGAGAAAAATTATGAAAAACATTGGCAACATCATTAAAACACTTCAAAACATCATGCGCAAAGATCCCGGTGTTTCCGGCGATGCCCAACGTATTGAGCAACTTGGCTGGATGATTTTCCTGAAAATTTTAGATGACAAAGACCAAGAACTTGAACTTTTGCGGGAAAATTATAAATCTCCAATCCCTGAAAACATCCAATGGCGCAATTGGGCGGCGGATGATGAAGGCATGACTGGCAGCGAATTACAGGAATTTATCGACAATACCCTGTTCCCAACTTTGAAGAATCTTGATGTTAGTAACGGTAATAAACGGGCGTTGATTGTACGCGAAATCTTTTCCGGTACCAATAATTATATGAAAAATGGCACCGTAATCCGTCAGGTGATTAACAAGCTCAATGAAATTGATTTTAACA